>JAHEEU010000032.1 GCA_024640545.1 Geobacteraceae bacterium
TGTCTTTTATCTTCCTCGGAGCCCTGATCGGCGGTCGGCTGGCCTCGGTCTGTCACATCCCGCGGGTGACCGGCTATCTCTTGACCGGTCTGCTGATCGGGCCGTCCTTTGCCCACCTGACCAACCTGCCAGTGCTGCTGCCCCAGAAGGTCCTCCTGGAGCTGCGCCCGCTTTCGGAGATGGCCCTGGCGCTGATCCTGATGCACATCGGCGGTCTTTTTGAAATCAAGCACCTCGACCGCTGGCGGCATCGCATCCTGCTCTTCTCCGGGAGCGAAATCCTGTTGACCTTCACCCTGGTGGCCTGCTCGGTGCTGGCCATCAACCTGGCGGTCCTGCAGAAGGTCGTGCCGGGACTGTCCCTTTGGCAGACCTCGCTGGCCTTCGCCCTGTTCCTCGGCATCATTGCCGTCGCCACCGCCCCGGCCGCGACCCTGATGGTGATTCGCGAGTACGAAGCCGAAGGGCCGGTGACCGCCCTGGTGCTGACCCTGGTGGGCTTCAATAACCTCGTCTCGGTCCTTGGGTTTGCCGTTATCGCCCATATCCTGATCTTCCCGGGGGAGGGCTTTGCGGTCCTCGCCACGCGTATGGGCGGACCCGTGCTGGTCGGCGCCGCCATGGGGTTTGCCCTGTCGGTCTGGGCCCAGCGGCTGGAACTGCCGAGTGAGAACAAGATCCTGATGCTCGGCGGAATTGCCATCAATATCGCCATCTGCCGGGCCCTGCAGCTCGACCCGCTGCTGGCCAGCCTGATCCTGGGCATGGTCCTGGCGAACAGCTGCCCGCGCTGGACGCGCCTGCAGAGCGATATCCGCCAGGTCGACTACCTGCTGTACGTCGCTTTTTTCGTGCTGGCCGGAGCCAATCTGCACATCGAGACCCTGACGCACATCGGCCTGCTCGGCGTCGCCTATGTCGTGGCCCGCACGCTCGGTAAATGGCTGGGGGCGGCCATCGGCGCCCGCCTCGGAGCTTTCGGTGCGAGCGAAAGGGGTTATATCGGTCTGACGTTGATGGCCCAGGCCGGAGTTGCAATCGGCCTGGCCAGCCAGCTGGCCCACCATTGGCCGGTCGGCGGCAAACTTCTCGAAACTATCGTTCTCGGCTCGGTCGTGGTCTTCGAACTGGTGGGCCCGCTCGCGGTGCGCCATGGCCTGGTGAGCGCAGGTGAAGTGCCGATCCTGGCGCTGTTGCAGAAGCGTGCGCCGGTCGGCGCCCTGGAAGGACTGCACAACGTCGTGCATCATTTCCGCAGCTCCCTGGGAGTGCCGATCGGCCACCGCCTCGAGGACCCCGGCGACATCCTGGTGAAGCACATCATGCGGCAGAACGTCGAGACGGTGCTGCACAGCACCCCTTACTACGCCCTGCTCAAGTACATCGCCCACAGTCGCTACGACCGCTTCCCGGTGGTTGATGACAGCAACCGCTTTATCGGGGTCATCGACTACACGGAAATCCGCAACCTGCTCTTTGAACCGGCGCTGGTCCCCCTGGTGGTCGCCGGTGATCTGACCACCGCGGCAGCCTACTGCCTGCGCCCCGACCAGCCCCTGCGCGAGGCCCTGGAAGTCCTGCAGCTGCATCGCAATGTCAGCTACTTCCCGGTGGTCGATTCGGAGGACCCGCAAAAGCTGGTCGGCATTCTCAACCAGAACGATGTCCTGGCGGCTTTCCGTCGTCTGGGCCAGGACGCCTAAGCTCTGCCCGTTGCACGAAACGTGCATATCGGCTGGAAATGTGAAATATGTAGACCTGACCTTTTTTTCATAGTAGAAAACGGTTCGAAATTCAGACATCCCGGAGGTTATTTTGTTCCCGAAACAATTTCGCATTCATGCGGTACTCATCCTGGCGGTTCTCTTTATGATTTTTTTCCCGCTGCTCAACGAAAAGCCGGACAAGGAAAAGGCCGAGAAAGCGACCGCTGCGGCAATGGAATTTCTGTACCTGATTGATGCCGGGCAGTATGCCGAGAGCTGGCAGGGTGCGGCGAAGCTGATGCAGGAGAAGGTGACCCAGGAGGAATGGGTCGATAAGTTGACCAAGGCGCGGGCGTTATCCGGCGAACTGGTCGAGCGCAAGGAGCAGAGCGCAAGCTACTCCACCACGGCCAAGGACAGCCCGGACGGCGAGTATATTCTGCTCAACTATGAATCCAGGTTCCAGAATGCCGAGAGTGTTGCAGAGTATGTCACCGTGATGCTCGAGGGCGAGGGCTGGCGGGTCGCCGGCTACTTTATCCAGTAGGGGCGCCAGTTGCCTGTGGGGGATAAAAAAACGGACCGCAAATCGCGGTCCGTTTTTTTGTGCCGGAAAAGTCGTACCGTCAGGCAAACGGGTTGCTGACCTGGATCGTCTGGTCGCGGCGTGGGCCGACGGAGACCAGGACGGCCGGGCAGCCGGCCAGTTCCTCAAGCTTGCCAAGATATGCCTTGGCTGCCGCCGGCAGGTCGGCCATGGTTCGAGCTTCGCAGATATCGCTGCGCCAGCCTTCGAATTCCTCGTACACCGGGGTGCATTCCACGAGGATGTCGGCATCGCGGGGGAACTCTTCGAGCAGTTGTCCGCGGTAGGAGTAGGCCGTGCAGACCTTGATGATGTCCAGGTCGTTGAGAACATCGAGCTTGGTCACCGCCAGACCGGTCAAGCCGTTCAGGCGGACGGCTTCGCGAATGGCGACGGCGTCGAACCAGCCGCAGCGGCGCGGGCGGCCGGTGGTGGAGCCGAACTCATTGCCGGCCTTGCGCAGCCGGTCACCCATTTCATCGTGCAGCTCCGAGGGGAAAGGCCCTTCGCCGACCCTGGTGCAATAGGCTTTGGTGATGCCGACGACGCCGGTGATGTGGCGTGGAGCGACCCCGGTACCGGTGCTGACACCGCCAATGCAGGTCGACGATGAGGTCACGTAAGGGTAGGTGCCGTGGTCGATGTCGAGCAGGGTCCCCTGGGCGCCTTCGAACAGCAGGTTTTCTCCTGCCTGGATGGCGTCGCTCAGGGCGCTCGAACAACAGCCGATGTATTTCTCGATCTGCTGGGCATAGCCCGAGTACTCGGTGAAAATCTGCTCCTCGTCGAGGGGTGCTTCACCGAAAAACTTTTCCAGGAGGAAATTCTTTTCCGGCAAGACTTCCTTGAGCTTGCGTCGGAACACCTGGGGCTTGGTCAAATCGCTCATGCGGATCCCGCGCCTGCCGATCTTGTCTTCGTAGGCCGGGCCGATACCGCGCCCGGTGGTGCCGATCTTGCGTGAGGCATCCTTTTCCCTGGCCAGGTCGATGGCCTTGTGCCACGGCATGATGACATGCAGGTTGCTGTCCACCAGCAGCTGCCGGTCGTCCTTGAGATAGCCTTTTTTCTTGAGGTTCTCGATTTCGCCGAGAAAGATTTTCGGGTCGAGAACGACGCCATTGCCGATGACGCACCGCTTGCCGGGATGCAGGATGCCGGACGGGATCAGGTGCAGAACGATGGTCTGGTCACCGACGACCAGGGTGTGCCCGGCATTGTTGCCGCCCTGGTAGCGGACCACCTGCTGGGCATGTTCGGTATAGATGTCGACGACCTTCCCTTTGCCTTCGTCACCCCATTGGGCGCCGATAATGACGACGTTTGCCATGTTATTCTCCAAGTCCTGTTAAATCTTGAATTGTCCTGATTCGAGCGTCGCGGGAGCTAAGCTGCTTGTCTCGCCATCCGCTGTGCGAATCAGGGTCAGTTTTTCATCCGTTGCGTCGAGCACCAAGAGATACCGATAATGCATGCGCCGGGCATAGTCGAGGCTGGCCGCCTGGTCGCGTTCAATAATATCCCGGGCCACCGAGTATCCCTGGTTGCGCAAGGCGGCTGCCAGGCGCTGGGCGGGCGCCTTGTCTTGCCCCGCGGAGAAGAGCAGAAAATCCGTCCCTTCCCCGGCGCGCTCTTCAAGGGTCCGGTCGAGCGCGAACAGCAGGTTGTAGAGGTTGAATGCAAAGCCTGTGGCCGGAGCGGGGAATCCGTAGCGGGCCGTCAAGCCATCGTAACGACCGCCGGCACAGACCGCCCGGCCGAACCCGGACAGGAAGCCCTGGAAGATCAGTCCGCTATGGTAATCGAAACCGCGCATTTCACCAAGGTCTAATGTGATGTGCTCCTCGACACCGTAGACGGTGAGGACTTCGAGGATCTTTTCCAGGTTGTCCAGGGCCGCCTGGGAAAGAGGATTGGCGATCGATCGACGCGCCTGGGCGAGGATTTCCCGGCCACCGTAGAGCTTGGGCAGGGCGAGCAATTCGGTTTTCTGCTGGGCCGTCAATGGCAGGTCCTTGAGCAGCTGCTGCAAACCGGAGCTGTCCTTGCTGGCGATGGCGGTGCGCACCGCTCGCGACTGGGCCGGATCAAGGGGCAGACCATTCAGCACGCCGCGCAGGAATTCGACCTGACCGATGTCGATGGTGAACTCGCTGGCACCGACCGACTGGAGGCACTTGACCGCCATGGCGATCATTTCCGCGTCAGCCTCCGGACCGCTCAGGCCGATCAACTCGACTCCCGACTGGAAAATCTCCCGGTCCTTGCCAAGGCGCTGCTCGGTGTGGCGCAGCACGCGACCGTTATAGCAGAGGCGGAAGGGCAGCGGCATCTCGCGCATGCGGGTCGCTGCGATCCGTGCCACCTGGGGCGTCATGTCCGGCGGGAATGCGACCAGGCGGCCGGTCTGGCGGTCGTCGAAACGAAAGGTCTTCTCGCGCAGGTCCGTGCCCAGGCCGAGTTCGAGTACGGCCAGGTCCTCGAGGACGGCGGGTGCTACGGGGCGGAACCCCCAAGATCGGTAGACGCTGCGCAAGGTGTTCTGCAGGTAGTCGAGCTTGGCTGCCTTGACCGGCAAAAAATCTTTCACGCCGGTCGGCAACCGCGTTTCGATGGTGTTCGGCACGTTCAGTCCTTCTTTTTATAAAACGATCTGGTTTGCGGCCAGGATGTGCGGGTGGGCACGCAATTTTTCCAGAGTTTCATCGGGAATGCAACTGTCAACATTGATCAGGGAGACCGCATGACCATCGGTTGACTGGCGAGTCAGGTTCATGCCGGCGATATTGATCTGCGCATCGCCGAGCACCTGGCCGATAAAGCCGATGATGCCGGGGCGATCTTCGTTGAACAGCACCAGGAGATAGCCGTCGGGGAGAGCTTCGACGTTGCAGCCGTTGACGCGCACGATACGATATTCGTCGTCGCCGAACATGGCGCCGCAGACCGCGTGTTCGCCGGCGGTGCCCACCACGGTCAGGCGGATCATGCTGGAGAAGCCGCGGCTTGCCTGGCTGCGGGTTTCCGTGACGCGGATGCGACGTTCCCTGGCCAGGTGCGGGGCATTGATATAATTGGCTTCAGGGCCGATCATCGGGGTCAGGATGCCCTTGAGTGCAGCCATGGTCAAAGGTTCGGTCGGATGATTGGTGACCGTGCCGGCGTATTCGAGACGGACCTCCTCGAGGCCTTTGCCGTACAGTTGGGCCTGGAACGAGCCGAGACGCTCGGCGAGGTTGATGTGCGGCCGCAGGGTTGCCAGCAGGTCGGCCGAGATCGAAGGTACGTTGACAGCGTTGACGATGATGCCTTTTCCAAGGAAGTCAACCACCTGGGTGGCAATCTGAACCGTGACGTTCACCTGGGCGTCGCGGGTGGCGGTGCGCAGATGCGGCGTGCAGATGACCTGATCGAGCCCGAGCAGCGGGTGGTCGGCGCCGGGGGGCTCCTTGGCGAAGACGTCAATGGCTGCCCCGCCCACGTGGCCGGATTTTATGGCCTGGGCCAGGGCTGCTTCATCGATCAGGCCTCCGGTTGCACAGTTGATGATGTGGCAGCCGGGCTTGACTTTGGCCAGGGTTTCGCCGTCGAGAATATTGGCGGTCTCTGCGTTGAGCGGTGTGTGCAGGGTGAGGAAATCGGAACGGGCCAGCAGTTCGTCGAAGTCGACCTGTTCGGCGCCGAGCAAACGGATGGTCTCCTCGGCCAGGTAGGGGTCGTAGACGATCGGTTTCATTTTCAGGGCGAGCGCCCGCTCGATCACCAGGCGGCCGATTTTCCCGGCCCCCAAGACGCCGAGGGTTTTACGGGCGACCTCGATGCCGAGGAAGCGCTCCGACTCCCATTTGCCGCTCTTGGTCGACTGGTTGGCCGCCGGTATCCGCCGGGCCAGGGCGAAGACCATGGCGATGGTGTGCTCCGCCGTGGTGGTTGTGCTGCCGAACGGGGTATGCATGATGACAACCCCTTTGCGGTTGGCCGCTTCCAGATCCAGGTTTTCGGTGCCAACCCCGGCGCGGCCCACCACCTTGAGTTTTTTGGCCGCCTTAAAGACCTCTGCCGAGACCTGGGTGCCGCTCCGGACAATCAATCCATCTGCGTTGGCGACTGCCTCCAGCAGCTGCTTGTTCGAAAGCCCGGGCTGATAGTCAAGCTCGATACCTTCCGCCCGTTCCAGGACCTGGAGCCCTTCGGTGGGAAATTTGTCACAAACCAGTACTCGCATGACCAGATCCGTTGTCGTCAGGTAAGGCCATTGGCCAGTTATTGCTCAACATAATAAACTAGCAACCGCTATCTCCCCTGTCAAGGTGAAAGGCCGCTCACGACGGTGGGTGCCGCCGCCCGCCCGCTTTCGCCCGGCCGCCCTCTAAGCCGCAGGAAGGGTGCTTCCCGCAGCTTGCCGTGAGGGCTGTCATTTGACGCTCCCGGCCAGGTCCTGCAGGAAGGCAACCAGCAGCCGGACACCGACCCCGGTCCCGCCCTTGGGGATGTACGGCTGGTCCTGGTCGCGCCAGGCGGTGCCGGCGATGTCCAGGTGCGCCCAATCGAAGTCGCCGGCAAACTTTTTCAGGAAAGCCGCCGCCGTGATCGTTCCGGCAGGCCGCCCCCCGGTGTTCTTGACGTCGGCCACATCACTCTTGATCTGCTGATCGTAGTCGTCCCAGAGCGGCAGCTGCCAGAGCCTCTCGCCGCTTTCCTTGCCGGCGTTCAGCAGGGCATCCACGAGCTTCTGATCATTGCCGAGGACGGCCGTGGCGTGATGGCCCAGGGCAATGATGCAGGCCCCGGTCAGGGTCGCCAGGTCGATGACCATCCTCGGCTCGTAGCGTTTGGCATACGTCAGCGCATCGGCGAGGATCAGGCGCCCTTCGGCGTCGGTGTTGAGTACTTCGATGGTCTGGCCGGAAAGGCTGGTCAGGATGTCCCCGGGCCGGTACGCGGTCCCCGAGGGGAGGTTCTCCACGGCGGGCACGATGCCGACCAGGTTGATCGGCAACTCGAGCAGGGCGGCGGCGAACAGGGTGCCGATGACCGCGGCGCCGCCTGCCATGTCCATCTTCATTTCGTCCATTTTCTCGGCGGGCTTCAGGGAAATCCCGCCGGCGTCGAAGACCACGCCCTTGCCGACCAGGACCACCGGCGCCTGGCCCTTCTGCCCGCCCTGGTGTTCCAGGAGGATCATCTGCGGCTCGCGCACGCTCCCCTGGGCGACACCGAGCAGTGCACCGCAACCGGCTTTGGTCAATTCCTTCTGGCCGAGAATCTTGCATTTCAGGCTGCACTGGTCGGCGGCGGCCTGTGCCTGTTCGGCGAGGTATGCGGGCGACTTGACATTGCCCGGTGCATTGACCAGGTCACGCGCGGTTATTACGGCCCGGCAGAGCTTCTGCGCCCTGTCCAGCGCTGACTCGCAGGCCTGCTTGTCATGGTTGCTTTCGATGAGCAGGGTCAATGTCTGCGGCAGTTTGCGGGCCTCTTTGGCCTTGTCGCCGAGAAACCGGTCGTAGCGGTAGCCGGCCAGGAGAGCCCCCTCGGCCGTGGCCTGGACGCGGTCGGCCCAATCTGATTGCCTGACCGCGCAGAGCGGCAGGGCGAATGCGGCCTGGCCGAACTTTTTGCTGGTCAGCACCTGCATGGCGCTGCCCGCTGCCAGGCGGATCCCGTCGAGGGAGCCCTCCGCCTTCGGACCGAGACCAACCAGCAGGACCCGCTCGGCCGGCAGCTGGCCGGCCGGCTGGAAGAGGATCTGCTCGCCCTTCCTACCCGTGAACTCACCGCTGCGCCGGGCTTTATGCAGAAGTCCGCCAAGCAGCTGGTCGAGTTCTTTGTAAATCAACTCGGAGAAGCCCTTCTCGTAGATGCCGATCACAAGACAGGCTGTTTTGACCTGAAGCGGGGATGCCTTGCGAATCCTGATGTCCATGAAATTTGCTCCTTTACATAAAAGCGGTGAATTTGCACGCGATACGAACCAATGATAGGCCGAAATAGGTGATTTGGCCAGAGTTGAGCTTGCACAACCTGAAGGATAGGGGCTTCCCCCAGGAAACGTCTTCGTTCTGGGTCGAGTTCCTCAACCTGAAAGGGCCCTGCTTCACCATTGAAGCAGGGCCCTTTTCAATCAAGACGTGATGGCGTTACAGCTGTTTAAATGCCTGGCGCGCCGCTTCGATGGTTTTGTCGAGGTCTTCCCGGGAGTGGGCGATGCTCATGAAGCCGGCTTCGTACTGCGACGGGGCCAGGTTGACTCCCTGGTCGAGCATGCTGCGGAAGAATCTGGCGAACACTTTTGGCGCCTCCGGCTGGACATCGCTGAAATTAAAGACTTCCTGCGCCTGGAAATAGGTGCAGAACATGCCGCCGACCCGCTGCAGTGAGGTTGGCACCCGGACTTCGGCGGCCGCTTCCTGCAGCCCCTTGCAGAGATAGGCGCTCTTCTCTTCGATGGACTGGTAAAAGCCCTCCTGCTTGAGCAGTTCCAGGGTGGCGATCCCGGCGCTCATGGCCAGGGGGTTGCCGGAGAGGGTCCCGGCCTGGTAGACACCGCCTTCCGGGGAGAGGCGTTCCATGATCTCCCGCCTGCCGCCGAAGGCGCCGACCGGCAGCCCCCCACCGATGATCTTGCCGAGGCAGACCAGGTCACCGCGGACCCCGAAGCGCTCCTGGGCTCCACCGTAGGCAACCCGGAAGCCGGTCATGACCTCATCGATGATCAGGACGATCCCTTCGGCATCGCAGAGCTGGCGCAGGCCCTCGAGAAACCCGGGCCGGGGCGCGACACAGCCCATGTTGCCGGCGACCGGCTCGAGAATGATGCAGGCGATCTCGCCGCGGTTGGCCGCCGCCAGCGCCCTGACCTCTTCAATGTCGTTGTAGGTGGCGGTCAGGGTGTGCTTGGCGAAGTCGGCCGGGACGCCGGGAGATGTCGGCACGCCGAAGGTTGCCAGGCCGCTGCCGGCTTTCACCAGCAGGGAGTCGGCGTGGCCATGATAACAGCCGTCGAACTTGAGGATCTTGTCGCGGCCGGTGTAGCCGCGTGCCAGGCGGATGGCGCTCATGGTCGCTTCCGTGCCGGAAGAGACCATACGAATCTTTTCAATGTTCGGGAAGGCTTCACAGACCATTTCGGCCAGTTGTGTCTCCCGGGCCGTGGGGGCGCCGAAGGAGGCACCGGTTGCGGCGGTCTGCTGGATGGCTTCCACGACTTTCGGGTGGCAGTGACCGAGGATCATCGGGCCCCATGAGCCGACATAATCGACGTAGGCGTTGCCGTCGGCGTCGTAAATTTTCGAGCCGGCGGAACGGGCGATGAAAATCGGATCGCAGCCGACGGATTTGAATGCGCGGACCGGGCTGTTGACGCCGCCCGGGATAAATTGCTTGGCTCTGGCAAAGAGGTCGGAAGATTTCTGGTGATTCATGGTGGCTCCTTGAGTTCGGCTCGGGTCGCTTTGACCGGATCATCTGGTTTTGCGCAAGCTGTCGTGATCGATGCTCCGGACGAGTCCGGAATTGCAGTCCGTCTGTTAACATAGCCGCCGTGGGCTGTCAAGCTGAGGACTGGTTGTCCCGCCATCCGGAGTGAGGTCCTGGAGGACGGAAGTCGTTTTAGCCAGGCTAAAATTATTTTGACAAAACGGTTTGCCCGCTGCAATGAATTACTCTTATCGTGTTCGACCTTGCGGACATTTAAACTGTTTATTGCATGCCTGGCATTTTTGAAGTAAAACTAAAAGATTCTTGTCGGATTAGCGTTTGACATTGATTGACAACTGTTTTATAACCACTGGTCTGACCAATTTACAGGGTAGGACGCATGACTGATCTGCTCGTCATCATGGTAAGCGCCATCTTCGTCAACAACTTCGTTCTGGCGCGTTTCCTCGGCATCTGTCCGTTCCTCGGGGTTTCCAAGAAAGTGGAAACCGCGCTGGGGATGGGGATGGCGGTGACCTTCGTTATGACCGTAGCGACGGTCGTGACCTGGTTCGTCCAGTATTTCGTCCTCATCCCGTTCGGCATCGAATACCTGCAGACCATCGCCTTTATCCTGGTGATTGCCTCGCTGGTGCAGCTGGTGGAGATGGTGATCCAGAAGGTCAGCCCGGTCCTTTACCAGTCCCTGGGGATTTTCCTGCCGTTGATTACCACCAACTGCGCGGTCCTGGGCCTGGCGGTTCTCAATATCCAAAAGGATTACAACTTCCTGGAGGGAGTCGTCTTTGCCATTGGCGCCGCACTCGGGTTTACCCTGGCCCTGGTGCTGTTTGCCGGCCTGCGCGAACGGCTTGAACTCTGCGCCGTACCGCAGAGCTTCCGCGGCACGGCCATCGCCCTGGTGACCGCCGGCCTGTTGTCGCTGGCCTTCATGGGTTTTGCCGGCTTGGTCAAGGGTTAGATGAGGCCCTGTGCCGGGGTTGTGCGCCCGCTAGACTTATTGCAAGGTTGATTTATGCTCGCAGCTGTATTGAGCCTTGGACTAATCGGCATGATTGCCGCCGTTGCTTTGGGCCTCGCCGCGAAGAAATTTGCCGTCGAGGTCGATCCGCGCGAACTGGCCGCCCTCGAGGTCCTGCCCGGGGCTAACTGTGGAGCCTGCGGGTTCCCCGGCTGTGCAGGGTATGCCAAGGCTCTGGTGGCCGGAACGGTTGACTTGAACCTGTGCCCGCCGGGCGGTGCAGATGTCGTCACGACGCTGGCCCGCATCCTGGGTGTCGAAGCCTCGGCTGCGGCGCGGGAAATTGCCGTGGTTGTTTGCCAGGGAGATAATCGCCGGGCGCAGTCCAGATACCGTTATGTGGGACTGGAAGACTGCACGGCGGCGCAACGCATTGCCGGCGGGCCGAAGACCTGTCCCGGCGGCTGCCTGGGGCTCGGCTCCTGCCAACGGATTTGCCCGTTTGACGCCATTGAAATGACAGCCGATGGCCTGGCGGTTATCAGCCGGGAAAAATGTACCGGTTGCCGCAAGTGCATTGCCGTCTGCCCGCGCAACGTCATTCGCATGACGCCCTATGACGCCACTGTTCATGTGCTCTGCAACAGCCACGACAAGGGCGCCGTCGTGCGCAAGTACTGCCAGGTCGGCTGCATCGGTTGCCATATCTGCCAGAAAACCGTTCCCGACGCCTATCAGATTGACAATTTCCTCGCATCTGTGGTTTACGAGCACTCTGCCGATGCCGACGAGGCGATCGCCAAGTGCCCGACCAAGTGCATCCGTGATTTTACAGCAGGATATCCGGAAGGCAGCAGCCTGGTGCCGGCTGTGCCAGGCAAGCCGCGTGCGGCCTGATGTGCGCAGCGCATAATCGATTGGCAGATATGAAACGGAAGACTTTCGCAGGCGGCATACACCCTCCGGACAATAAGCAGTGGTCTGCGCACCTGGCGATAGAAGACTGCCCCCTGCCCGCAGAACTGATTGTGCCGCTGGCCCAGCATATCGGGGCGCCGTCCGTACCCTGCGTAGAGGTCGGGCAGCAGGTGCTCAAGGGCCAGGTGGTCGGCTCGGCCAAGGGGTTTGTTTCCGTTCCGGTGCATGCCCCGACATCAGGTGAAGTCCTGGCCGTCGAAAAACGTCCTCACCCCTGGGGGATGGCGCTGCCGGCAGTCGTGATCAGGCCGGATGGCGAGGACCGCTGGTCGCCGGAGTTGCAGCCAGCGGACCCGGGTGAGCTCTCTCCGGAGCAAATCGTTGAAAAGGTCCGCCAGGCCGGAGTGGTCGGCATGGGCGGAGCGGCTTTTCCTGCGCATGTCAAGATGTCGCCGCCTCCGGAAAAGCCGATCAAGACGCTGATTTTCAACGGTGTCGAGTGTGAACCTTACCTGACCGCCGATCATCGGATGATGCTCGAGGAGCCGGAGCGTATCCTGCAGGGGGTTGCCCTGCTGCAGTATGTGCTCGGCGTCGAGAGGGTGGTGATCGGCATTGAAGCGAACAAGCCGGATGCGATTGCCCTGATCAGCGAAATGTGTGCCGGGACGCCGGTCGAAGTGATCTCCCTCGAGGTCAAATACCCGCAGGGGGCGGAAAAGCAGCTGATCAACGCAGTGACCGGCCGGGAAGTCCCTTCGGGAGGGCTGCCGATGGATATTGGCGTCGCGGTGCACAACGTATCGACGGCCGCTGCCGTCGCCGATGCGGTGGTCCACGGTCGACCGCTGATTGAACGGGTCTGTACCGTCACCGGACCTGCCATTCGCGAGCCGAAAAACCTGCGCATCCGGATCGGCACACTGCTTTCTCACCTGGTCGATGTCTGCGGCGGCCTGGCTGAAGAGCCGGGCAAGATTATCCTGGGTGGGCCGATGATGGGATTTGCCCAGCTCGGCTTCGATGTGCCGGCGACCCGGGGGACTTCCGGCCTGCTGCTGCTGCGCCACGAGGATGTTGACCCGCAGCCGGAAGGGCCCTGCATCCGCTGCGCGCGCTGTGTGCAGGCCTGCCCGATGAATCTGCTGCCCACCACGATCGCCGCCTATGCCCGCCGGAGCCTGAGCGCGGAAGCGGCGGAATACCGTGCGATGGACTGTATCGAGTGCGGCAGCTGCAGCTACGTCTGCCCGTCTTCTATCCCGCTGGTGCAGGTGATACGTTTCGGCAAGGCAGCCATACTTGCCAAGAAGAGGAAAGAGTGAACGAAGTGAGCCAGCAGCTCTACCTGTCCTCCTCGCCGCACATTCACTCGGGCGAAACCACCGCCAAGGTGATGCGGGCCGTACTCTACAGCCTGGTGCCGGCCTGTGCCGTGGCGGTGTACTTCTTTGGCCTTTCGGCACTTCTGGTCCTGCTGCTGGCAATTCTCGGCTGCCTTGGGACCGAAGCGGTCTGCCAGCGTCTCATGGGGCAGCCGGTCACCATTGCCGACGGCAGCGCTGCGATTACCGGCGTTCTGCTGGCCCTCAACCTGCCGCCGACCAGTCCCTGGTGGCTGACCCTGCTCGGCGCGGTGATCGCTATCGTCATCGGCAAGCAGGTCTATGGCGGGCTCGGTTCGAACCCCTTCAATCCTGCCCTGGTGGCCAGGGTCGTCCTGCTGATCTCCTTCCCGGTGCAGATGACGACCTGGTCGGCCCCGGCGCCGCTCGGCTCCGGCCTGGACCTGGTGACGACGGCGACCCCTCTGGGCGCCTGGAAGAATGCCGTCATGCTGACCGGGCAGGCCCCTGTTGAACTGCAGGGCGGCACGGCACAGTATTTTCTCGGCAACATGGCCGGCTGTATCGGCGAAGTGTCCGCCCTGGCGCTCCTGATCGGTGCGGCCTATCTCTTTTACCGGCGCATCCTGACCTGGCACATCCCTGCGGCGTTTGTCGGCAGCGTGGTCGTGCTTTCGGGGTTGTTCTGGCTGATCAACCCGGCAAAGTACCCCAGCCCAATCTTTCATCTGGTGACCGGCGGCCTGGTCCTCGGTGCTTTCTACATGGCCACCGACATGGTGACCACCCCGGTCTCTCCGCGGGGCATGTTGTTGTTCGGCGTGGGCTGCGGTTTGCTCACCGTGCTGATCCGCCTGTTCGGCGGCTACCCCGAAGGGGTCTCTTTCGCCATCCTGCTGATGAATGCGGCGACGCCGCTGATCGACCGTTACTTGAGGCCGCGGACCTTCGGCGTCCAGGCCGGGAAGGGCTGATATGAACGGACTGCCCCGCCTGGTCCTCGCTCTGACCCTGATCACTTTGGGTGCCGGCCTGCTGCTGTCGCTGGTGGAGTCGCAGACCCGCGAGCCGATTGCCGAACAGCGCCGCCTGGAGACCCTGCGCGCGCTGCAGACCGTTCTGCCGCCATTCGACAACAGTCCCGATGCGGATACGGTTGAGCTGGTTGCCGGCCAGGACAAGAAAGGCCGCGATCTGAAGCGCACCTTCTTCCGGGGCCGCAAGGACGGGGCCGTGACCGGGGTGGCCTTTTCGGTCGTCGCCCCTGATGGCTACAGCGGCAATATCACCATGATGGTCGGGGTTGATCAGGAGGGCAGGGTCGTTGGCCTCGAGATTCTCAGCCACGCTGAAACCCCGGGCCTCGGCGACAAGATCAACCGCGATGAATTCAAGGGCCAGTTCAGGGGGAAGACTTTGGCGGGTGCAGACTGGCGCGTCAAGAAGGACGGCGGTGATTTCGACCAGATCACCGGTGCGACCATTTCGCCGCGGGCCGTGGTCAAGGCCGTGCACCAGGGGCTGCAGTTCTTCCATGATCACCAGGCCGAGGTCCTTGCGGCACAAGGGAGCCACCAATGAGTCTGATGAGTGAATTCAGAAAGGGCCTCTGGCGTGAAAATGCCGTGTTTCGCCTGTTGCTCGGCCTCTGCCCGACCCTGGCGGTGACGACCAGCGCGGAAAACGGTCTCGGTATGGGCTTTGCGACAACCTTCGTTTTGCTCGGCTCGAATATCGTCGTTTCCCTGCTGCGCAAGGTGATCCCGCCCAAGGTGCGCATTCCCGCCTTCATCGTCATCATCGCCTCTTTCGTGACGGTGGTCCAGCTTTGCATGGAGGCCTACTTTTACGATCTCTACAAGGCCCTGGGAATCTTTATCCCGTTGATCGTCGTCAACTGTGTCATCCTCGGCCGCGCCGAGGCCTTTGCATCAAAGAACCGCCTGCTGCCAGCCGTGGCAGACGGCCTCGGCATGGGAACCGGCTTTACCCTGGCCCTGTTTGTCCTGGGTGCGGTGCGTGAGCTGTTCGGCTCCGGCACGCTGCTCGGCTACGCCGTCTTCGGCTCAGGATACCAGCCGCTGCTGCTGATGATCCTGCCGCCGGGAGCCTTTATCGCCATGGGTCTCCTGCTCGCCTGCATGAACCTGTTTGATGCGCGTCGCCGCTAAGCAATTTTCTTCTTTTAATCCCATTTCCAGCACGCCCAACTAGGGGATTAAATGCCTTTAAGAGAGCTGATTCCAACAGCTTTTGCCGGGGTTTTAAGTACCTGACCAAAATACTCCAAAAGCCGCAAAACTCGGGCATTTATGCCCCCTCCGATTGCATACAGTATACTGTATTTTTCCCTTGACAAAGTCCTGGTTTTGTCCTAACTTGCTGTCGGCCAAAATGCCGTAACGCTACACTTGCGGCCACTGAAATTCAGTCACCTCACCTGGCAGGAGGACCATATCAATGCTGGACAGTTACCTACCGATTATCACCCTGATCGTTATCGCGCTTTGTTTTTCCATCGGGTCGGTCATTTTCTCGCGTCTGATCGGCGAGAAGAAACCGTCGGCCATCAAGCTGGCGCCGTACGAGTGCGGGATGCCTCCTGTCGGGTCGGCCCGGGAACGCTTTTCGGTCAAATTCTACATCATCGCCATGCTGTTCATCGTCTTCGATATCGAGGTGGTCTTCATGTACCCGTGGGCCGTCATGTTCAAGCGTCTCGGCCTGTTCGGTTTCGTGGAGATGGGCGTGTTCATTCTGATTCTTCTCGTTGGCTACGTATACGTTTGGAAAAAAGGAGCTCTGGAATGGGAGTAGAGGAAACTCTGGGTAATAACATCATTACCACGTCTCTGGACAAGATCGTCAACTGGTCCCGCGCCAGTTCTCTCTGGCCGCTGACCTTTGGTCTGGCCTGCTGCGCCATCGAGATGATGGCGACCGGTGCTGCCCGTTTTGACCTGGACCGTTTCGGTGTGCTCTTCCGCGCCTCACCGCGTCAGGCCGACGTCATTATCATCGCCGGAACCGTGACCAAGAAGATGCTGCCGGTCATCCAGACTGTTTATGAGCAGATGCCTGAGCCGCGGTACGTCATTGCGATGGGCGCCTGCGCCTGCTCCGGAGGCATTTTCGACACCTACAGCACGGTGCAGGGGGTCGACGAGTACCTGCCGGTCGATGTGTATGTCCCGGGTTGCCCGCCCCGTCCGGAAGGGCTGCTGTACGGGATCATGAAGCTCCAGGAGAAAATCATGAAGGAGCGCAACTCCTTCGGTGCTGCCATCGGTGTGGGTGAGCGGATCAACAGTTGATCGCTGGCTCCCGACCGGCAACTTCAAACCCAGATAGACAGGATGCAACCGTTATGAGTGTACAGGCTGCTGTTGACAAGCTGAAGGCCAGGTTTGGCGAGACGGTGCTCGCGACCAGCGAGTTTCGCGGCGAAACCACCGTTGTGGTCAAGAAAGAAGAGATTGTCGTCGTCTGCGCCTTCCTCAAGGGAGAGCTTGGCTTTAATTTTCTGACCGATCTCTGCGGCGTCGATTACATGGGGCAGGCCCCCCGTTTCATGGTGGTCTACCAGCTCTACAACATCGGGACCCACACGCGACTGCGCATCAAGGCTCCGGTCGAGGAGGGTGATGCCCGGATCGATACCGTCAGCGGTGTCTGGGCGACGGCCAACTGGCTGGAGCGCGAGTGCTGGGACCTGATGGGGATCACCTTCAACAACCATCCTGATCCGCGCCGCATCCTGCTGCCGGCAGACTGGGAAGGGCACCCGCTGCGCAAGGACTACCCCGTTCAGGGTCCTGACCGCGAACCTTACCAGGGTCGCCTGCAATAACTTTAGGGCCTTTGCGTAAACTCAAGCATTTTCTGAACATAGACGAGGCAGAAATATGGCGAATTTTGAAACCATGACCATCAACATGGGCCCGCAGCACCCGTCAACCCACGGTGTGTTGCAGCTGGTTCTTGAGCTGGATGGCGAGATCGTCCGCAAAGCCACGCCGCATATCGGCTTTTTGCATCGTGGCGTGGAGAAGCTGGCCGAGCACCGCACCTACCACCAAGTGTTGCCGCTGACTGACCGGCTTGATTACCTGGCACCGATGCACAACAACCTCGGTTACGTGCTGGCCGTGGAAAAACTGCTCGGCATTACCGACGCCATTCCCGAGCGTGCCCAGGTGGTGCGAGTGCTGCTCGCTGAATTGACCCGCCTCAAGAGCCACCTGGTCTGGCTGGCCTGCCACGCGCTCGACATCGGTGCCATGACGGTGTTCATCTACTGCTTCCGCGAGCGCGAGCATATCATGAACATCTACGAGAAGGTCTCCGGTGCGCGCATGACCTCCAACTATTTCCGGGTTGGTGGCCTCTCTGCGGACCTTCCGGCCGGCCTGGAACAGGAGATCCGCGAATTCGTCAATACGATGCCGGGTCACATCGAGACCTACGAAGGGCTGTTGACCGGCAACAAGATCTGGCAGAAGCGTATCAAGGACGTCGGCGTAATCAGCGCCGAAGATGCCATAGACCTCGGGGTCACCGGGCCGTCGCTGCGCGGTTCCGGCGTCGACTGGGACCTTCGGCGGGACCAGCCTTACTCCGGCTACGAAAATTACGATTTCGAAGTTGTCGTTGAGGACGGCTGCGATACCTGGGCCCGTTACCATGTTCGTCTCAAGGAGATGCGCGAAGCCTGCAAGATCATCCACCAGGCGCTCGACAAGCTCAAGCCCGGTCCGATCCTGGCCGATGCACCGAAGATCGTCCTGCCCCCCAAGCAGGCGACCGTCAACACCATTGAGGGCCTGATCCACCACTTCAAGCTTATCAGCGAAGGCTTCAAGCCCGAGGTGGGCGAAGTCTATGTCGGTGTCGAGAACCCCAAGGGTGAAGTCGGTTTCTACCTGGTGTCGGACGGGTCCCCCCGGCCGCATCGGATGAAGATCCGCCCGGCGTCTTTCATCAACCTCCAGGCCTTGCCCAAGATGTGCGAAGGTTCAATGATTGCCGACGTCGTCGCAGTCATCGGAACGCTCGACATCGTGTTGGGCGAGATCGACCGCTAATCTGCTGCGAGGACAAGGAACAGCCATGAGTGAAGCAGTCGAAACCACTGTAGAAGAGCAGGACATCGATCTGACCGGAGCAAATCAGATCCTCGACAAGTACACCGACTTCCCCGGGGCCCTGATGCCCGTGCTCCAGGAAATCCAGGAGTACTATGGCTATATCCCTGAACCGACGGTGCACCTTGCGGCCGAGCGCCTGAATATCTATACCAGCCAGATCTACGGTGTGCTGACGTTCTACGCGCAGTTTCATCTTGAACCGCGCGGCAAATACATCATCCGTGTCTGCATGGGCACGGCCTGCCACGTCAAGGGCGCCACCCGGATCGGTGACACGATCAAGGACCGCCTGGGCGTCGGCCATGCCGAGACCACCGAGGACCTGAAATTCACCGCAGAATACGTGGCCTGTATTGGCGCCTGTGGCATGGCTCCGGTCATCATGGTCAATGATGCGACCTATGGCTCGTTGACGGTGCAGAAGACGGACGAAGTCATTAAAAAATACCAGCAGATGGATTGACAACCGACCGAGGGTTTTATGGCCGAAACAGCTGAAAATATCCAAGTACTGATCTGTACCGGCACCGGTGGCTTCGCCTCTGGCGCCCAGGGCGTCATCGATGCCTTCGAAGCCGAGTTCACAAAACAGGGCGTCGAAGCCAAGGTCGGCAAGCGCTGCGACATCAAGAAAACCGGTTGCCGCGGTCTCTGTGCCAACGATGTTCTGGTCGATGTGATCGTGCCCGGCCAGTCCGCTGTCACCTATGATTTCGTGACGCCTGAACTGGTGCCGCAGATTGTCGAAGAGCACATGCTCAAGAACGAGCCGGTCGCTAAGAAGGTGGCCGGTTCCTACTACAACCAGTTCCTCGAGAAGCAGCAGCGCATCATCTTCTCACGCTGCGGGACCATCGACGCGGAGAGCCTCGACGACTTCATCGCCCACAGGGGGTTTACCGGCATCAAGAAGGCCGTGACCATGGCCCCCGAGGAAGTGATCGAGGAAGTCAAGAAGTCCGGCCTGCGCGGGCGTGGCGGCGGCGGTTTCCCGACCGGCGTCAAGTGGTCCTTCTGCAAGGCGACGCCGGGCGATCACAAGTACCTGATCTGCAACGCCGACGAAGGCGACCCAGGCGCATTCATGGACCGATCGGTCCTCGAAGGCGATCCCTATGGCGTCATCGAAGGGATGATGATCGCTGCTTACGCGATCGGCTGCAAGTTCGGCTACGTCTACTGTCGTGCCGAATACCCGCTGGCCATCAAGCGCCTGCAGAAGGCGATCGACACCTGCTACGAGAAGGGCTACCTCGGTAAAAACTGCATGGGCCTCGGGTTCAGTTTCGACATGCGCATCAAGGCCGGGGCCGGGGCGTTCGTCTGCGGCGAGGAAACCGCGCTGATGGCATCGATCGAGGGCGAACGCGGCATGTCCCGCCCCCGTCCGCCCTTCCCGGCGGTGCGCGGCCTGTGGGGCAAGCCGACCAACATCAACAACGTCGAGACGTTTGCCAACGTTTCCTATATTTTCTACAACGGCGCCGACTGGTTCAGCTCGATCGGCACCGAAGGCACCAAGGGCACCAAGATTTTCGCCCTGACCGGCAAGGTCAAGCATACCGGCCTGGTCGAGGTCCCGGCGGGGACCACCATGAAGGAAGTCATCTACGATGTCTGCGGCGGGATTCTCAACAACCGCAAATTCAAGGCCGTTCAGGCCGGTGGCCCGTCAGGCGGCTGTCTGCCGGCTGAAGCCCTGGATGCCGAGGTCGACTATGACTCGCTGATCAAAGCCGGCGCCATGATGGGCTCCGGCGGCCTGGTGGTCATGGACGAGACCACCTGCATGGTCGATATCGCCCGCTTCTTTCTCAACTTCACCCGTGTCGAATCGTGCGGCAAGTGCATCCCCTGCCGCATCGGCCTGAAGATCATGCTCGAGATTCTTGAGCGGATCACCCAGGGGAACGGGCGCGAAGGGGACATCGAACTGCTGGAAAGCATGGCCTACGACATCAAGAAGAGCTCGCTCTGCGGCCTCGGGCAGACGGCACCCAACCCGGTCCTTTCGACGATCCGTTACTTCCGCCACGAATACGAGACGCACATCAAGGAGAAGGAGTGCCCTTCGCACAGCTGCAAGCCGCTGCTGCATTACAAGGTCATCGAGGAGAAGTGCAAGAAGTGCGGGATCTGTCCGAGAGTCTGCCCGGTCGATTGCATCGCCTGGGAAAAGGGTCAGGTCGCAGTGATCGACCGCGAAAAGTGCACCGAGTGCACTTCCTGTTATGACGCCTGCCGCTTCATGGCGATCGAATAGCGCTAACTTAAGATATCTACTGACGATAAGAGGACACGATGGTTAACCTGACAATCGACGGCAAGCAGGTCACAGTCAGCAAGACGGCCACGATTTACGAGGCCGCAAAGGAAGTCGGCATCAGCATCCCGGTGCTCTGCTACGCCAAGAAGCTGATGCCCTACGGCGCCTGCCGCTTCTGCCTGGTCCAGGTGGAGCAGATGAAGGG
>JAHEEU010000033.1 GCA_024640545.1 Geobacteraceae bacterium
CCGTCCGCTCCTTGATGCCGGCCTCAAGGGTTGCGGTCTGCTCGCGAAGCGAGTCCTCCAGGGTTTGTTGTCGCGTGATGTCGATGAAGGATTCGATGCCGCCGATGATCTCTCCTGCAGAATCGCGCAGGTAATCCATGTTCTTGAGCAGGTGAATAATTTTCGCCGATTTGGTGACAATGGTGCATTGTGCACCGATAATCGGTTTGATGACCTCCGGGTTGTACAGCCCACAGCCATCGCCGCACGGCACGCCTTGCAGGAACGAGCAGTGCCGGCCGACAGCATCCTCTACGGAGAAGCCGGTAATCCGCTCCGCCGCCGGATTCCAGTAGGTGATCCGCATCTCTTTGTCGACGACAAAAAGACCGCTCGGGATGGTTCCCAGGGCCTGCTCAAGGGTTATGTTCGCTATGATGGAATGTTCGTCGGTCTTCTTCATGGCCCGTTCCATGTAACTCATGGGAATCTTAACAGAAGAGCTTGCTGCACCACAATGATTGATTGGTCAGGCCCTGCCGAAGACAGCTACCTGGACCTCTGCCGCACCGCCGGCACGCAGGGTGCGAGAGCACTCACGGACCGTTTCACCGGTTGTCATGACATCGTCGACCAGCAGGATCTTCAGGCCCGCAGCGCTCGAGGCCAGGGTAAATGCTCTCCGCAAATTCCTGCGGCGTGCCGCGGCCGGCAGCCCCTGCTGCGGAGTTGTTTGGCGAATGCGCTGCAGGAGCCTGAGGTCGAGTGGAATCTCCATCTGCCTGGCCAGCGGCCGGGCAATCTCAAGGGCCTGGTTGTAGCCGCGCTGCCGCAAGCGCCGTGGATGCAGGGGGACCGGCACGATGCAGTGCGGCAAGAATGGTCTCCCGCACTGGACGAAGGTCAGGCCGATGAGTTGTCCGAGCGGTTTTGCCAGAGTGAGTTGGCCGCGGTATTTAAGGCGGTGCACGGCCTCCTTGGCCATCCCTTGGTAGATGCTGGCCGCGTGAACGGTGGAGAAGGCCGGCGGGCGCTTCAGGCAGGTGCCGCAGAGGTGTCTGGATGTTGTGGCTGGATAGGGTTGAGCACAGCAGGGACAATGTGCCGGGCTGAGAGGCGGCATACCCGCCAGGCAAGTGCCGCAGAAAGGGCTCTTGCCCTGGTCCGATGTGAGCCTGCCCGCAGAGCAGGCAAGCCGGCGGCAACAGCAGGTCAACGCAGGCCGCCAATGCCCGGTTAAAACTGGACCACACAGGTCACTCCCCCATATCACGACAACATAACACTGAGCCTGTCGGCTCAAAGGCCTCGCCCGCAATGGCGAGCGGTCATCAGCTCACCAGGTTTTTGCCCGTCATTTCCTGCGGGACGGGGAGCCCCAGCAGGGTGAGGATGGTCGGCGCCAGGTCGGCGAGGATCCCTGGCTGCAAATTGGCCTGGCGGTGGTCCGGGTCAACCAGGATCAAAGGCACGCGGTTGGCTGTGTGTGCCGTGTGCGGCGTGCCGTTGCTGTCGACCATCTGTTCACAGTTGCCGTGGTCGGCGGTGATCAGGGCACAGCCGCCGGCGGCGAGCAGAGCATCAACGACACGTCCCGCACAGCTGTCGACCGTTTCCATGGCAGAGATGGCTGCTGCGAGCACTCCGGTGTGTCCGACCATGTCGGGGTTGGCAAAGTTGAGGATGATCAGGCCGTAGGAGCCCGTCTGAATCCTCCTGATCACTTCTTCTGTGACCTCGGGAGCACTCATGGCCGGCTTCAGATCATAAGTGGCGACGTCCTTCGGAGATGGGATCAGCACTCGGTCCTCGTTGGCAAATGGCACCTCGTTGCCGCCATTGAAGAAAAAGGTGACGTGGGCATATTTTTCGGTTTCCGCGATCCGCAGCTGGCGCAGACCGGCGTCAGCGACGACCTCTCCCAGCAAACGGGGATAACTCTCGGCGGCGAAGGCCGCCGGCAGCTTGAATGTCTCGTCATACTCCGTCAGGCAGGTAAACGTCGACAGTTCCGGAACCTCTGGTCTCGGGAAGGCACTGAAACCGGGCAGGGTGAAGGCGCGGGTGATCTCCCTGGCGCGATCGGCACGGAAGTTGAAAAAAATCACCCCGTCGTGATCCCCGATCCGGCCTGCCGGCTGGCCATCCTTGAGGATAACGCGTGGTTCGACGAATTCATCCGTCTGGCCGGCAGCATAAGCCGACTGGATGGCTTCGGCGCTTGAGACCGCCTGGTGCCCCTGCCCCAGGACCATCGCCTGCCAGGCTCGCTCGACTCGATCCCAGCGATTGTCGCGGTCCATGGCAAAATATCGGCCGATGACGGTCGCCAGGCAACCGTGACCCAGGCGCGACATCTCTGCTTCGAGTTGCTCGAGATAGCCGGCGCCGCCCTGCGGCGGCGTGTCCCGTCCGTCCATGAAAGCGTGGACGCACACGGCGACCTCCTGCCGTCTGGCCAGTTCAATCAGGGCAAAGAGATGCTTGATGTGGGAATGGACGCCGCCGTCCGACACCAGGCCCATCAGGTGCAGCCTGCCGCCGGCCTTGCGAACCTGGCTCATGGCCCCGAGCAGAACCGGGTTGGTGAAGAAGTCGCCGTCCTCGACGCTCCGGCTGATGCGGGTCAGCTCCTGGTAGATGATGCGACCGGAACCTATGTTCAGGTGACCGACTTCCGAATTGCCCATCTGGCCCTCGGGGAGGCCGACGTTGAGCCCGGACGCGTTGAGCCAGGATGTCGGGTAGCTGGCGGCAAACTCCTTGAGACGCGGGGTGCGCGCGAGGCAGGCTGCATTGTTGGTGCAGTTGTCATTGATACCCCAACCATCAAGGATAATCAGTGCAACCGGTCTCCTCATGCTCCTTGCCACTCTTTTTGCTCACCATGATGGATGATCATTTTGTCGAGTTCCAGGGGGCGCGCTTTCTGGAAGAGCTTGCGGTCGATCAGGCTTGACGAGTCCCACTCACCGCACGCCGGGCAGCGGCTGTGCCATTCCGGAGCCACGTGCTGGCACTTTTCACAGATGCAGCTGAGGTGGAGTCGCTTGGAAATGCCCAGGGCCTTCTGGTATTCGTTGATTGCCAGTTCCGGCTGACGGCAGCGACGGTAAGTTTCCGCGAGCAGCAGGTGGACCTGGGAGGACTCGACCCCCGAGCTTTCCACGGCCTGCAACTGTTCCTTGGCCTCGTCGATCATCTCCAGGCGCAGGCAGAGCTTGCCGTAGAATATTCTGAACATCAGGTCCTCTCCCTGTTCGAGGACCTGGCTGCGGAAGAAATTGAGCAGCGAAGAGGGGTCTTCGCGACCCATGAAGTAATCTTCGAGCCGTTCCAGGAAAACGCCTTTGCCAAGTTTCCGGTAACCCTCCTGCCAGGTTTTGACGGCATCGTCGCCGCGGCCCAGGAGAACATAGGCGTCACCGAGAGACACCTGTGCCGGGGCGAACTCGGGTTTCTGGCGCAGGATGTCTTTCAACTCGGACTTGGCCTCGTCGGCTGTGCCGCTGCTGATGGCCTGGTGGGCCACTTCGTAGCGCAGGAAGAGGAGCATGTCCTTCTCCTGGGTGATGCGATTGGCACCTGGGCCGGCCTTGAGGACCTGGCGCTGGCTTTCCAGGGCCTCCTTCCAGCGGGCGTGCTTGATGTACAGGTCCCGCAGGCAGCGCAACGCCTTGCGATTGTCTTTCTCCAGGGCGATCAATGACTGGTAGGAAGCTATGGCCTCTTCGTCGTTGCCGGTCTCTTCCTGGATGGCTGCGGTCTTGAAAAGCACTTCCATGCTCTTCTGATCGATGTCGTGGGCCTTGCGCAGCAGCTCCAGTGCTTCCGGGATGTTGCCTTCCTGGCTGTCCAGGCTGGCCAAGGCAATCAGCGTGTCCACCCTCCTGGGATCCCGGTCCAGCGCCTTTTTAAGCAGTACCCGCGCCTTTTTGAGATCGCCGGAGAGGAGCCGGCCGACACCTTCGCGATAGATGGTGCTGATCTCGCGCTGCTTCTTCTCGGTGCGCTCACGGCTCCAATGCTTCATGAAGCCGGTTACCGAGCTGTAGACGTGCGCACCGAAGCCGAGGATCAGGCCGATAATGATGCAGCCGATCACGATCATTGCCGCCGGGTAGGTCAGGCTCTGTTCGGGCAGGTAAAAGACCGTGACCATATGGGGGTTGAGCCCCCAGAAATAGAGAAAAAACAGCACGAAGAAAATAAACAGCAGTATCACGGCCATAAATGTCATTGTTTCCTCCTGGAATGCACCCCGTCTGGTGTGAGGGGTTGTTACTCCCCATACTTCTCTATATCGGTTTTACACTCAACACAATAGCGCGAAAAAGGCCGGACTTCCATGCGTCGCGGAGAAATTTCCTCGCTGCAGCTCATGCAGATCCCGTATTCGCCCTTTTCAATCTGCTCCAGGGCAACGTCTATGTCGTGGATGCGACGACGCTGGGTTTCAGAGAGGTTGAACAGCACGTCGCGGCTGTAAGCCACAGAAGACATGTCGCCGATGTCAGGCACGCCGTCCTGGCCTATTTCCCTGCAAGTTTCGTAGGAATTGCTGACTTCATAAAGCAAGTCCCGGCGCTGTTTAAGCAGCTCTTCCTTGACCTGGGCAAACCGTTTACTCATGCTGTCCTTCTCCTTGGAGTTTAAAACCCATCTTAAAATATATCGTGACAGTTAACCATAAAACAGGGCCTCAGGCGAAAAAAAAATAACTCTGCGCCCGCCGCGCACCCGCTCCGCCGGGTGCCAGGCAGCCGTCCTTAATGATGATAAGGCTCGTTGCGGATGATGGTGCAGCACCGATAGAGTTGCTCGAGCAACAGCAGCCGGGCCATCTGGTGGGTCAGGGTCATCGGTGACAGGGAAATGACCAGGTCTGCCCGATCGCGTATGGCGTCGCTCAGGCCGTAGGGCCCGCCGATCAGCAGGGCCCATTCCGGGATGCTGCGCACCATGTGCTCGTTCATGAGGTCGGCCAGCTGCTCCGAGCTCAAGCTCCTGCCGTGCTGATCAAGAGCGATGACGAAGGCCCCGTTGGGAATACGCTGGGCGAGATTCTCTCCCTCCTTGACAATGATCCGTGGCACGTCCTGTTTGCTGCCGGTTTTGTGCTCCTTGATTTCAGTGATGGCAAGGGGCAGGTAGCGCTTGAGACGCTCGGCGAATTCGGCGCAGCCATCGTTGAGATAGGAGATGGTCAGGCGGCCGACGCAGAGCAGGTGCAATTTCACGAAGAGGCCCGGGCCGCCTGTGGTGCATCTTCCAGCACCGCGATCTCCTCGGCGTCGCACCAGAGCCCGTCCAGGTCATAAAACAGCCGGACCGGCTCGTGGAACACGTGCACCATGACATCGCCGTAGTCAATCAGCACCCAACGCCCTTCGTTGAGGCCCTCGATGCCAATCGGCATGGTATCGTACTCTTTTTTCAGGCCAAGGTGCACCGCGTCGGCGGCGGCCTTGACCTGTCGATCGGAACTGCCGCTGGCGATGACGAGGTAATCGGTTAAAGAAGAGATCTTGCGAACGTCGAGGATGCGGACGTTAAAGGCTTTTTTGTCGAGAACGAAGGCGGCGCATTTTTGCGCCCGGTCTTGCGATTGCAAATCAATGACTCCCTTTGGTTGTTTGCCGCTGTTGAAACGCCCCAGTGCGGTAAAGGCCATGTGCTTCAATATAATCCGCGACCGCCGGAGGGACCAGGTGGCGAACCGGTCGGCCTTCGGCCAGCATCTTCCGGATCTGGGTCGAGGAGATGTCCAGGTAAGTTTCTTTTAAAAAAATCAAGTAGTTGCCAGATTTATGCTGCATCCTTCCGGCCTGTTCATCGTAACAGAAGTCCTGGCGTATCGCAACGGGCAGGGGTGCCAGCGGTTCGTTGACCTCCACGCCGGGACGGGCGGTCACCACCAGGTGACAGAGGCTGAAAAGCCGGGCAAAGTCCTTCCATGACGTGATGTCGCGATATGAGTCGAGCCCGATAATGAAGTAGCGTTGCCCGGTCGGGTCTTCCCGGCGCAGGATCTCGAGCGTATCGACTGAAAAACTTTTGCCGCTGCGCCGGATTTCCAGGTCTGACGCATAAAAATCCGGGTGGCTGCGGATCGCCGCCTCGACCATGGCGAGGCGGTGCCTGAAGGAAACCTCGCCGGCAACATCCTTGTGAGGCGGCTCTGCGGCCGGGATAAACAGGACCCTGTCCAGCTCGCACGCCTGCTGCACCTCTTCGGCAATGCGCAGGTGGGCAAGGTGGATCGGGTTGAATGTGCCACCGAGGATGCCGGTCTTCATCGGGGCCCGTCCGCTCAAGTGCGAACCTGGCCGCCGCCAAGGACGATGAACTTGCGCGTGGTCAGATCCTCGAGGCCCATGGGGCCGAAGGAGTGCAGCTTGGTGGTGGAGATGCCGATCTCCGCACCAAGCCCCAGCTGGTTGCCGTCAGAGAAGCGTGACGAGGCGTTGACCATGACGACGCTCGAATTGACCTCGCGCAGGAAGCGTTGCGAGTTTTCGTAGCTGCGGGTGACTATGACCTCGGTGTGCAGCGAACCATACTTGCGGATGTGCGCGATGGCATCGTCTAGGCCATCAACGACCTTGACCGCCAGGGTCAGATCGAGGTATTCAGCGTACCAGTCGTCTTCCGTTGCCGGCAGGATTTCGGCCATGAATTCGCGGGTGGTTGCACAGCCGCGCAGTTCCACGCCATGGGCCCGCATGGCTGAAGCGATGCGCGGCACAAAGGTCTCGGCAATGTCCTGGTGGATCAGCAGGGTCTCCATGGCATTGCAGACTCCCGGCCGCTGGACCTTGGCGTTGATGCAGATCTTTTCCGCCTGCTCATAGTCGGCGCTGGCGTCAACAAAAGTGTGGCAGACGCCCTTGTAGTGTTTGATGACCGGAATCCGCGAGTTTTCACTGACGAAACGGATCAACCCCTCGCCGCCGCGCGGGATGATCAGGTCGATCTGCTCTTCGAGCTTGAGCAGTTCGAGCACGGCCTCCCGGTCAGTGGTCTCGATCACCTGCAGGGCGGCCCCTGGCAGGCGCATCCGCTCGAGTTCATTCCTCAGAATCCTGCCGATTGCCAGGTTGGAGTGGATCGCCTCCTTGCCGCCGCGCAGGATCACGGCGTTGCCGCTCTTCAGGCAGAGTCCGGCCGCATCGGCAGTGACGTTGGGGCGCGATTCGAAAATGATCCCGATCACGCCGAGGGGGATGCGCATGCGTCCGACCTGCAGGTCGTTGGGCCGCCGCCACATGCCGGTCACTTCCCCGACCGGGTCAGGCAGTCCGGCAACCTCGCGCAACCCGTCGGCCATAGCGCGGATGCGCTGGGGATCGAGGGTCAGGCGGTCAATCATGGCCGTGGCCAGACCCTCTCCCCGGGCCGCGGCAAGATCTCTCTCGTTGGCCTCGACCAGCTCTTCGGTATGGTCTCCCAGGGCCAGAGCCATGCGTTGCAGCAGCTCGTTCTTGACCGCAGAGGTCAGGGCGGCCAGAGTCTGGGACGCTGTCTTGGCATCCTGTGCGATTCTCAGCATCTGTTCGGCTATGTTCATCTTCCTGCTCCTTCACATTGCCCTGGCAACGCGTGCCTGCTGGAGACGGTTGCCAACCCCGGCAGGTTCATTCGTCACTGGTGTTCATGACCAGGTTGTCGCGGTGAACAACCTCGTCGCCGTACTGGTAGCCGAGAATTGCTTCGATTTCCTTGGTCTTTTTACCGAGGATGCGGCTCAGTTCGGTCGAGGAGTAGTTGGTGACGCCCTTGGCAAATTCATGGCCATTGAGGTCGCAGAGGCGCACTGCGTCACCACGCTCAAAGCTGCCGTCGAGTTTGAGAATGCCCGAGGGCAAAAGGCTTTTGCCGCGCTCGGCCAAGGCTTTTTGCGCACCCTCGTCGAGAATCAGCTTGCCCTTCGGTTTCTTGGTAAAGGCGATCCAGTGTTTGCGGGCCGCCATCGGATCGCGGGCCGGCAGGAAATAGGTACCCAGTTCGTGGCCGTCGAAGAGGTAGAGCAGGTTGTGCGGTGTGCGGCCGTTGATGATTGCCGTGCCGGCGCCGTACAGAGTGGCCCGCTTGGCGGCTTTCAGCTTGGTGACCATGCCGCCGGTGCCGAGATCGGAGCCTTCGATGCCGCCCATGGCTTCGATCTCCGGCGTGAGTCGTTCGACCTCGGAGATCAGCTGGGCCTCGGGGTTGCTGCGCGGATCGCTGTCGTAGAGGCCGTCGACGTCAGAGAGGATGACCAGCAGCTGGGCTTCCACCAGGTTGGTGGCCATGGCCGAGAGATTGTCGTTGTCGCCAAAGCGGATTTCGTCAACCACCACGGTGTCGTTTTCATTGATGATTGGCACGATGCCGTATTCCAGCAGCGTCATCAGGGTGTTGCGTGCATTCAGGTAGCGGCGGCGGTTGGCAAGGTCGTCGCGCGTCAAGAGCACCTGGCCAGCCTTGAGGCCGTGCTGGCGCAGGGCATCCTTGTAGGCGCGCATCAGGCGACTCTGGCCGATGGCGGCGGCCGCCTGCTTGAGGGGGATGGTCTTGGGCTTGCCGACGATCCCCAGGTCGGCCTTGCCGGCCGCAACGGCGCCTGAAGATACCAGGATGACTTCATAACCCCGCTGGCGAAGCTGGTGAACATCTTCGCAGAGGGTCGCGATGCGGTCGAGGTCGAGTCCGGCGCTGTTGGAGATGACACCGCTGCCGATCTTGATGACCACCCGTTTGACATGTGCCAGAAGGATTGTACGCATTGAGTATCTAAGCTTGTCTGGTTGTGGAACCTGTTGAAAAAACGAAAAAATACTATCGTTCGACGACGGTGCTGTCAAGCGGTCCGGCCTTGCGCATGCGGTCCAGTTCCCTGGCGACGACCGTGACCAGTTCAGCCAAGCCTTCCCTGGTGACGGCCGAGATGGCCAGGGTGCGATAGCCGCGGGCCTCAAAGGCCGGGCGGAGTTCTGCGGTCCGCTCACGGACCTCGGTGATGTCCTGCTTGGTGAAGACCACCAGCATCGGCCGCTCACTCAGGGCCTGGTTGTAACGTGCCAGTTCGCGGTTGATGGTATCGAAGTTTTCCACCGGATCGCCCTGCTGGAGGCCGGATAGATCGACGAGATGGAGAAACAGGTCGGTCCGTTCGATGTGCCGTAAAAAACGCGCTCCCAGCCCCTGGCCATCACTGGCCCCTTCGATCAGGCCCGGGATGTCGGCCATGACGAAGGAACGGAAATCGCCGTGCCTGACCACGCCGAGATTCGGCACCAGGGTGGTGAAGGGGTAGTCGGCAATCTTCGGCCGGGCGGCGGACACGCATGAAATCAAAGTCGATTTGCCGGCGTTGGGCAGGCCCACCAGGCCGACATCGGCCAGCAGCTTGAGCTGCAGGCGAAGGGTGCGCTCCTCCCCGGGAGTCCCCGGCTGGGTATGGCGGGGTGCCCGGTTGGTCGAGGTGAGGAAGCGGGCGTTGCCGCGGCCCCCCTGGCCGCCCTTGAGCAGGGGAAGGCCCTGGCCGGCCTTGGTCAGGTCGGCGAGCAGTTCCCCGGTTTCGTTGTCATAGACCAGGGTGCCGGGGGGCACCTTGATGACCAGGTCGTCGCCACTCTTGCCATGCATGTTCTTGCCCATACCGGGGGCGCCGTTCTGGGCCTTGAGATGCTGCTTGTAGCGCAGGTCGAGGAGGGTCGAGAGGGCCATGTCCACTTCCAGCAGAACATCCCCGCCGCGGCCGCCGTCGCCGCCATCCGGGCCGCCAAGCGGCACGAACTTCTCGCGGCGGAAAGAGAGGCAGCCGCGACCGCCGTCGCCGGCCTTGGCGTATATTTTGACTTCATCGATGAATTTCATAGTCCGGACTTAAGAAGCGCGAAGGGAAGAGATATCGCGCTCTTCCCGTTTCGCGGCTCTTTTAGAATTTAACATAAAAAACCCGAAGCTCACTGAGAACCCCGGGTTTTTTAAGTTGTTCAGAAGCCTGTCCTCAGGCGTAGACGCTGACTTTCTTGCGGTCTTTGCCGAGGCGTTCGAATTTGACCTTGCCTTCGATCAGGGCGAACAGGGTGTAGTCCTTGCCGCAGCCGACATTGTTGCCGGGATGAATGGTCGTGCCGCGCTGGCGAACCAGGATGGAACCGGCGGTGACCTCCTGGCCGTCGAAACGTTTGACTCCGAGGCGTTTACCTGCGCTGTCACGGCCGTTCCTGGAACTGCCTCCAGCTTTTTTGTGAGCCATGATTTTACTCCTTAAGCTTCAATCGCTGTAATCTTCAAACGGGTGAGGGGCTGACGGTGGCCGTTCATCTTGCGATAGTTTTTGCGCCGTCTCGATTTGAAGACCAGGATTTTCTTGTCCTTGCCCTGCTCGACGATCTGCGCTTTGACTTTCGCTTCAGGTAAGAGAGGTGTTCCGATTTTTACCTCTTCTCCGCCAACCATGAGGACCTCGTTCAGCTCGATGGTCTCGCCCACCGCACCGTCCAGTTTTTCGACCTTGAGCAGGTCGCCTGCGGAAACTTTGTATTGCTTTCCTCCGGTTTTAATGACCGCGTACATGCCGGTTCACCTCGCTTTCTTGCCTTGGATTGCGGACCTGGGTCCGCTCAGGAACTGGTACTTATACGTCTGCAAGCGCGCACATGTCAAGAAAAAATCGACGGCTTGTCCATGGCGTCTCTCCTCTCAGGCCCCGGCCCCTTTTCACCGCGGAGATCGCGCGTGCCCGGCCGGGGCGCCGTCGATATTTCGGTCTTCTGGCCTTTTCGTGAAAGGATTCTTATGATAATCTCCCGAACGTTTGTATTGATGCCTTCAGGGCGCGCCCTGTACTGAATGATACCCACTCAAGGAGTTCTTGCCATGCCTGTTGTCAACAAACTTGGAGCCAAGGTCCGTCAATTGCGGGAAATGAGGGAAATGACCAGTGAACAGCTGGCGGAGCGCAGCCAGTGCCATGCCGGCCTGCTGGAACGGATCGAGGCCGGTGAACTGGTCACTTCGCTGGCTCCGCTCATGAACATTGCCCGCGCTCTCGGCGTGCGCCTCGGCACGCTGCTTGACGACGAGCCTCACGACGGGCCGACCCTGGTCAAGGCCGGGCAGTCGCCGAGCGTGATCCGCTTTTCCGGCAACGACCCCCGCGCCACCAGCAGCAACCTGGTTTTCCAGTCCATGGGGGCAGGGAAGAAGGATCGGCACATGGAGCCGTTCCTGATCGACGTCGAGCCTGGCGGCGAGGTGTCGCCATCCGTCTCATCCCATGAAGGTGAAGAGTTCATTTATGTCCTCTCCGGTGCCGTCCAGATCAACTACGGTGAGACGGTTTACCATCTCGGCACCGGCGACAGCCTGTATTACGATTCCATCGTCCCCCACAACGTGTGCGCCAGCGGCGCCCCGGCCCGAATCCTGGCCGTGGTCTACACCCCCTTTTAACGCGTGGAGGTGCCCGCGATGCCCAACATGGAACTGACTATCGGAGAGCTCCTCGAACAGCAGGCCCGCAAACTGCCGGGCCATGAATTTATCGTCTATCCCGACCGGGGACTGCGCTGGACCTTTGCCGAATTCAACGAGCGGGTCGACGCCCTGGCCAAGGGGTTGCTTGCCATCGGCCTCGGCAAGGGCGACCATGTCGGCATCTGGGCCCGCAACGTCCCGGACTGGCTGACGTTCATGTTCGCCACTGCCCGGATCGGCGCGGTGCTGGTGACCATCAACACGCTCTACCGGAGCTTCGAACTGGAGTACGTGCTGCGCCAGGCCGACATGAAAGCGCTGGTGCTCATCGACAGCTTCCGCGACCATGACTACCTTGAGACCGTCTACGGGCTGATCCCGGAGCTGCGCATCTGCCAGCGCGGCCATCTCCAGAGCGCCCGTTTCCCGAAGCTGAAGAGTGTCGTCTACATCGGCCAGGAAAAGCACCGCGGCATGTACAACACCCGTGAACTGCTGCTGCTCGGCAGCCAGGCGGACCGCCGGCAGCTTGATGCCGCGAAAGCGGGCCTTTCGCCGCACGACGTGATCAACATGCAGTACACCTCGGGGACCACCGGTTTTCCCAAGGGGGTCATGCTGAGCCATCACAACATCCTGAACAACGGCTACTACATCGGCGAACGCCAGAAGTTCAGCGCCGAGGACCGGCTCTGCCTGCCGGTCCCCCTGTTCCACTGCTTCGGCTGTGTCCTGGGGGTCATGGCCGCGCTTTGCCACGGCACCACCCTGGTCCCCCTTGAGATTTTCGATCCGCTGATGGTCCTCGCCGCCATCCAGAAAGAGAAGTGCACCGCGGTCTATGGGGTGCCGACCATGTTCATCGCCGAGCTCGACCACCCGATGTTCGACCTTTTCGACCTGTCCTCGCTGCGGACCGGGATCATGGCCGGGTCCCCCTGCCCGAAAGAAACCATGAAACAAGTGATGGAGCGGATGAACTGCCGTGAGATAACCATCGCCTACGGACTGACCGAAGCTTCTCCGGTGATCACCCAGACCCGCACCGACGACAGTATCGACTACCGGGTCGGTTCGGTGGGGGCCCCTCTGCCGCGGATCGAAGTCAAGGTGGTTGATCCGGAGTCCGGCGAGGTCTGCGAGCCTGGCCAGCCTGGTGAACTCTGCTGCCGTGGTTACAACGTCATGAAGGGTTACTACAATATGCCAGAGCAGACTGCCGCCGCGATCGACGCCGGCGGGTGGCTGCATTCCGGTGACCAGGCCGAGTACGACGAGCATGGCTACTACCGGATCACCGGACGCATCAAGGATATGATCATCCGCGGCGGAGAGAATATTTACCCGCGTGAGATCGAGGAATTCCTCTATACCATGGACAGCGTTCGCGATGCCCAGGTCGTTGGCATCCCCGATCACAAGTACGGCGAGGTGGTCGGTGCGTTTATCATCCGCAAGGCCGGCGCGGACCTGACCGAGGAAGATGTGCAGGATTTTGCCCGCAGCCGCATTGCCGCCTTCAAGAAGCCTAAATACGTTTTCTTTGTCGAGGAGTTCCCGTTGACCGCGAGCGGCAAGGTGCAGAAGTACAAGCTGCGCGAAATTGCCCAGGAACGGCTGGGACTTTGTGGCGAGGTGATTGAGGTCACCTGACGGGCGGCTCATCCGGGCAGGCGAGCATCGACCGCTGCCGGCTATTCTCCCTCGCAGTAGATCATTTTCCTGGTCATCCCACCGTCGATGACTATGTTCTCCCCGGTGATGAAGCCGGCCTCGTCCGAAGCCAGGTAGAGAACCATCGTGGCAATATCCTCCGGTCGACCGACCCGGCCCGAGGGGTGTTGTGCGTGGTCCCGCAGGCTCAAATGCCCAGGCGAGCGCCGGCATCGCTTGGCCCAGGACGTGACATCGATCCACCCTGGAGAGATGCAGTTGACCCGCACCTCGGGGCCGAGGCTCAGCGCCAGAGCATGACTCAGGGCAACGAGCCCGCCCTTGGACGCGGCATAGCTCTCGGTGTGCGGCTCGGACATCACTGCACGAGTCGAAGCGATGTTGACGATGCTGCCGTGCCGGATCCGCAGCAGTGGGGCGAAAGCGCGGCTGCATAAAAAAGGGCCGGTGAGGTTGACGTCCAGCACCCTTTGCCACTCTTCGGCAGACAGCTCCTCCAACGGTTTGCGCACCATGATGCCGGCGTTGTTGACCAAAAGGTCCAGCCCGTCGCCAGCGGCAACCTGCTGACGCAGCCGCTCGACAGCCTTCTCGTCCGAGGCGTCGGTGAACAGGAAATCGATCGGTCCAAGAGTTGCCAGCTCGGCACAGGCCTCGGCCCCGGCTTCGGCGTCGCAATCGGCGATCCAGACCCGGGCTCCGGCGTTAAGCAGCGCTTCGCTAATGGCCCGGCCTATCCCCTGTGCCCCGCCCGTGACAACGGCGGTCCTGCTGGTGAAATCGAAGGTTGTCATCTGGTTCCTCCCTGAGCTGGTAGAGACGGCGCATGCCCAACGGGAGAGGGCCCGGCGTCGGTGCCCCAGGTCTCCCCGCGGGTCTTTTGTTGGACTTAGGAGCCGTGGAAGCTCCAGGCCAATTTGTCGTTTGCGCCCCGGCAATTCAATGCCATGATTCCCCGGAGTGCCGGGAATTGACCGGCTGTCCTTATTCCGCTACATTGGCTGAGCATTATAAACGAAGTCACTTGAAAAGCTGGGTGGTTTTTCACCATGAGCACAAGCCGTCCATTCACTTAAGGATGGCTTGGTCTTGTTTTGAACTGCCTGCGATCGACGGACAGGCCTACCAGGTGAATGCTTTATGAATTACCGACTGACGACCTTCGATGACCTGCACGTCGGCCAGCAGGCGACCTTCACCAAAACCATTACCGACGCTGACTTGAGCCATTTCGTGGCCATTACCGGGGATGTCAACCCCCTCCACGTGGACGATGAGTTCGCCCGGGGGACCTTCTTCGGCAGCCGCATCGCTCACGGCATGCTCTCCGCCTCCCTGTTCTCGACCCTGGTCGGGATGCACCTGCCAGGGATCGGTGCGATTTATCGCTCCCAGACCCTGGAGTTCCTGAAGCCGGTTCGGGTGGGGGACACCCTCGAGGCGACCTTTGAGATCGAGACCATTGACCGTGAGAGCAACTGTATCGCACTGGCCGGTCGGATCGAGAACCAGCTTGGAGAAATCGTCATCAAGGGGCGGACGCTGGCGAGCTTGATGCGGCCGCGGGCTTAAGCCCCTCCCAAAGGGGGCCGCTGGCTGGCAACGCAAGTGGCCCTTGCAGAGGGGTCGGTCGCGGTGGGAATGTAGCGTCTCTGACACACCGAGTGCCGAATCGTCTTCAGTCAAGATGTCAGACCGGCACTCTTAAATCCCCTGCATGGCGCACCTCTACTGCCGTTAACAAGCTCTGGATTGCCGGCAAGCTGTTGACAAGGGTTTGTCATGTTGGCCGGCATCTTTCCCTAATATACCGAAATAAAAAGAAATTCCCTGAAGAAGATCCGGCGGCCCATGTCGTCTGGACATATGTGAGGGGCTAGAAACAGCCTGCACCGGCGGCCCTCCCTGCCTGGTTTTGTGACAGGTTTTTTGGGGACCCTTGTTGGCTTGACCTTTGCAATTAAAAGCCACGTCCATAATAAACCCGCTTTACCTTTACCCCACAATCAATGACTTGATTGTGGGGGTTTTTTTCAATAGTCATTTGAAACAAGCAGGATTCCGGCCCCTGTCGCCGTCATAAGGGGCGTGTAAGAAACTCTCCTGAATTGAAACCCGGCGAATGCCGGAGTAAGCGATGGCTGGCGGGGTTGGGTGACAACTCGCACGGGGCAAGCCCGCAACCGGCAGCTTGATGCTGCCGGTTGCGCTGTTTCCTGGGCGCTGAGTCTGCCGGAAGAGTGGGGATGTCAGCCGACGATGATCTCGAACTGTTCGAGATGAAAGCCCTGGCGGGCGGTGATGGTGATCTGCTTCTCGAACTTCTTTTCCAGTTCCTCGATCCCGTGGCGTTCCTCGTCGTAGAGCAGTGAGGCGATGTCCGGGTGCACCAGCAGGGTCATACGGTAGCCCGGGGCCGGTCCCATTTCGCGCTGCAGCTCGCGGAAGATTTCATAAACGGTGGTTGTCCGGCTTTTCACGTACCCCTTGCCGTCACAGTAGGGGCAGGCTTCGCAAAGGGTCCGGCCGATACTCTCGCGGACCCGCTTGCGGGTCATCTCCACCAGGCCGAGCTCGGAAATCTTGAGGATGTTGGTCTTGGCCTTGTCGTTCTTGAGGGTCTCCTCGAGGGCGGCATGGACCTTCTCACGGTGGGGCTCCTTCTCCATATCGATGAAATCGATGATGATCAGGCCGCCGATGTTGCGCAGCCGCAGCTGGAAGGCGACCTCCTTGACCGCCTCGAGGTTGGTCTTGAGGATCGTGTCCTCGAGGTTGTGCTTGCCGACAAAGCGGCCGGTGTTGACGTCGACCGCCGTAAGGGCCTCGGTTTGCTCGATGATGATGTAGCCGCCGCTTTTCAGCCAGACCTTGCGGCCGAGCGCACGGGCGATTTCCACCTCGAGGCCGAAGGTGTCGAAGATCGGCTCGCTGCCAAGGTAGAGTTCGACCTGGAAGTCGTAGCCGGGCATGAAGGTCTCCAGAAACCGGACGATCTTGCGGTACTCAACCGGGCTGTCAACGACGATCCGCGCAACGTCCTCGGTGAGGATGTCGCGCAGCACCTTGCTGGTGACGTCAAGGTCCGAGTGGATCAGGCAGGGAGCTTTTTTGCCTGCGCCGTTCTCGCTGATATGGTCCCAGAGGTTGACCAGGTAATCCATGTCGGCCTTGAGCTCCTCGCCGTCACGGCTTTCCGCAGCGGTGCGGACAATGAAGCCGGTTCCAGCGGGGCGCATGACATCCACCAGGTGACGCAGGCGTTCACGCTCCTCTTCGTGTTCAATCCGGCGGGAGATCCCGACATGGTCGACGGTCGGCATGTAGACCAGGTTGCGTCCCGGCAGGGAGATGTGCGAGGTGATCCGTGCCCCCTTGGTGCCGATCGGCTCCTTGGCGACCTGGACCAGGACCTCCTGTCCTTCCTGCAGAAGCTCCTCGATCGGCGGCAGAGGCGGGCGCTCTTCGCCACTCTCCTCGCTCTGCTGTTCGTGTCGATGGCCGACTTCCACGAAGTGTTCGACCGCCTCCATCTCGTCGAGGACATCGGCAACATAGAGAAAGGCCGCCTTCTCCAGGCCGATATCGACGAAAGCCGCCTGCATGCCGGGCAAAACCCGGATGACCCGGCCACGGTAGATGTTGCCGACAATGCCGAGTTCACGTATACGCTCGATGTAGAGCTCGGCAATATGGCCGCTCTCCAGGAGCGCGATCCGCGTCTCATGGGACGTGGTGTTGATGACCAGCTCCTTGGTCATGATGGGACTCCTTAAGTAAAAGTTATATAAGTTGATAGCTTGAATGCGTCATGGCTCGCTGCGACAGCAAGGGCTAAGTCTCAATAGTCCGGGTCGCGGGTATTCGACACGGCATTGGTCGTGCCTGCGTCTGCAGTGCGGCTAACCCTATAAATCTACCTGTGTCTCGCCATCTTTCAACTCGATAGCGGTCTTGAAGATTCCCAGGCTGCGAACTTCCTCGACATCCCTTTCCAGCAGGTAGGCCGCCAGGAACAGTGGGCTCCCGGAGTGCATCTTCATCCAGAGCAGGCCGTCCTCAAGCTTCAGGTCCATGGCCCAGGGCCGCAGGTCGATCTCCTCCGAGCGGTGTTTTTTGGTCCGCTCGGCGATGACCTGGTCTTGTGCCAGGAACATCGCCAGACGGTCCCCGAGGTGCTCGTTCACGCCGTCGGGCAGCGGGACCTTGAAGGTCGCGGCGACAATGCTGTTGGCCGGTGCAGCGCCTTTGCGCGGCCATGCTTCAGCCTTGAGGATCGTCACGCCTTCCGGAAATTCACGGTTGAGCCGTTCCCGGACTTCCAGCGGTTCGCACCAGGCGGTCAGCTCCAGGTCGATAATTTCCGCTTCACTGGCGACGCCGAGCGGCAGAGCGTCGCCGAAGCTGATGCGAGGGGCCGGGTGGAATCCCGCCGAATACCTGATCGGCAGGCCGGCGCGGCGCACCGCGCGGTGGACCAGGGTCATGTACTCGAGGTGGCTCAGGCTGGCAGTCCTGCCGGTCTTGGTCAGCGTCAGGCGCACTTTTGGCAGCATCTCCGGCTGGCCCTGGGCGGGCATAGCTGTTTCCGCTGCCGTTGGCGGCGGTTGCTGCTGCCGGCGGTCAGAGAGCCGCGGGCGGACGGTCTCGAAGTCGCAAAGGCCGCAGTAGCTGCATTGGCCGTGACGGCAATCCGGTGTGGCTTTGCCGAGCAGGGCGGCCTGGTATTCGCGCAGCAGGAAGTCCTTGGTGACGCCGGCGTCGATATGGTCCCAGGGGAGGGTCTCGCCGGGCAGCCTCCGGCGCAGGTACCAGACAGGATCAAGGCCGCTGGTCGCGAAGGCTTCCTGCCAGAGGTCCCAGCGGAAATGGTCGCGCCAGCCATCGAAGCGGCAGCCTAGCTTGACGGCGGCCTCGAGGACCTCGCCCAGGCGGCGGTCACCGCGGGCGAAGACCCCTTCGAGCAGGGAGAGCTCGGCGTCGTGCCATTTGAGGCGCATGCGCTTCTTTTTGAGGGCCTCGCGCAGCATAGCCTGGCGGCGCAGGGTTTCGTCCAGGCCGATCTGGGCTTCCCACTGAAAGGGCGTGTGGGCCTTGGGAACGAAAGTCGAAACCGACACGTTGACATCCGCACCCCCTTGGGTGCCACGCCCGGCCGCCTTGACGCGGGCGGCGAGGTTGACCAGTTCAGCCAGGTCATCCTCGGTTTCGGTCGGCAGGCCGATCATGAAGTACAGCTTGATGATCCGCCAGCCGAGTTCAAAGGCGGTGCGGGAGCTCTCTACCAGGTCCTCGGCGAGAATCCCCTTGTTGATCACCTGGCGCAGGCGTTCGCTGCCTGCCTCGGGGGCCAGGGTGAAACCGGTCTTGCGCACTTTCTTGATTTCGTTCATCAACTCGGGGGTCAGCGACCCGACCCGCAGGCTCGGCAGTGAGATCGCCACGCGCTGGTCGGCGTAACAGCCCATCAGGTCCTGCATCAGGGCCTCGATGGCACTGTAGTCGCCGGTGGATAGTGAGAGCAGGGAGACTTCATCGTAACCGGAATTGCGCAGCAGTTCCTCGACCAGTTTGCGGACCGTTTCCGGCTGCCGTTCGCGTACCGGCCGATAGATGTAGCCGGCCTGGCAGAATCGACAGCCGCGCGTGCAGCCGCGTGCCACTTCGACCGCGACCCGGTCGTGAATGGTTTGCAGAAAAGGTACGATCGGCTGTTCCGGGTAGGGTGCGGAATCGAGGTCGGCCAGGACCCGGCGGCGGACTTTGGGCTGCTGCGGGTCGGCGGGGGTGATCTCGGTGATTCGTCCGTCCGGCAGGTAGCTTACGGTGAAATGGCTCGGGACGTAGATCCCCTCGATGTTTGCCAGGCGCCGCAGCAGGGCCGCGCGGTTCTCTCCGGCGGCTCTGCTGGCGCGGACCGCGTCGCAGAGCTCCACAACGGCGTCCTCGCCGTCGCCGATGACGGCGCAGTCGATGAAGTCGGCGAGAGGCTCCGGGTTGAAGGCGCAGGGTCCGCCAACGACGACCAGGGGGGCCTGCTCGCCGCGTTCGGAGGCGCGCATGGACAGGTCGGAGAGATCGAGCATCAGCAGGACATTGGAGTAGCTGAGCTCGTATTGCAGGGAGAAGCCGATGATATCGAACTCGGCCAGAGCACGGCCACTTTCCAGGGTGGTGAGCGGAGCCTTGTCGTTGCGCAGCTGGGCCTCTCGGTCCGGCCAGGGCGCGTAGGAGCGTTCTGCGGCGATCCATGGTTTGTCGTTCAGCACCCGGTAGAGGATGGCCGAGCCGATATGGCTCATGCCAACTTCATAGACGTCGGGAAAGGCGAGGGCAAAGCTTACCTCGACCTGGTTGTGGTCTTTGCTGACGCTGCCACGCTCGCCGCCCAGGTAGCGGGCCGGGCGGTTCAATTGGTAGAGAGAGGATTCTTTAGTCATTGTGAGTCCGCATGTCGCTGCTCCGTTGCGCTGGGCAAGTCGGCGGCGCATGATCACTGTTCTGAAAGGCGAAAATTACTAAAATAGCACGTTCTTTTTTGTGTGAACAAGCATTTCACCCTGGCGGCTGACAAATTCGCCGGGGATGTTCACGGGAGGGTCTTGGGAGCCACCAGCTGGCTGGTGCCGGCGGCTGACCAGGCGGACGAGACCCCAACCCTGCAACACAGATAGCGTGCAGAAGCTGAGGCGGAGGCCGGTTGGCGTGATCCAACCGTGACCCGATGGAACGCCGGGCGATTGCTGTGCGCTCTTCCCCGGCAGGCAGAAGTTGTCGTTGAAACTGGCAGATGGGACACAGGCTGCCGTCCCATGGTGGCGGCAAGGCCTGTTCAGCGTTTGCCGATGCTGCGCTTGGGGGCGTAGCACTGCCGGCAGGCTGCCGAGTAGGACTTGCCGCATTCTTTGCACTGCTGCATCTTCGTCACCTTCACGAATGCCTCTATATATTGGGGTTGGTTTTTTTTATGCTACTAGAAGTTGTATTTTAATCAGCTTCCCTATGCCGTGCAAGTCAATTTTAATCAAAATCTGCGCAGCGACCCACAACGCTGACCGGTGCTGACTGGGTCCCTGTGGCAAGCGGCCTACTGGCACCCTTTTTGAGGCTATACAACACCTTGAATGGCGAACCAAACTGCGAAATTAATTTAAAAAAAACCGCTTTTTACCCTGAAGATTAGCCCGTTAATAAACAAATAATCTTGTAAAACAGTAGGTTATGAATATTTTTAATAATGAAAAACTTTTAACTTTTTCTGTTGACATGAGAAATATTTAATGGTAAAAGTTTAATCAAAGATAATTAAAAAACACTAAGAATACAGGAGGACATCATGAAAACTCAAAGTCGCCTTATGGATACCG
>JAHEEU010000177.1 GCA_024640545.1 Geobacteraceae bacterium
CGGAGCCGGTGTTGCCGATCACATCCACGTGCACATCGTGCCCCGGTGGGCCGGGGACAGCAACTTCATGCCGATTCTTGCTGACACGCGGGTGATCCCGCAGCACATCGAGAGGACCTATACCTTGCTGGTCAAGGCTTTTTCCACGTATTAACGCAAGCTGGCGGCAGGGTTTTCATTGTAATTCTTTATGGAAACCAATAATATCACCAGGATGACATGACGGTCTCGAGATTCGTTCCGGCCGCTGTCTGCCAGATTGACGTATCCTGCTCTGTTCGCTAAGGAGTAATGATTTACCATGTGGCTCGTTATTCAAAAAGGCGGATACCTGATGTATCCGATTGCGCTCTGTTCGGTCCTGGCTCTCGGGATTTTCCTGGAGCGCCTGTGGACTTACATCAAGGCCCGCCAGGAGTTCAGGGACCTCGCTCACCAGGTTGAACCCCTGGTCGCCAAAAGCCGGCTCGAAGAGGCCATTGCCACCTGTCATAAATCATCCTCTCCGCTGGCCCAGGTGTTCCTGGCCGCGCTGCGTGCCGCCGGCCGCAACCGGGATCAGATCAAGGTGGTGGTCGAAGAGACCGGCCGCCGCGAAGCGGCGCCGCTGCAGCGATTTCTCGGGCTGCTGGGGACGATTGCGACGATATCGCCCCTGCTGGGGCTTTTGGGGACCGTGCTCGGCATGATCCGGGCCTTCAATGTCATCGCCAGCCAGGGGATGGGGACGCCGGCCACTCTGGGCGGTGGCATCTCGGAAGCCCTGATCACCACCGCCGCCGGCCTGACGGTCGCTATCCCGGTCATCCTGGCGCATCGCTACCTGAGCGGGCGTCTCGATCGCCTGATTATCGAAATGGAAGAATATTGCCTCCGCCTGGTCGACCTTCTGGGGGAGTAGATGAGCTTTTTGCGCAAACCTCAGGAAGAACCGCGTATCGACATGACCCCCATGGTCGACGTGGTCTTTCTTTTGTTGATTTTCTTCATGATCTCGACCACTTTCGTCGAAACCCCCGGTATTTCCATCAAACTCCCCGAGTCGTCGTCGCAGATGGCCGATCGCGAACCGAAGGAGATCAAGATTTATCTCTCCCGCGAAGGCGATATCTATTTCCACGACAAAAAAATCTCCCTCGACGACTACCGGGGCGTGCTCGCCCAGCATCAGTCGGAGGCCGAGCGGACGACCGTGCTGCTGCTGGCGGACCAGGACTCGCGGCACGGCAAGGTGGTCACCTTGATGGACCTCGCCAGGGATGCCGGCTTCGTCAAGCTGGCGATCGCCACCGAGCAGCGTAAGAAATGATGAGAGGCGGAAGGTAGAATACAGGAGACAGAATACAGGAGACAGAGGACTAACCACTAGCCACTGATAACTGATAACTGATAACTATCACTATGATTCGTACTATTGCCATATTGACCGGAGGTGGCGACTGTCCTGGCTTGAACGCCGTGATTCGTGCCGTCGTCCGCAGCGCCGTCCTGGAGCGGGGCTGGCGGGTGATCGGCATCGAGGACGGTTTCGATGGCCTGGTCGGCGAACCGCGCTGGCGGGAGTTGACCCTTGAATCCGTGCGTGGCATCCTGCCGCGCGGCGGCACGATCCTTGGCACCAGCAACCGGGGCAACCCGCTGGCTTACCCGGTCGAGGAAAACGGCGTGACCCGTCTGGTCGATCTCTCCAAAGCGGTGATCGACAACTTCAAACGCCTGGGGATCGATGCGTTGATCGCGGTCGGCGGCGACGGTACCCTCAAGATTGCCCGTGCTTTGCAGGAGCGGGGGCTCCCGATGGTGGGGGTGCCGAAGACCATCGACAACGATCTGCGCGGCACCGACGTCACTTTCGGCTACAATACCGCGGTCGGCATAGTCACCGAGGCCCTGGACCGGCTGCACACCACCGCCGAGAGTCACCACCGGGTCATGGTGCTCGAGGTCATGGGCCGCGATGCCGGCTGGATCGCCCTTGAATCAGGCCTCGCCGGTTCTGCAGATGTCATCCTGATCCCGGAGATTCCTTTCGATTTGGAGGCCGTGTGCGCAGCCATTCAGCAGCGCAAAGCGCGCGGCAGCAGGTTTTCCATCGTGGTGGCCGCAGAAGGGGCTTTCCCTGCGGAAGGCCGCAAGGTCTTGCAGGTTTCAGCATCCGAAAACCTCGGCGTGGAGCGCCTGGGCGGGGTCGGCGCTTTCGTTGCGGATGAAATCGCCCGTCGGATGCGGGTTGAAACCAGGGTCGTGGTGCTCGGCCATGTCCAGCGTGGCGGGACGCCGTCACCTTTTGACAGGATTCTTGGTTCCCGCTTCGGTGTGAAGGCGGTCGAATTGATCGAGCAGGGTCGCTTTGGGCGCATGGTCTCTCTGCAGGGTCGGCAGGTGTGTGATGTTGATATTGTTGATGCGGTCGATTCGCTCAATCGTGTTGAGCCGGATGGAGACCTGGTGCGGTCTGCGGAGGCTCTGGGGATCATGCTTGGGCGGTCGAAACCTCTATGACGTTAAGGAGAAGCTGTGGCGGTGACTGAGATCCTCAATGGCAGCATAGTCAGGCGCGGCATCATTTATGCCGTCTGCGGTATCGTGCTGGGCTGCATGGCCCCAATCGGCTGGATTCTCCTGCGTCTGGTGCTGTTCTGGGACGACGGAAGCTCTCTGTGGAACCAGGTCCTTGGCGACATTACGGCGACCACCCAGAGCCGCGTCATGTATGCCTACATGTGCGGCGGCACCATGATGGTGCTCGGCACTTGCGGTTTCCTCATCGGTCGTGCTTCGCAACAGATCTACGATCGTGCCGTGAAACTGGACCTAGTGAACCACGAGATCGAAGAGCAAAAAACAATTTTCGAGCGCCGCTTCACAGACCTGGACCACAGCATCAAGAACTTCCACAACATCAATGCCGAATTCCAGAAAAGCGTCGACCCCCAGGAAATCCTGCGTCTGACCGCCGATGGACTGCATGAGGTGATCGGCTTCGATCGGGTCAATGTCCTGATGGTCGACGAAGAGCGCAAGCACCTCTCTTTCGCGGCCTGCCGAGGGGAAACCTTGAGCGATGCCGACGCCAGCGGCAAACTGCCCCTCGATGAGCGGGCCGGCTGTCTCTTCAAGTCAATCAGCGATCGGCAGGTCATGTTGATCGAAGATATCTCCAAAATGTCGGCGGAGTATCACCTGCGGCCGCCCTGCGATGCTTTTCCGCAGCTGCGCTCACGCAATTTCATTCTCTGCCCGATCGTGGTGCGCAACCAGTCGGTCGGCCTGCTGGCGGTGGACAACAAGTTCAAGCGCCACAAGCTCTCCGATACCGACGTCGACACGGTCAAACTGTTTGCCGACCAGATCTCGTCGTCGATGATGCGCATCAATCTCCTCAACGCGGTCGAATCCCTCACCCAGCAGCTCGAGAGGACCTTCGACGAATTTATCAAGTATCGCGATGAACATGCCGAACTAATCAAATCTTTGCGCCAGGCGACTTCATCGACGATGAGTGCGACTGCGGATATCTCGAGCGGTGCCGGCGTCATCCAGGAGTCGGTCAACTCGACGCTGTCGGCCGCGGGGGAGATTTCCGTATCCATCGACCAGGTGTCCAACAACCTCAAATCGCTCAATGAATTCATGGAGAGCTCGATTGCGTCGATGACGGAAATCCAGTACACCGTCAGTGCCGTTGAGGAGAACAGCGTCCGCTCGCACACCATGTCGGAGACGGTCAAGGAACGCGCCGCCCACGGCGTCGCAACCGTCAACCAGGTGCTGGACGGCATGCGCGGCATCGTGACCGCCGTGGAGCAGGCCGAGGAAGTGATCGACAATCTCTCCACCCGCGGCGAAGAGGTCGGGACCATCACTTCGGTGGTTACGGAGCTGACCCGCAAAACCAGCCTGCTGGCCTTGAATGCCGCGATTATCGCCGCCCAGGCCGGCGAGCACGGGCGCTCCTTTGCCGTGGTCGCAGACGAAGTCAGGACCCTGGCGCAGGAGGCTGCCGCATCGACCGACCAGATCAACCAGATCATCGACGAAATTCAGAAACATACCAGGGTGACCGTCGACCATATTCGCTGTACCCATCAACTGGTCGACGAGGGCATGGCCCAGGGCGAAGAGATGGCTGAAGTGCTTGGACAGATTCTGGCGAGCTCCCAGCAGGCTATGGAGATGGCCCACGACATCCGTAAATCGACCCAGGAAATTTCCCAGTCGGTCATCGGGGTGAGCAACTCGATAGAGGAATTGGGTGAAATGTCCGCGCAGGTTTCCCGGGCCTCCCGGGAGGAAGCCAGCGGCGCCAAGAGCATCGTTGCCGCCGTAGAAGAGGTGAGGGCGATGACCGACGACATGGTCGCGGCCACTTCACGCCAGGTGGAGAACAATCGCCAGATCGAGACGTCCGTGACCCGCGTCAGCGATATGGCCCAGCGCATTTTCGACGAGATGGACGATCGCCGCAAAGGCAGCGCACAGGTTATCGAGGACCTGCGCAGGCTCAAGGAAAAGACGGGTTAAATCTATAGGTAGCGGGTGGCAGGTAGCGCGAAATGAGACATGGCAAAACCTCGGGGAGCAGTATCATTAAAACCTGCTGTCCAGGAAGTTGTTGAGTGACTGTTGTGGGTTTGGGGTCAGGTCTACACATTTCACAAAAACAGTGCCGAGTTGCGCAGTGAGCAGCACGCCAAGTCCAAAGCATCTATCTAAAGTCACGGCAAGAAAAGACCTCTCACCTCGTGGTGTGCATGTCGTGCGCGAGACAACCTGGCATCAGGACCGATCATCCCTCTTGTTCCGAATCGCCACCCTTCCACCATTCCCCATGCTCATTCTCGGCGTGACGGACCGCCTTGGTCGTGCAGGCTTCCCGCCCCGGGCATTCGCGCCGGCGGCAGGGCTCGACGTGAATGGTGACGTCGGAGCCGCTGATATGCTCAGCAATCTTCTTTTCTATGTAGTCGGTGATGTTGTGGGCTTCTTCGACGGAAAGGTGCTTGCAGACGGTCAGGTGGAAATCAATCAGTTTCTGGGAGCCGGCACGCCGGGTGCGGAGGTTGTGATAGCCGAACAGTTCATGCTTGTGGTCGTTGATCAGGGTCTCTATTTCATGGCGCACCGCGGCCGGGAGCTGTTCGTCGAGAATGTCACGCAAGCCGTGGCGCAGCAGGCGCATGGATTCGAAGAGGATGTAGCAGGCCACCATGATAGACATCGCCGGATCGAGCCAGGGCAGGTCGAAGCGGCTGATGAGGATCAGGCCGACCAGCAACGCCAGGTTGGTGTAGACGTCCATCGAGAAGTGCAGCGAATCGGCTTCGAGCGCCGAGGAGTCGGTCTCCCTGGCAACTTTGCGCAGGTGGCGGCTGATCATGAACGAGGCCAGCATGCTCATAGTCATGACGACGATGCCGACTCCGGTCTGCTTGATCGGCCTGGCCACGATCATGCGTTGTATGGCCTCGTAGATGATCCATGAACCGGACAGGGCGATGACGATGGACTGGACGATGGTTGCCAGCGTCTCGAACTTGCCGTGCCCGTAGGGGTGCTGCTCGTCCGCCGGTTGCTCGGCGTGGTGGATCGCCATCATGTTGA
>JAHEEU010000178.1 GCA_024640545.1 Geobacteraceae bacterium
CATCGAAGTCGACGCCGACCACCGTCTCGCCGTACTTCTCACGCAGAAAGTCGTAGGCCATGGTGCCGATCCGCCCCATGCCGAAAACCCCGATCGTCGCACCGGACGGATCGATCGGCTGGTCGTCCGGGTGACGGGTCTCGGTCTCGAACCGGCAGAGTTTCTGCCGATAGCGGACATAGAGCGCATCGGCCGCCGTATTCAGGGGAGAGGCGATGATGAAGGTTGCCGAGAGCGCCAGGGCGATGATCATCAGCCACTCGGTACCGAGCCACCCCTGGGACGCTCCCACCGCGGCGACGATCAGGCCGAACTCGCTGTAGTTGGCCAGGCTCAGGGATGCGAGCAGGGAGGAACGTGCCCTCAGCTTGAAGCGGGTCAGGAGCAGGTAGAAGAGCGCGACTTTCAGGGGCGTCACGGCGACCAGGAGTGCGGCGACACCGATCGCCGCCATGGTCGGTACACCTGCCAGGCCTATGGTCAGGAAGAAGCCGACCAGCAGCAGGTCCTTGAAGCCCATCAGGGTCTTGGCCAGCTCCGAGCTCTTTTCGTGCCCCGCCAGCAGCACGCCGATGATCAGGGCGCCGAGGTCGGCCTTGAGGCCGACCAGTTCGAAACCGCCGGCACCGGCGACCAGGGCGGCGAACAGGCCGAACAGCAGCAGCAGTTCGCCATGCCCGCTGCGGGTCATCAGGCGATAGAGGATCGGTTTCAAAACGAAGAGCGCAACCGGCACCAGAACCACCCAGGGCGACGGCAGCTTGCCCAGGGAGACAGTCAGGAACAGTACAGCGTAGATATCCTGCATGATCAGGATACCGATCGAAACCCGGCCGTGCATCGCCCCCATCTCCCCTTTCTCCTCGAGGATCTTGACTGCAAAGACGGTGCTGGAGAAGCTCAGGGCGAAGGCGACCAGGACAGCCAACGGCAGGTTCAGTTCGACGAAGAACGGCAACCCGGCGATCCCGAGCCCGAATATCCCGAGCCCAAAAACCACGATTGTGGTCGCCATGTGGATGGAGGCCCCGGCCCAGACTTCCGGCTTGGCCAGGCTCTTCAGGTCGAGCTTGAGGCCGATTGAGAAGAGCAGCAGCGTCACACCGAGATCGGCGAATGTCTGCAGCGTCTCCCCGCCTTCGAAGCCGAGCCCGTTCAGCACGAAGCCGGCCGCCAGGAAGCCGACCAAAGGTGGCAGGCCGACCTGGCGAACTAAAAAACCGAGGAGAAAGGCAATGGATATGAGCAGCGGGTCCATGAAACCTCGTGAAGCACAGTTAGACTGCGGCAAAGCTTATGAATGCACTATTCTCTCCATGAAAAACAGCGCAGTGTTGGTTGCGTGAATTGTTTCATGCCTTTTCCCGTGGCGTCGTCACCGGGCAAATTCGTTTGCCTGGTGTAAAACGCAAAGAGGAGAAGTAAACTCCTCCTCTTTATCGATGGTTTCAGCATAATGTGCCCCTGCAGACTCAGTACCGCATCAAGTCGTTAGGTCTTCGGCGAAGGCACCTTGAAGAAGATGCAGTACAGAACAGGAACCACGAGCATGGTCAGAACGGTGCCGAAGGCAAGTCCGGCCATAATCGTGATCGCCATACCGACCCAGAACACATCCTGCAGCAACGGGATGACGCCGAGAACAGTTGTCGCTGCAGCCAGGACGACCGGACGCAGGCGTGCCAGTGCCGCAATGACCACGGCATCGTATTGCCCCATGCCGCCGGCAAGGTTGATATTGACCTCGTCGAGCAGGACGATGGCATTCTTGATCATCATCCCCATCAGGCTCATGGCGCCGAGCAGGGCCATAAAACCGAAGGGCGCCTGGAAAGCGAGCAAGCCGCTGGTGATACCGATCATGGCAAACGGCACCGTCAGCATGATCACGATCGGTGGCTTGAAAGCATTGAACAGGGCAACCAGGATGAACAGGATGACGGCGAAAGTCGGCACTAGGCCGGGGACCAAAGCCTTCTGTGATTTTGCCGAGTCCTCGGTTGTTCCGCCCCACTCGGCCTTGTAGCCGGGCGGCATCTCGAGGCCCTCGATCTTGGCCTGGACCTGCTGCATAAGCGTCGGCAGGGTCTGTCCGAGTATCGGGTTAGCCTGGACGGTGATCGTCCGCCGCCGGTCCCGCCGCCAGATCCGGGTCTCCTCCCATTCCATCTTGACGCCGTCGGTGACCTGGGCGATCGGCAGGGTGGACGTCGTCAAACCGGGTTGAACCTGCAGAACGTCGAAAGAAGCCAGACTGGCCCGGTCGTCTTCGACATGACGCAGAATGATCGGCAGCAATTCGTCCTGTTCACGATAAAGTCCGATGGTGCGGCCGTCATAAGCCCGTTTGGTCGCGTTGGCGACATCTTCTCGGGCAACTCCGGCATAGCGGGCCCGCTCCTGGTTGTAGACCGGGACCATCTTCGGCACCTTCTGCCGCCAGTCGACCTGCATGGCACCAGCCAAAGGCTCATCTCTCAGGATTTCCTGTACCTGTTCACCGAGTCCCCGCAAGATTTCGGTATCGGCAATCGCCGGACCGCTGATCCGGTACTGGAACTGCCAAGTCTGGCCCGGGCCGACATCGAACTTGCGCATCGGCACCATGGAATCGGGGAAGGTCTCCGCAGCCCAAGGAGTGAGCTCCTTGATTAGTTCATCGATCTTGCGGAAATCGTGCAGGTTGACGATCAGTTGCCCATAAGCGGGGTTGGACGATTCCGGCTCCACCGGCAGGTAGAACCGCGGCGGTCCGGAACCGATGAACGCGGCGACATTATCGACCCGTTCGTCGGCGAGAAGCTTTTCCTCAAGGGCTTTGAGATCGTTGGCGACGACTTCGATACGCGTGCCCTGGGGAGCGTAGTAGTCGATCATGAACTTGCTCATCGACGAACTCGGGAAGAACAGCTGTTCGACAAAGCCGAAGCCCATGAACGAGGCGACCAGCAGGCCGAGCATCGCAGCGATGAACAAAACCCGCATGCGGATTGCCTTTTCCAGCAAGCCACGGAAGATCTTGTAGAACTTGCTGCCGTACGGGTCGTGCCCGGCTTCCTGCGGCTTCGGATCCGGCAGCATGTCGAGGCATTTGATCGGGGTCAGGGTCATCGAGACGATCCAGCTGACCATCAGCGAGAGGCCAACGACGATGAACAACGACAGGCAGTACTCACCGGTGCTTTCCTTGGACCCGCCGATCGGGTAGAAAGCCATGACCGCTATCACGGTTGCGCCGAGCAATGGCATCGACGGCGAACCGGCGGCTTCAATGGCCGCCTTGATCTTGTCCATGCCCTGTTCGCGACGCACAACAAATCCTTCGGCGACGACGATCGAGTTATCGACCATCATCCCCAGGGCGATGATCAGGGCGCCCAATGACATGCGCTGCAGGTCGATCCCCATGATCGCCATGATAATGAGTGTGCCGAGGATGGTTAGCACCAGGTCAATGCCGATCAGGGACCCCATGCGCCAGCCCATGGACAACGCCAGAACCACAAGCACGATGGCCACGGCTTGCGCCAGGTTGATAAAGAAGCCGTTGACCGAGTCGGAGACCACGTCAGACATCCAGTGGACATGGTGAATATCCAGGCCGATCGGCAAGTCTTCCTCGAGCTCAGCCATCCGCGCGTCGACATTGCGGCCGACATCGACGATGTTCGCTCCGGCAACGTTGGTGATCGAAATCGCCAGGGCCGGCTTGCCGTCCAGGCGCATCATGGTCGGCGGCGGGTCCCGGTAACCACGTTTGACCGTGCCGATATCGCGAATGCGGATCAGTTCATCGCTGCCTTGTACCGGCAATCCCTTCTCGAGTCCTTGCAGGCTGTCTATCAAGGATGGGTGAATGGCCAGCTCGGCAATGTCCTCGGGCGATCGGAACTCGCCGGTCGGCGATATACGGACCCGCTTCTGCTGCACATCGACACTGCCGGCATCGACCACCATGTTCTGCTGCTGCATGGTGGCGATAATGCTCTTGTCAGAGATACCAAGCTGGCTCAACTGCGTCTCGGAGGCTTCCAGGTAGATGACCTTCGGTTGCACCCCCCAGAGCTCGACCCGGGCAACGCCTTCAACCAGGCTCAGCTCTTTCTTCAAACTCTTGGCGGCGTCCTCCATCTCGGCGTAGGAGTAGCCGTCGCCGGTTATCGCCATCAAAAGACCGTAGACATCGCCGAAGTCGTCGTTGACGATCGGCCGGTTGCAACCCGGTGGCAGCGAGCCTTCGACCTCGCGAACCTTGCGGCGCATGTCATCCCAGATCTGCGGCAGCTTGTCCGACCAGTATTCGGTCTTGATGTTGACCCAGATCTGCGAATAACCAGGAGCAGAAAAGGATTTGAGGTAGTCGATGGTCTTGAGTTGCTGCAGGGCGATCTCGATCCGGTCGGTTACCTCGAGCTCAACTTCAGCGGCACTGGCCCCGGGGTACTGGGTGATGATGACCGCGGTCTTGACGCTGTAATCCGGGTCTTCGAGCTGGCCCAGGGAAAAGAAACTGGCGAGACCTCCGGCCACCAGCAGAAAGGTGATGAAATAGCTGAGTGCCTTTTTTTCAATGGCTATTTTGGCAAGATTCACGGACGAATCTCCTCAATGCAAAAGATTATTCAACGATGCGAACCTGCTGGTCCTGAACCAGCATATTAGCCCCGGCCGTGGCGATGATTTCACCCGGCTCAAGACCGGTGATCATGGCGCCATTTTCAGTCAGGTTGATGATCGTAACCGGCCTTTTGTTGACTTGTTTACTGCTCTCGTCGACCACCCAGACAAAAGTCTGTTTGGCATCATCGGAGAAGGTCGCGGTAATCGGAATTTCGACGCCGACCAGGCCCTCCTTTGCGGCGATTTCAGCGGTTGCCTTTTTGTCACCTTTTGCTTTGCCGGCCATCCCGGGCAGGATCCTGAAGCCTTCAGGTTGATCCATGATCAGCGTGACCGGGTAAGTCCGTGTAGTCTTCGACGCTTCCTTGCCGACTTCCTTGATCCGGGCGGGTACTTCGGCATCGGGAAAGGTGTCAAAGACCACCAGAGCTCCCAACTTGCGGACGATATCGACATTATCCATCAGGGTTTCCGGGATCTGCACGGTAAACTCGATACTGCTGCTGTCGAGGACGCGGATAATCTGTTGCTTGGCCTGCACATCTTCGAACTGCTCGACGAACTTCTCGACCACAACGCCATCGTAGGGCGACTTCAGGGAGGTATAGCTCAGGTTGTCCGTGGCACTTTCAAGCGCAGCTTGCGCCGAGACGACCTGGGCCCTGGCGGTATCGAGTTCCGCCTTGCGGACATCGACCATCGACTTGCTGACCGCGCCGGGGTCCTTCTCGAAAACCCTGGCGACCCGCTCATGTTCTGATTCAGCCAGTTCGAGTCCAGCCCTGGCTTTACGCAACTGGGCCTGGGCATTGTTCAGGGCGACCTGGTAATCCTGCGGGTCGAGGCGGGCCAGCAGGTCGCCCTGCTTGACTTCCGTGCCGATATCGACAGGAATCCTCTGAACGGTCCCGGGAACCCGGAAAGACAGGTTGGCTTCCTGGGTTGCCGTCGCCTTGCCCGGGAACCAGC
>JAHEEU010000034.1 GCA_024640545.1 Geobacteraceae bacterium
TGGAGTCGGGGACGGCGACGCCTCTGGCCGCACTGCCCGTGAGAACGCAGCTGGTGTCGCAACGCCAGGCGCAGATGCAGGACCGGGTTTGGCAGATCGCCGCCAGCAACCTGATGACCGATGTCACCGGCGCGGAAAGAGGTTGCGTGCCTCCTGCGGTGGATGAGCGGGCTTTGAAACGACTGCAGTGAGAATACGATGATGATTGTTGCGGACTGGGGAACGACAAATTTCCGAGTTTACGCCTGTGACGATGACGGGAACATCCTCGACAGGGTCGAAAGCGGGCAGGGGATCAAGTCAATCGCCAAGGGCGGCTACCCGGCGGCCCTCGGCCGGACCGCCGCCTTACTGGCTGGGGGTGACGGCGGGCCGGTCTTCGTGTGCGGTATGGCGAGCTCCAGGAATGGCTGGATCGAGACGCCCTATTGCGAAACGCCGCTTTGCCTCGAGGACCTGGCAGGGGCACTGATACCGTTACCGGCGCCGCTCGATGGTTATATCCTGCCGGGGGCCTGCACCCGGTTGCCCGATGGTACCAGAGATGTCATGCGTGGCGAAGAGATCCAGATCTTCGGAGCTGTCAAACACTTCAAGATGGACAACGGCATACTCTGCCTGCCCGGTACGCACAGCAAGTGGGTGCGCTTGCATGATGGAAAAATAACCGAATTCGCCACCTTCCTTACGGGTGACGTCTTCCAGTCGCTGTCGCAGACCATCCTCAACTGCGATATCGCCGCCCCCCATTCTCCACAGGCTTTCGAGCAGGGTCTGCAGGCTGCAAGGGTGGGCGACTTCGGTTTGCTGCACCGGCTTTTTGCGGCAAGGGCCCGCGTGCTGGATGGTGCCCTCGATGCTGCGCATATTTCTGCCTACGTCTCCGGCCTGCTGGTCGGCCATGAATTGGCGGAAGCCGAAGCCTGGCGAGTTCCTGGAGAAACCGTCACGATCATCGGTGCCGAGAAATTGTGCCGACGCTACGCCGAGGCCCTCGCCTTTCTCGGCGAGAAATGCCTGACACTCGACAGCAGCGTGGCGACCTGCACGGGGGTTGCTGCACTGCGTCACGTGCTTGCTGGAGGAGGTTGATGGAAGGCCGGTTTGAACGTCTCTTGAACATCATGCCACTGATCGGCATCTTTCGCGGCATTACGCCAAGCGAGGTCGTCGCCGTGGTTGACGCTGCCGTAGCATGCGGGCTGCATATTGTCGAGGTGCCGCTGAATTCTCCGGATGCGCTGATTTCGATAGGGCGCCTGGCAAAGAGGTACGGCCCGGAGGTGATGGTTGGCGCAGGGACGGTCACGTCAACCGCCGAGGTGGCCGCTGTTGCCGAAGCCGGCGGTGAGCTGATTGTCACCCCCTATGCGCGCGGTGCCATAGTCAAACTGGCGAAGGAGCTGGGGCTGACGGCGATTCCCGGTGCGCTGAGTCCGACGGAGGTCGCCGAAATGATCGACTGCGGCGCCGATGCAGTCAAGCTCTTTCCTGCGGAGATGAGCCCGCCTGCGGTCGTCAAGGCTTTACGCGCAGTCCTGCCGGCCCGCTATCCCCTGATCCCGGTGGGAGGCCTTGACGTTGGCAACCTGGCTGCTTACTGGCGCGCAGGAGCGAGCGGCTTCGGTCTGGGCTCGGCTCTTTACCGGCCAGGTGACGATGCCGCCAAAGTCGCTCAAAATGCAGCGGCCCTGGTCGGCTGCATGCGCGGACTGATCTGAAGGCCCGGAGTCTGGCGGGTTCCATTCAGGGCCGGTCCTTCAAAGGTCCTGTGATGTTACGTATTAAAAGCGGCTGGCCCTGCAGAAGTTTTGGCTGAGTTGTTGGCCGCCGGTAAGGAGAAAACCATGCGTCTGGTGCAATTTTACACTGTCGATAAAACTGATACCCGGGTCGCCGTTGTCGCCGCGAGCGGGAAGTCGCTCGATGTCGTGGCTGGCGTCCACAGCACCTACGCCTTGGCCCAGGCCGCGATTCGCAGCGGCAAGGGGCTGGTTGACATGGCTGCTGAACTGGGTGTTGCGGAAACCGTCGATTATGATGCCGTTGTTGCCGAAGGGCGACTGCTTCCCCCCATGACTCACCCGGATCCGGCACACATGCTGATGACCGGCACCGGCCTGACCCATCTCGGCAGTGCCAGCACCCGCAACGCCATGCACGAAAAGGCCGATGCTGAACTGACCGACTCGATGAAGATGTTCAAGTGGGGGCTGGAGGGCGGCAAGCCCGCACCCGGTGAAGTCGGCACCGAGCCGGAATGGTTCTTCAAGGGTGACGGCTCCTGGGTCGTCGCGCCCGGGCAGGCGCTGGAGCTGCCCGAGTTTGCCCTGGATGGCGGTGAGGAGCCGGAAGTGGCCGGAGTTTATGTCATCGCCGATAACGGTACGCCTTGCCGGGTCGGCTACGCCATTGCCAATGAATTTTCCGATCATGTCCTGGAGCGCCGCAATTACCTGCTGCTGGCGCATTCCAAGCTGCGGACTTCTTCGTTCGGGCCGGAAATCCTGGTCGGCGAGCTCCCGCGTGCAGTCCGGGGGGTGAGCCGTATCCTGAGGCAGGACAAGGTCCTCTGGGAAAAGGGTTTCGAGAGCGGTGAGGAGAAGATGAGCCATTCCATCGGCAACCTCGAGCATCACCATTTCAAATACTCGGGGTTCCGCCGCCCTGGAGATGTGCATGTGCATTTTTTCGGGACATCGACGCTCAGTATCGCCGACCAGATAAAGACCGAGCCGGGGGATGTCTTCGAAATTTCCGCCGAGGGGTTCGGCCGACCGTTGAGAAACCCGCTGATACGCACCAAAGCTCCGGCAACGGCCATCAAATCACTATGAAATGGCCAAAACCCGGATCTTCAGTGGGGCAGTGCTCAAGGAGTCAAGTATGACAGCATTCAAGAATGTCGGATTTATCGGTGTCGGTCTGATGGGACACGGTATGGCCAAAAACCTCCTCGAGAAGGGGCACTCCCTGACCATTCTCGGCCACAGGAACCGCCCGCCGGTAGAAGACCTGGTGGCGCGAGGAGCTGTCGAGGTCGTTAGCCCGGCCGACGTGGCCCGCAACTCGGAGATCGTCTTTCTCTGTGTGCCGAGTTCGCAGCAGGTCGAGGCCCTTGTCGAGGGCGATAAGGGCATCCTGAGCGCTGCGCGCGAGGGGCTGGTGGTCGTCGACACCTCCACTGCTGACCCTGATTCCACCCTGCGCCTCGCCGCCCGGTTGGCGGCGAAAGGTGTGCGCATGGTCGACGCGCCGCTCACCCGGACGCCGAAACAGGCCGAGGAAGGGCGGCTCAATGTCATGGTCGGTGCCGACGATGCGCTGTTCGCCGAAATCAAGCCGGTCATCGAATGCTTTGCTGAGAATGTCGCCCACGTCGGTCCCCTGGGAGCTGGTCACAAGATTAAACTGATTAACAACTTCATCGCCCTGGGCAGCGCATCGGTCATTGCCGAGGCGGTCACTGCGGCTGTCAAGGTCGGTGTCGACCTGGAAAAGCTGTTTGACCTGGTTTCCAAGGGCGGCGCCAACTCCAACATCTTCCAGATGGTGATGCCATGGGTGCTGCAGGGCGATATCAGTAACATGCAGTTTGCGATCCGCAACGCTGCCAAGGATCTGCGCTACTATTCCCGGATGGTCCAGGACGCTAAATTGTCGACGCCAGTGTCACCGGCGGTGCTCGGAGCGTTCACCCTGGCCGAAGCGCTGGGCGAGGGCGATGCGTTTGTTCCCAGGCTCTGTGACGTGATCGCCGGCATCAACCAGGTCGATGTGCACAAGCGCTGAATCACACGGGCCTGAGTGTGCAGAAGGGGTGAACCAGGCGTTGCGCCCGCCACCCCAGTGCGGAGACTCACTGCTCCAGCTCTTTTGAACAGGTCACAGGCCCGGTAGATTTGGAGGCTCACTCATGAAAATCGAAAAAATTGACATGGTTGTGGTTGGCGCGCCATGGCGGGAGCTGACCATCATTGAACTGACGACCGATGCCGGTATTACTGGCCTTGGTGAAGTCCGCATGGTGAACAAGACCGATACCTTGGTCGCAGCGATCCAGGAGCTGGCCGCACGCTATGTGATCGGTGCAGACCCGTTTGACCTGAGCAGGTTGGCCTGGAATATCCAGGTCGCCGAATACGGGCTGCCCGGTGAAGTCGGCCAGAGCGCACTGGCTGCTTTCGATATGGCCTGTTGGGATATTATCGGCAAATCGCTCAACGTGCCGGTCTGGAAGCTGCTCGGCGGCAAGTTCCGGGACCGGGTGCCTGCCTACGCGAACGGCTGGTACCAGGGTGACCGGGACCCCAAAGTAATCCAGTCGCTGGCAAAGGGCGTGGTCGCCAAGGGTTATCGCGGTCTCAAGATCGACCCGTTCGGTGCTGCGGCCGCAGAAATTAGCCGCAGCGAACGCAGGCGTGCCCTGTCGATCCTGGAGGCCGTGCGTGATGCGGTCGGACCTGATGTCGAGATCTTTCTCGAAATGCACGGACGTTTTACCGGTGCGGCGGCCATGGCTGTGGCGCGTGATGTCGTCGCCATCGAACCCGGCTGGCTCGAAGAGCCGGTGATCCCGACCGACGTGACCAGCCTGCGCCGTGTCCGGCAGAGCACCCATCTGCCGATAGCCGCCGGTGAACGCATGCACGCGGCTCACGAGCTGCGCCCGTTCCTGGAAGAAGGTTTGGTGGATATTTACCAGATCGACCTGACTCACGCCGGGGGGATCACCGGTATCCAGCAACTGATCGGCTGGACCAATGCCTACAATACCATCCTGGCGCCGCACAATGTCTGCGGGCCGATCGGCACTGCGGCGGCGCTGCAGGTTGCCGTTGCCTGCCCGAATTTCAAGGTCCTCGAGCACTTCAACGATTTCGCCGACCCATGGGTGTTCGACCTTGTCGAGGGCGCGCCGCGCGTAGACCCGATCGATGGCTGTTTCGCGGCCCCCAGCCAGCCCGGCCTGGGTGTGACGCTGAATCGTGCCGAATGTGAAAAGCACCCCCGCACCGGGGGGCGACTGGCGCTTTTCAGCGAGGGCTGGGAGAAACGGGTTGCCGTCGATTCTTATGCAGTGAAGAAAAATTGAAAAGGAACCCTGATGCGGGAGCAATTGACAAGCAAGCCTGTATTGACGCTGGCCGTAGCCAGGCAGATAGCCGCGGCAGCAGAAGCGGAAGCCCTGAAGAATGGTTGGAATGTGGTCATCGCGATCTTGGATGACAGCGCAAGCCTGATCTACCTGCAGCGCATGGATGGTGTGCAGCTCGCCAGCATCGACATCGCCGTGGCCAAAGCGGCCAGCGCTGTCAAGTACAGGCGCCCCACCAAAGCTTTCGAGGAAGCGCTGGTCGGCGGCCGCCAGGCCATTCTGGCGCTGCCCCATGCGATGCCGGTGGAAGGTGGCCTGCCATTGAACTGCAACGGCTGGACCGTCGGGGCGATCGGGGTCAGCGGCGTGCAGGCCGACCAGGATGGAGAGATCGCCAAAGCAGGGATGAGCGCTCTGACGGCATTGCCGTCGGATAAGCCGTAAGCCTTTTCAGCGCGTCGAGCGAGGATCGGACATGAAGATCACCGGGCTCAAGAGTTATGTCGTCAATGCGCATATGCGCAACTGGATATTCATCAAGGTCGAAACGGATCAGCCGGGTCTTTACGGCTGGGGGGAAGCGACCCTGGAGTGGAAAACCCGGGCCGTGGTCGGGGCGCTGCAGGACCTGGAACCTCTGATCCTGGGACAGGACCCGCGGCAGATCAACCAGCTTGTGCGGATCATGAAAAAGCAAAGCTTCTGGCGGCTCGGGGTGATCGGCTCGAGCGCTGTTTCAGGGATTGAAATCGCCCTCTGGGACATATGGGGCAAGTCCCTGGGCCAGCCCGTCTGGCAGCTGCTGGGGGGCAAGGTACGCGACCGGGTCAAGGTCTACACCCACCTCGGCATGGGACAGATGGAGGCTGTGTATGAAACGCTCGATGAAGAGCCGCTGATCGCGCGGGCCGCCGCCGTACGAAGCCATGGCTACAATGCCATCAAGATTGTCAATATTCCTTACACCCACTACACCGCCAGCCTGTCCGACCTGGATAAAGTCGCCCGTATGATGGAGCGGCTGCGTGAAGTGCTGGGTGCCGAGTGCGCAATCATGGTCGATTTCCACGGGCGCCCTGCCTCGGCGCGCACCGCGCTCCAGTACATCGAGGCGCTCGCCCCGTCTCGGCCGCTGTTCGTCGAGGAACCGGTGCCGCCCGGGGATACGGCAGGCCTGGCGTTTGTCCGGGAGCGTTCTCCCGTGCCGATCGCATCGGGGGAGAGGCTGATCGACCTGGCTGATTTCGCAGATCTTTTTACTGCCCGTGCCGTGGATATCGCACAACCGGACCTGTGCCATTGCGGGGGGATCTCCGAAGCCAGGAAAATTGCCGCCATGGCCGAGGCTGCCGGCATCGGCCTCGCTCCGCACAATCCCGCCGGGCCGATCGCCGGGGCCGCTGCACTGCATTTTGCCATTGCTACGCCGAACCATGTGATCCAGGAAGAGATGGTGGGCGCCGTCCCCTGGTATCACCAGGTCGTCTCACAAACCCCGGTCAGGATGGTGGACGGCTGCTGGACGGTTCCCACAACCCCCGGTCTCGGAATTGAAATCGACCTGGACGAGGCAGCCAGGCATCCCTTTGAACAGGAGCCGATCCACCCGGCCCATGCCAGGATCTCTGACGGCACGGTTGTCGACTGGTAGGAAACAGCCTATGGGCATTCATGCACGGTCAGCGCCGTCCGCACCAAACGCATAAGGAGTCAACATGAATCATTCAGGTGGAACCATCACGATCGTCCATACCAGCTTCGTCTCTGTGCAGGACCTCACTGCGCTGTTCAAGGAGATCGGTCCGGAAATCCAGCTCCGTCACATCGTCGATGACAGCCTGCTGCCCGAAGTTTTGGCCAACGGCGGGGTGACCAAGGCAGTGGCCAGCCGGATCTGCGCTTACTATCGGGCCGCTCAGGAATCAGGTGCCGACCTGGTGTTCAACCAGTGCTCCTCGGTGGGCGAGGCGGCCGACCTCGCCGCCCAGCTGATCGAAACGCCGGTCGTTAAAGTCGATCAGGCAATGGCGAGGACCGCATGCGAGACGGGTTCACGCATTGCTGTCGCTGCGACTCTCGAGACCACACTCGGGCCAACCTGCCGCCTGATCGAAAAAACGGCGCAGCAACTCGGCAAAGAGATTCAAGTCGAGCGGCTCCTGATCGAGGGAGCTTTCGAGCAGCTGACCTCAGGCAACCGGGCCAGACATAATGAAATGGTGCTCGAGGCCATCAGGGGGGTCCTCTCCAGGGTTGACGTGGTGGTCTGCGCCCAGGGGAGCATGGTCGCGATTCTTCCGGAACTCGGTGAAACGCTTGTGCCGGTCCTCACCAGTCCACGCTCGGGGGTCGCCCACGCCGTCGCGGAGCTGAGAAAAATCGTGGTAAAAAAGTATAATTGATGAATTGGACAGAGAGATATCACAATAAAGGAGCAGATCAATGACGATAACCGGCAAGCTGTTGATTAATGGTGAGTGGATTGACGGGCAGGCAGGGACCTACCATGCGGTCGATCCGGCAACGGGGCAGGAGCTGCCCCCATCGTTGAGCAAGGCATCGATCGAACAGGTCAAGCAGGCGGTTGCTGCGGCTGAAGCCGCCAGCAGTGAATTCCGGCGCATGCCTCTGCAGAAGCGCGCCGGCTTCCTGCGCGCCTGCGCCGAAGAGATCATGGCCCTCGGCGAAATCCTGGTGACACGGGCCATGGCGGAGACCGGTCTGCCCAAAGCTCGCATAGAAGGCGAGCGTGGCCGCACCTGCGGTCAGCTCAACCTGTTTGCCGACACGATTCTGACGGGCGAGTTTCTCGATGTGCGGATCGATACGGCCTTGCCCGACCGCCAGCCGCTGCCCCGCCTGGACCTGCGCTACATGAACCAGGCCATCGGCCCGGTCGTGGTGTTCGGCGCCAGCAACTTTCCGCTGGCATTCTCCGTGGCTGGAGGCGATACCGCTTCGGCCCTGGCCGCCGGCTGCCCGGTCCTGGTCAAGGGCCACTCCTCGCACCCCGGGACCAGCGAGCTGGTTGCCCAGGCGATTGCCCGGGCCGCCAGATCAACAGCTATGCCCGCCGGCGTCTTCTCGCTGTTGATGGGCTCGGGACGCGAAGTCGGCTCGGCTCTGGTCAGCGCCCCCGAGGTCAAGGCGGTCGGCTTTACCGGCTCTTTCGCCGGCGGCATGACCCTGGTCAGGCTGGCTGCCGAACGGCCTGAGCCGATTCCGGTTTTCACCGAGATGGGCAGCCTCAACCCGGTGGTCCTGCTCCCCGAAGCGCTGGAAAAAGATGCCGAGAAGATCGCCGAAGGGTTCATCGGTTCGCTCAATCTGGGGGTCGGCCAGTTCTGCACCAATCCCGGCCTGGTCCTCGGGATCGAAGGGCCGGCGCTCGACCGGTTCGTCGAATCCGCGGCCGGCCACCTGGCACAGCAGCCTGCCGGGGTCATGCTCAATGAAGGGATCAGCCAGGCTTACACCCAGGGCGTTGCCACCATCTCCGGCCAGCCCGGAGTCAACAAGATGGCGGTTGGCGAGGCCCGGGACGGGAAGGCCGGTTTCTGCGGGCAGCCAACCCTGTTGAGCGTTTCCGCGGCGGATTTTATCGCCAACCATCAGCTGACCGAGGAAATGTTCGGTCCGGCCTCCATACTGGTCAGATGCCGGAACCTCGATGAACTGCTGGCCGCGCTCAAGAGCCTCAAGGGGCAGCTGACCGGGACCATCCATGCCGCAGCAGGAGAGATGGCCGATTACGATGAGCTGATCGACGAGTTGTCCCAGCGGGTTGGCCGGCTGCTGGTGAACGGTTTTCCGACCGGGGTGGAAGTCTGCCACGCCATGGTGCATGGCGGCCCTTTCCCGGCGACCAGCGACGTTCGCTTCACCTCGGTGGGAACCGCGGCGATCAAGCGTTTCCTGCGCCCGATCTGCCTGCAGAACTACCCCGGGGAGCTGTTCCCGGAGGCCCTGCAGGACAGCAACCCTTTGAATATCTGGCGGCTGGTCAACGGTGAACGGAGCCGGTCGCCCCTGTAAGCGCTGTGCAAACGGGGGCGGGCTCTCTGCCAGCCGGTTCGTGTTAAAGATCTAGGTCGCTGCAGCTTGCCGGTCGCGGCTATCGTCACATGACGTGATTTTTCAATGAAGGAGGTTCTCCATGTTTCCCCGCCTGAATGGCAGCACCGTGCTGCCCCAGGACGCTGCGGCTGCCAAACTGATCGGTCGGGCCTGGGTCCCCGGTAAAATCGCAGGTCCGTCGGTCGTCGTGATCCGTGATCGAGATGTTTTTGATCTCAGCGCCATGGCGCCGACCGTCTCGGCCCTTTTGGAAGAAGCCCGGTTGTGTCGTTTTCTGGATAACCTCCAGGGGGACCGTCTCGGCAGTGTGGACGAATTGCTGGCCAACAGCGCAGCCGATGCCAGGGATGTCTCGCGGCCTTATTTGCTGGCGCCGGTCGACCTTCAGGCGATCAAGGCTTGCGGAGTGACTTTTGCCGTCAGCATGCTGGAAAGGGTGATCGAGGAGCAGGCCAAGGGCGTCCCTGCCGAGGCGGAAAAAATCCGGGCCACCATCAACCAGGAGATCGGCGGAGATATCGCCGCGGTACAGCCTGGCTCGGAAGAAGCCGGGCGTCTTAAAGACGTGCTGATCTCCCGCGGGCTCTGGTCGCAGTACCTGGAGGTCGGCATCGGTCCTTACGCCGAGGTGTTTACCAAGGCCCAGCCGATGTCGGCGGTTGGCATCGGCGCCGAAATCGGCATCCACCCGGAATCGACCTGGAACAACCCGGAACCTGAGGTCGTGCTGATCGTCAACTCAAGGGGGGAGATTGTCGGGGTCACCCTCGGCAACGATGTCAACCTGCGTGATTTCGAAGGCCGCAGCGCCCTGCTGCTTGGTCGCGCCAAGGACAACAATGCCTCGGCCGCACTCGGCCCTTTCATCCGTATCCTGGACGACACCTTCGATCTTGACCAGGTCCGCATGCTGGAAGTCCAGTTGAAAATCGAGGGCGAGGACGGGTTCGTGCTTGTCGACAGCAGTTCGATGGCCAAGATCAGCCGCGATCCGGCTGACCTGGTGAAGCAGACGATCAGCCGGAACCACCAGTATCCCGACGGGTTGGCCCTGTTTACCGGAACCATGTTCGCACCGACCCACGATCGTGACACCCCGGGAACCGGCTTCACCCACAAGATCGGGGATGTCGTCACCATCTCGACCCCGAGCCTGGGCGCCCTGGTAAACCGTGTCAACCTGACAACTGCAGTTGAGCCCTGGGTGTTCGGCACCGGCAAGTTGATGCGGAACCTCGCGCGCCGGGGCTTATTACAGGGCCGAAATGGAGAATGATGATGACTGAGCAAGCCACCACAATGCAGGAACTCCTGTCCCTTTCACCGGTGATTCCCGTGCTCTCGATCAAAGACGCCAGCCAGGCGGTACCACTGGCCAGGGCACTGGTCAGTGGCGGGCTCAAGGTTATCGAGGTTACCTTGCGCACGCCCTGTGCACTCGAAGCGATGCGGCGCATTGTCGACGAGGTGGAGGGGGCCTGTGTCGGTGCCGGTACCGTCCTGACAGCAAAGGACCTCGACCTGGCGCAGGGCGCCGGCGCACGATTTGCCGTCAGCCCCGGGGCAACACCTGCGCTGCTGGCCGCTGCAAAGTCCAGCGGGCTGCCGTTCCTGCCTGGAGTCGCCACGCCATCGGAAATCATGGCTGCCCTGGAGGCGGGTCTCGACTGTCTCAAGTTTTTCCCCGCCGAAGCGGCCGGCGGCATTGCCATGCTCAAAGCTTTCAGCGGGCCCTTCCCGGGAGTCCGCTTCTGCCCGACCGGCGGCATCCGGGAAGAGACCCTGGCCAGTTATCTGGCCCTGGGCAACGTCGCGGCGGTCGGTGGCACCTGGCTGGCACCGGCCGATCTCCTCGCCAACAATGAGTGGGGCCAGATCCAGGTCCTGGCTGAACGCGCCGTGGAAAAATCGCAAAGCTAATCCCCTGACGGTAGCCCCGCTTGCATAAGGGAAGAGATTGCCATGTTTCGTGAAAATGCCCTGAAGAAAAAACTCCTGTCCGGACAGCCGTCACTCTCCTGCTGGCTGCACCTGGCGAGCCCGATTGCCGCCGAAATCATTGGCCTCGCCGGCTACGACAGCGTGGTGATCGACCTTGAACACGGCCCGGTCGACTATCTTGGCGCCACGCATCTGATGCAGGCGATGGGCTCATCCAGGACCAGCCCGATCATCCGCGTCCCCTGGAACGATGCCGTCGAGATCAAGCGTGCCCTCGATACCGGTACCGAGGGGATCATGATTCCGAGCGTCGACACGCCGCAAGCGGCTCGGGACGCGGTTGCCGCCTGCCATTACCCGCCGCGCGGCACCCGGGGCGCCGCCCACATCCTCAACCGTGCCTCCTCCTACGGGCTCGAAGGCCAACGCTATCTCACTGAGGCGGGGCGGGAACTGCTGGTGATCTGCCAGGTGGAAAGTCTCGAAGCCGTATCCAATATCGAAGAGATTGCCGCCGTCGCCGGCATCGACATGCTGTTTGTCGGCCCCGTCGACCTCTCGGGAAGCGCCGGCGGTGTGGCCGATTTCACCAACCCAGGCTTCGTCCAAGCGCGGGCCAGGGCGGAAGCTGTCATCCGTGCCAGCGACAAGCTGCTGGGTGGCATACCGATCCCGGGCGACGCACCCAGGGACATGTTTGCCCGCGGCTATGATTTCGTGGTCGCCTCATCGGATGTGCTGATGCTGCGTGATGCTGCCTTGAGCAACCTTGTGCAGAACGGCCCCCCTCAATCATTCTGAAAAACAGCACACCAACTTCTTCTCCCTGGTCAACCGCCGAAGTAAACCGGCGCAAGGGTCAGGGATCAGCGGCTGGAGTGGGGTGTGTCGAACAGCTGGTGCAACGTAAAGGAATAAGAAAATGAGCAGTGAATCAACTGCCCCAGTGGGTATCATCGGGCTTGGCTCAATGGGGATGGGGGCCGCGCTTGCCCTCAAGGATGCCGGTCTTGACGTGGTCGGCTTCGATATCAGTGTCGAAGCCCGTCAGAGATTGCTTGATTACGGCGGTCGCGAAGCGAAGAGCCCTGCAGAGGTCGCCCGGCAATGTTCCATTGTCATGACGGTGGTGGTCAACTCCCGACAAGTCGAAACCGTCCTGTTCGGCCCGAACGGTGTTGTCGAAGTCATGCCACAGGGGGGCCTCGTGATCCAGTGCGCGACGGTCGCGCCCAGTTACGCGCGGGCCCTGGGCGAGCGTCTCGCCTCGGCTGGCATCGGTTTGCTGGATGCTCCGATCAGCGGTGGAGCGGCCAAGGCGCGCCAGGGGCAGCTCTCGGTGATGGCTTCGGGCAAGGAGAGCTGTTTTCAGCAGGCTGCTGCCGTTCTCGATGCCATGGCCGGAAAAATTTACCGACTCGGCGATGCGCCCGGGGCCGGCTCCAGTGTCAAGCTGGTCAACCAGCACCTCGCCGGGATTCATATCGCTGCGGCAGCCGAGGCCATGGCTTTGGGAATCCGCATGGGGCTCGACCCGGAGGTCCTGTACGAGGTGATCAGCAACAGTGCCGGGAACTCATGGATGTTCGAGAACCGTGTCCCGCACATACTCAAAGGGGACTATACCCCGTACAGTGCGGTCGATATCTTTGTCAAGGACCTTGGCATCGTAACCTCGACCGGTTGTGAATTAACCCTGCCGCTGCCGGTCGCAAGCTCGGCCCTGCAGCAATTCATGGCCGCCAGTGCAGCGGGTCATGGGCGCGAGGATGATTCGGCCGTGATCAAGGTTTACCAGCACCTGGCCGGCTTGAAACTGCCCCCGGCTGAGAGTGAGTGACCGCTGGATTGACAGTCTCAGCCAGGTTTCCAAAGAGGTCCAGATGGAATCAAGCAAATCGAACCGAATCCTGAAAGATGAAACTTTCGCCCGGCTGCCAGGGCTTGTCTCCAGGGGGGACCTGTTCCCGCAGGTGCAAGAGGCGGTCAGGTGCTCGGCAAGGAAGGTCGTCGTCCTCGACGATGATCCGACCGGCTCACAAACCGTGCACGGCATCGATGTCCTGACCGGGTGGCAGGTCGAGGAATTGCAGAAGGCGCTGCTCAGTGGGACCAGCCTGTTCTTTATTCTTACCAACACCAGGAGCCTGGACGCAGAGAGAGCACGGCAGATCAACACGGAAATCGGTCGCAACCTCTGCCGGGCGGCCAGTGCGACCGGCGTGGAATTCGACATCATCAGCCGTGGCGATTCAACCTTGCGCGGACATTACCCGGAAGAACTTGATGCCCTCGAGGAGGTCCTGCGCAGGGAAGCCGGCATCGACTTCGACGGCCAACTGCTGGTCCCGGCATTTTTCGAAGGCGGGCGTTTCACTATTGATGATATTCACTTTGTGCAGGAAGGCGACTGCCTGGTCCCGGCGGGGGAGACCGAGTTTGCCAGGGACGCGGTGTTTGGCTATCAGAATTCACACCTGGCTCGATACATAGAAGAAAAAACCGGCGGTCGAGTGATGGCCGCAGACGTAGCCAGCATCAGCCTGGCCGATCTGCGTCAAGGCGGCCCGGACAGGGTCTGCCAGCGGCTGATGCAGGTATCCGGCGGGCAACGGGTGGTTGTTAACGCCACCGGCTACAGCGACCTGGAGATTTTCGTCCTCGGACTCCTTAAAGCTGAAGCTGCCGGGAAGCGCTTCCTGGTTCGATCAAGCGCATCCTTCGTGAAAACCCGTGGTGCGGTAACCCAGCGGCCCTGTCTCGAAAAAGAAGAGATGGAGCTGACCGGGCAGGCGGCCAGGGGGGGGCTCGTGGTCGTCGGGTCCTATGTCGGCAAAACCAGTGCCCAGATTATAGCCGCGAAGCAGATCAAGACGCTGCAGAGCCTGGAACTCGACGTGCATCTGCTGCTGGACGAGGAATCTCGTGCCGCCACCATCGGTCACGCTTGCAACGCGGTTCAACAGGCCATTCAGAAGGGTGCGGATATCATGGTTTACACCAGCCGCGCCCTCGTCAAAAAAGACGACGTAAAGGGGAACCTCAGCGTCGGGCAGCGGGTTTCCGCGGCCCTGGTCGAGATCGTCAGAAACCTTGAGGTCCAGCCCCGTTTTCTGATTGCCAAGGGGGGCATCACCAGCAGCGACCTGGCCACCGAAGCTCTTGGTGTCAAGTCTGCCCGGGTGCTGGGACAGGTCTCGCCGGGTGTTTCCGTATGGCGGTTGGGTGAGGAGACCAAGTTTCCCGGCCTGCCCTATGTGGTCTTCCCCGGTAACGTGGGGAATGATGAGAATCTGGCTCAGGTGATTCTGCTGTTGCAAGGGAAGATGGCCCCGCACAGGTAAACTCCTGCTGCCTGCCAGTGGTCCATGGGCAATCATGGTTAGAGCTGTTTTGCCGAAAACCAATTGCCCCGCTGCCAGGCTGTCGCCAAGCAGTAAAGAGTTCAACAAGAGATAAGCGTTCAATGAGCCTGATCGACATATTAGCCGCAGTTGCAGTTGCCGTGATCTGGGGGGTCAACATCTCCTTCATCAAGATCAGCGTCGCCGAATTCCCGCCGATCTTCCTGACCGGCTTGCGTTTTCTTATGGTTGCGCTGCTGCTGATCTGGTGGGTGCGCCCGCCCTGGAAGCAGATGCGGATGATCGGCCTCATCTCCTTTGCCTTCGGCGGGGTGCATTTCGGCAGTATCTTTTACGGGTTGCGCGGGGTTGACGTTTCGATCGTTGCGATCTTCTCCATGCTCGGCGTGCCCTTCTCGGTACTGTTCGCCAGGCTCCTGTTGAACGAACGTTTCGGCTGGAGAAAGAGCTGCGGTATGGCGATCGCTTTTGCCGGTGTTCTCATCCTGCTCGGTGAGCCTGCCGCCACGGCCAGCCCGCTGCACATGGCCGTGCTCTTCATGGCGGTTGTCGCCTGGGGGCTCGGCAACAATCTCGTGAAGATGCTCGGACCAGTGAATAACTTTGCCCTGAATGCCTGGATGGGGCTGTTCGCCTCGGTGCAGCTGCTCTTGGCCTCATGGCTGCTGGAAGCCGGACAGCTGAACGCCCTGCAGAATGCCAGCGCGCAGGCCTGGCTGGGGCTGGTCTATGTCGTGCTGATGGCGACGGTCACCGGCTACGGGCTCTGGTACTACCTGGTCGGAAAGTACGACGTCGGCCGGGTCGTTCCCTTTACCCTGCTGGTCCCTGTTGCCGGGGTTCTGACCGGAGTGCTGATGATGGGAGATGACTTGTCCCTGTCCAAGGTCGTCGGCGGGGCGGTGACGCTGGCCGGGGTCGCTATCATCCAGCTGCGTTGGCGTCGCTCGCTCAAGGCAACGGCTTTGCCAACGGGACCAACGGCCTGAATCGAGCTTTTCCCCCCTGATTTCACCCCTTGCCGATACACGGTGCCCATGGGCTGGCTCCTCATCGGAGCCTTTGAGGTGGATGGCTGCGCCGCGTTCACCTGCAATGCTGGTCGAAGATGCGGCGCAGCCTGTTGCCGTCACTCATCCCACAAGTTCGTCATGGTGTAGGGACTGCCCTCAATGGTCCAGACCCCACCGGTGTAGTAGCGGCGATTCCGGTTGAGCCTGCCGATCTCGAGGAGGTCCTCCCGGTCCAGGGCGATATCGACCGCGGCCAGGTTCTGCTCCAGACGGCGCGGGTTCACCGATTTGGGAATCACCGAGGCGCCCTGGTCGATCAGCCAGCTGAGCAGAATCTGGGCCGGGGTCGCGCCATGCTTCTCGGCGATAGCCTTGATCACCGGGTCTTCCATGAGAACCGGTTCGCCCGCGACCTTGGCGCGGGCGGGACGGTCCGGCGACCCCAGGGGAGAGTAGGCGGTCAGGTAGATTCCGTTCTGCCTGCAGAACTCGGCCAGGGCCGGCTGCTGCAGGTAGGGGTGCAGCTCGACCTGGTTCACCTCCGGTTTGACCCTGGCGTTTTTCAGGAGAGCCTTCAGCTTGACAATGCTGAAATTGGACACTCCGATATGCCGGCACAGTCCCCGGTCTACCAGGTCCTCCATGGCCTGCCATGTCACAGTGGTCGGCAGATCGGCGAGAGGGATCAAGTCCGCCGCTTTTTCAGGGAAGTGGACGTCGCGCCTGATGGCAACCGGCCAGTGCATGAGGTAGAGATCGAGATAATCAAGTTTCAGGCAGGCAAGGCTTTTGTCCAAGCCCTCCGGTACGTCCTCAGGCGCATGAAAGCTGTTCCATAGTTTGGAGGTAATCCACATCTGCTCCCGAGTGGTGACGCCCTCCTGGAAGGCCTCGCTGAGCGCCTGGCCGATTTCGGACTCATTGCCGTAGAAGTAGGCGCAGTCGATGTGACGATAACCGAGCCGGACAGCATCCTTGACGGTTTGATAGATCTCCCCCGGCTGGGATTTAAAGGTTCCCAAGCCCAGCACGGGCATCTGGTCACCGTTGTTGAATGACAGTGCTTTCATTGCTTACCTCCCTCTCACGTAGGTTCTGCATCAATCGATTATTTCCACGGAGACTGGCAGAATCCAAAGGATCAACCGGCAAGTTGACGAATCCTGCTCCGAGGACAGCCCATTTTGGCCGAAATGTCCGCGGCGCATTTGACAACCTGTTTTGCATAATCATTCCATAGCTTGTCTGGATGGGTGTTGATATCCCAGGCAATACTCACGGCCGCAATGACTCGATCCCGATAGTCGAAGATGGGCGCACCAACGCATCGGGTCCCCTTTTCATTCTCCTCGTCATCTATTGACCAGCCCCTTGAGCGGATCTGCCTGACTTCTGCAAGCAGGGCATCGATCGTCGGGATGGTTTTTTTGGTGATCGATACGAGCTTTTTGTCGGGATAGAGCTCTTCGATCTCTTTATCGCTCAGCCCGGACAACATGGCTTTGCCCAGTGAGGTGGCATGCAAGGGCAGGCGCTTGCCAATAATCGTGTAGCGCCTCAGGCTGTTATAGGTCTCAACCTTGTCGATATAGACTATTTCGGCGTTATCCATGATGGCCAGGAAAGCCGTCTGCCCGGTCGCTTTGCTCAGTTGGTGTAAAAAGGGGTTTGCCTCCGTCTTCAGTTCGAGACTGTTCAGGTAGAGACTGGCGAGCTCTACAAAACCTATGCCTAGCTTGTAGTTCCCGGTCTGGGTGTCTTTTTCGACATAACCCCGAGCGCGAAGTGAAGTCAGCAGACGATGAACCGTGCTTTTGTGAAGGTTCAAGCGCCGACCGATTTCAGTCATGGCAATGCTGCGGGGCTCGTGGGAGAGCAGCTCGATGATGTCAAAGGCCCGGTCAATGGATTGCACGCTCATAAGTTTATTTCTTTATAACACGCGGTTCTTGAAGTCTGGTTGAATATCGCTGCAACGCAGCAATCTGAAAAACACCCGCAGGCACCCTTAAAACGGTCGGTTCTCCCTTGGCAGGGTGGAGCCTCACACGGTTTGACCCCGGCGAGTCGATCTGGTCAGGCCTTTCTGCCTCAGCGAAGCTCAGCCATGGGGACATGGTCCATGTCATCGAATAACTGGTTCTCTCCGCACATCCCCCAGATAAAAGTGTAGTTCGAAGTGCCTACTCCGGAATGAATGGACCATGACGGTGAAAGCACCGCTTCTTCATTACGAAGGACAATATGCCGGGTTTCGCCAGGGGTTCCCATGAGGTGAAAAACGGCCTGGTCCTGGGCCAATTCGAAATAGAAATAGGCCTCCATGCGGCGCTCATGGGTGTGGGTCGGCATGGTGTTCCAGACACTGCCGGCCTCGAGAGTGGTCATTCCCATCACCAGCTGGCAGCTCTTGATCCCGTTGGGATGTATGTATTTCCGTATGGTCCTGCGGTTGCTGGTAGACAAGTCTCCGAGTTGCACGGGCTCTGCCTCGGCAAACTTTGCCAACGCCGTCGGGTAAGCAGCATGGGCTGGCGAGGAGTTAAGGTAAAACTTGGCTGGATTTTCAGGGTTGTCGCTTGCAAAGACGACTTGTTTTGCTCCCATGCCTATATAAATACCATCTTTGCCGGCGATGGGAAAACTTTTCCCGTCTATATCCACCCTGCCAGGGCCGCCAACATTGATGACACCCATTTCCCTGCGTTGCAGAAGAAAGTCGCTGCCGATTATCTTCCGATCTATTTCCAGGGAAATCTGTTTGTGCGGGCAGGCGCCACCAACGATCAGGCGATCATTGAAGCTGTATATAAGTTTAAGCTGGTCGGGAACGAACAGGTCTTGCATAAGGAAATGTTCCCGCAGCGTTTCCGTATCCATAGCTTCGGCATGTTCCGGGTGTACGGCGTACCTGATATCCATGATGTGACCTCCAGTCGAGGGTGGAAGAATTCCTGCTTTAAAGTATTGCCAGGTGGCCCTGACGGGTGGTTTGAGCTGCATCTGCATAAACCACACATAATATATAAGCATAATTCTGCTACATGACAAATAATTTCATATCGTGGAACAAATTAATTTGATATTTCCCAATAAAATAAATTAAATATTAATGTAAGCTCATATTCCATAAGCGCTTTTGACCATAAAACATATATAAAGCTGAATTTATGTGGTTAGGATCCACTTTTTCCGGGGTGTTTTCCATTAAATAGAAAAAGACCACTTGACAATATTTGGAAACATAGTTTTATATTGTGGAACGATGCATGTCTCTAAATTGTCAGCCGCGGAAAAATGAGCCGTTTGACTCAAGCGTCAATTGCCCATGAAAGTCCTAACGGGCTGAAAATATTGGGAGTAAACCATGGAAATCTCTCTTGCAGGCAAAACGGCCTTGGTGACAGGCGGCAACTTGGGGATCGGCCGCGCCGTTGCCCTGACTCTCGCGCGCTGTGGCGCGGATGTCGCGCTCACCTATTATTCACATCAGCCAGAGGGCGAGGACACGGTTAAATCGATTGAGAAGATGGGCCGCAGGGCCTTTGCCTTTCGCCTGGATGCCACTGACTCGGCCCAGGTCAACAAGGTCGTGGCACAGGCTGCACAAGCGCTGGGCGGGTATATCGATATTCTGATGAACAATGCCGGCCACCTGGTCGGACGTTCAAGTATTGCGGAGATGACCGACGAGCACTGGTTTCAAACGATCAATGTCAACCTGACAAGCACCTTTTTCTGTACGCGAGCTGTCCTGCCGTTCATGAACCGCGGCTGGGGGCGTATCATTAATATGTCCTCCCTGGCCGCCCGCAATGGTGGCGGGGCTGGCGCGACAGCCTATGCTGCTTCAAAGGGTGCGGTCATCGCTTTTACCTATGGTTTGTGCAAGGAGGTGGCCGACCGGGGCATCACCGTGAATGCCGTGGCCCCTGGCCTCATCCTGGAGACGCCATTCCACGAAACCTTCAACACCGATGAAGGCATAAAGGCGGCAATTAACAGTATTCCGTTGAAACGGGGCGGCATCCCGGATGATGTCGCCAACACGGTGCTGTATTTTGCGTCTGATCTCGGATCGTTTATTACCGGTGAAATAGCCGAAATCAATGGCGGGATGTATTTTACCTGATTGAATGAGCAGCGGAAAAAAACTGGCATGCATTTCTTTTTGTTCAGCTGTATTGTGCATGCCGGTATTTGCCTTATAATCACAAATAGTGGCGAATGCGCTTTTAATAGATGGTCTGTCATACCGGTCCCATAGAATACGAATTCACCTTCCTGGGGTGTAATGATCAATACTAGACTATGACTAGACTTTGCGTCTGCGTACAGACATCTCTTAAAAGGAGGTTATGCCTATGATAATGATGATCATTAACCTTTTTTGACGTAACTCAACCTTGAACGCAGGTCCATAGATCACAGACAGGAGAATTATGACCATGAAATACCTCAAAATGATCAGCTTCTCAATTTGTGCAATCGCTCTGATTGTAGGTTCCTCGGTTACGGTTCAGGCCAAAGAATGGCGAGGCTGGAATATCC
>JAHEEU010000179.1 GCA_024640545.1 Geobacteraceae bacterium
AGGCGCACGGCGGGTCGTTGCGCGATCAAGCCTTGCCTGGCGGCGGCTTGGCGACGGTCTGCCAGGGGTGCGGCGCCAGCTTCACGCTGGTCACTTTCGTCTCCAGCTGCCCAGCGTGCGGCGGCCTCCACGCCGTTTCGCCGCCGCGCAGCCACGACGCCGCCAATATCCAGTACGCCGGCAAAGGCTATCAGCCTGCGGAAGGATGATTTTCAAGGGGAAAAATCAGATGAACCTCGGGACCGGCCCTTGCCCGGAGAGCAGAGCTTAGCCGTGAGCTTGCTCTCTGTACCACACCGTTGTCAGAGAGCAACTGAGTCACCAGAGAGAGCCCAGTGACTGGCTCACGCTTCAGCTGAGAGTTATCTTCGAGGGCTGCCTGTAGCGTTGTTTGTGCTCTTGAATCAGTTTGAAGATCTCCCAGGCAATTTTACTGCTGTCGTGGCGTATCAAGGAATGAGGGCTCGACACATCAGATTCGACGACCATCTTCACCCCTTCTGCGAGCAGGGAAGGCACATCGTAAGACACCGGATGCGAATGCTCCCGCGCGTACTCCTCGAGCTGGGCAGCTGAAAGTTTAAGGCTGCTGACGATAACCCCGTCTATGCACTGTTTGCCAAGATATTGATGAACGGCGCGCACGTGGTCCGCGGCAGAGAACCCCATGGTCTCACCCCGCTTGGTCATAAGGTTGCAGACATAAATCTTCAGGGCCGAGGACGACGCAACCTCAGCCGCGATGCCCTCGACAAGAAAGTTTGGCAGGGTCGACGTGAACAGGTCACCCGGTGAAATAATGATGCACTCCGCGGACCGCAGCGCCGACAGTGCAAGGGGATTAGCTTTTGCGGACGGGCTCAATGACAGCTTGGCGATACCGAGCTCCGGATTGTGCTTGGGCAGGTCAATGTTGGTTTCGCCAAACACGACAGAGCCGTCTTCGAGCTCGGCCTTGAGACGAATATTCTCCCATGTCACAGGAACCACCTCACCGGCGATCTTCAGGATGCGGCCCATTTCAAGGACGGCCTTTTCTTCACTGCCGGTGATCTCGGCGAGCGCCAGGTGGAACAGGTTGCCGAAGCTATGATTGACGAGGGACCCCTTGAACCGATACTGGAACAGTTTCTGGACCAGTGCCGACTCCTCGGACAGGGCAATCATGCACTGCCGCACATCGCCGGGCGGAAGAATCCCGAACTCGTTCCGCAAAATTCCTGTCGAGCCGCCGTCGTCCACCATGGAGACAACAGCGAACAGATCCAGCGACTTGTAAAGCTTCAATCCGGAAAGCACCGTGAAGTTTCCAGTGCCCCCGCCCAAGACCGCGACTTTGGTTCTCATCCTCATTATCCTTCAATGTGCAAAAGTCAGGCTTTTTTTCAGCATTTATCCCCTGCGCGAGAAAAGGCGGCAAAGTCACAACTTCCAGCAACCGGTTTCCAGTACACCAGGCAAAAGCAAAGAGGCTGCAATCCTCGTCGGATTATGCACAGGTCATTCTGTCTGGAATGGTCTCTACCGACAGTTAATGCCCCAGACGCGCAGCCAACGGAATCAGACGCTGGTAATCTGCATAGCTCAGACTCGTCTGCCAGTGGCCGCTGAGGATGCCGGTCAGTACCCCGCTGGCGAACAATAGCATCACGACCACCACAAACACGATTCCCGGAACGGGTCTCTTCAGAAACGCCATGGACAGTACCCCGTTTTCCGGACAGCTGCCGACACAGGTCAGGCAGCCGGTGCATTCCGGTGAATGAACGCGCACTTTATGCTGCACGTCGATCTGCGCCGGACAGGCGCGGCTGCAGGCCCCGCAGTCGATGCACGTGTCCTGGCGACGGCTGATCTTGAAGGGGCTGAGCATACCGAGCAGGCCGAGCAGCGCTCCGTAGGGGCAGAGGTAGCGGCACCAGAAATTCCGGTAAAAGACCGAGAGGACCGAGAGCGTGGCAATCACCGTCATGCTGGTGGTCGACATATCGGTGAAGAAATGCAGCATCCTGACATCGGCCACAGCCCAGTAGGGTGCCGCGAGGAACTCCCCGAGCGCAAAGACCGGCATGCCGAAGAGGATCAGTTTGACGAAAAAGAAGAGCAGCGCGTACTTGGCGAACTGCAGGAAGAGGTCGAGGCCGCGCCAGACACGCAAGTTGCGCCCCAGCAGTCGCTGCCCGAGCTTCCACGCCCCCTCCGACAGGGTGCCCACTGGGCAGATGAACGAACAGAAGGATTTCCTGGCCAGCAGCGCCATGGCCATAAAGGACAGGAACAGCACCAGCGCCGCCGGGTGCACCGTGTCGAAATGGCCGGTGAGCAGCCAATTTTTCAGGCTGATCAGCGAACCGATCGGCAGGAAGCCTTCCACCCCCGGCGGCCGCGGATAATACCTGGCCTGCCCCATGCTCTCGAAATGATGCACGAAGAGCCCGAACTGGACGCCAAGGAAGAGGCACCAGCCGAAGAACAGCCACTGGATCGCCAAGCGCCAGCGGCCGGCGTCTTGCCATTTGATGACTTTACGCATGGGTGGGGATATTACCTCAGTTGGGTACAGCGCGATATGACTTTAATCAAATTTCGGGACAATTGGAGTGCGCCGCAAACCAAATGGCTAGATTCGCCAGACGCCTGGATGCTGCCTCAAAGGGGTTTATTCCGTGGCAAGTGCGCGGATCATCGCATGCAACCCGGACACAACCCTAGTGTAAGCAGTGTAATTGAGTTTATCTGGCGTGTCCTTGCTGTCATGGTAATACGGGTACCTGAAGAGTGCCGTGTCGGTCACCATGATCGCGGGACAGCCGATTTTCCAGAATGACCAGTGGTCCGACCAGTCGATTCCCGGCAGCCAGCCGGGAGCGACAATTCCTTGCGACGGCAAAGCCGCATGCTGACGGAAAAGCCGGATGCCGCGCTTCAACAGATCGCGGGATTTTTGGTTGCCTACCAGAGCCAGGAAGTCGCCGCGGCGGGGGTAAAAAAGTCGCAGCATCGGCAGGGGAAACTTCTGGGACAGGGGTACAGAGGTATAGTAGCCGATCGTCTCCAGGGAGATCATCCCGGCCAGGCGATCTCCACTCCTGCGCAGCTGCTGAGCATAGATCCAGCTGCCCATGCGGGAGGTCTTGAACATGGGCGGCTCTTCGTTGACAAAAGCTACCAGGCGCAGGGTTTGCTTGACTTCGCCAGGATTGAACAGGCGAGCCAGTTCAAGCAGCGCCGCGACTCCGGAAGCATTATCATTGGCGCCGGGGCTGTTAATCACGGAATCGTAATGAGCTCCAACGATGAGTACCGCAGGGGTGGCAGCACTTCCGCGAATCTCCGCCTCGATATTCCGCACCTGAATACCGGCAGCCTCATAGGGGAGCGACCGGATCGGGAGTCCGGCCAACTTGAACTGCCCTTCGATATATGCGGCGGACCGTTCCAGGTTGTCATGCTGCCTGTAGTTTCGTTCCCCGATGGTGCCAGCCAGCATCTCGACATGACTGCGCAGGCGCCCCTGAAGCAGCAACTCGGCCGCAGACAGCTCCGGCAGCGGGCCAGAGAATGAACGGCCCGGCATCCTGCTCATGAGATACCCAGCCCCAGTCAGACAGGCTGTGAGAAAGCTGACGAAGACGATCAGGCTGGTCATGCAGCATTCCCACCCTCTCCCGAAAACCTGTGTCGATCAGGCCTTGAACAGCATCTCCGCTGCATCATAAATGGTTTCAGACAGGGTCGGATGGGGATGGATCGACTTGCGCAGATCCTCGCTCACCGCGGCCATCTCCAGAGCGACCACCCCTTCGGCGATCAGTTCACCGGCGCCGGGGCCGGCAACGGCGATCCCGAGCAGCCGGTCCGTTTCCGGATCGATGATCAGCTTGGTCATGCCGTCGTCGCGGCCGAGGGTCAGGGTCCGGCCGTTGCCGCGCCAGGGCATCTTGGCCGTCTTCACCTTGATCTTGCGGTCGCGGGCTTCGGTTTCGGTCAGACCGCACCAGGCGATTTCTGGATCGGTGAAGACCACGGCCGGAATCGCCCGCGGCTCGAAAACCGCTTTGCGACCTGCGGCCACTTCGGCGGCAACGTGCGCCTCCCCGTAAGCCTTGTGCGCCAGCATTGGTTCTCCGGCGATGTCACCGATCGCAAAAATGTGCGGTTCCGCCGTGCGCATCTGGCCGTCGACTTCGACGAACCCCCTGGCATTCAGTTTGACCGCGGTCTTCTCCAGACCCAGGTTTTCGCTGTTGGGCCGACGGCCGATCGCCACCAGGACCCGGTCGAAGCGCTTCTTTGCCGGCTCGCCCGCCTTGCCTTCCAGGCTAACCATGACGCCGTTCTTCTGTTCCTTGAGCCCGGCCACCCGCGTGTTGAGCATGATTTCGGTGAATTTGCCGTCCAGCCGCCGCTTCAGCACCGAGACCAGGTCGCGGTCGCAACCGGGCAGCAGACCGTCGGTCATTTCCACGACCGAGACCTTGCTGCCGAGGGCGGCATAGACCGAACCGAGTTCCAGGCCGATGTAACCGCCGCCGACCACCAGCAGCGAGGAGGGTGTCTCGGCAATCTCGAGGGCCCCGGTGGAGTCGATGATCCGCTTGCTGTCCGCGGCGACGCCCGGCAGCATGATCGGCCGCGACCCGGTGGCCAGGATTGCCTGTTCAAAGGCCATCTCACCGATGGCGCCCGACGTGGTGGTAACCGACAGATTGCGGGCATCCTTGAAGCGCGCCGTACCTCGCACGTATGTGATCTTCAACTTGTCGACCTTGCTGCCCAGGCCGCCGGTCAATTTACCGATGACCTCGTCCTTCCAATTGCGGACCCGCTCCAGGTCGATCTGCGGCTTGGTAAAGGTCACCCCGATACTGGCGGCGTCCTCCGCCTCGGAAACAAGCTTGGCGACGTGCAGCAGGGCCTTTGATGGTATGCAGCCACGGTGCAGACAGACGCCGCCAGGGTTGGCTTCGGGGTCGATCAGAGTGACATTGAGGCCGAGTTCGACCGCCCGGAAGGCCGCGGCGTAGCCTCCCGGCCCGGCGCCAATAACGACCAGTTGTGCGGTAGCAGGGATCGCATCGTGACTGCTCACGGCATCATCCTTTCATGACCAGGTGCAGGGGGTTCTCGAGGGCCGTGCAGATCCAGCGCAGGAAGCGGGCGCCGTCGGCGCCGTCGATGACCCGGTGATCATAGGTCAAGGAGAGTGGCATGACCAGTTGCGGGGTGAACTCCTGGCCGTTCCAGACCGGCTGCATCTCGGCGGTGGACATGCCCAGGATGGCCACCTGGGGCGCATACACGATCGGCGTGAAGGAGGTGCCGCCGACCCCGCCAAGGTTGCTGATGGTAAAGGTCCCGCCCTCCATGTCGGCGGGGCTGATCTTGCGGTCGCGAGTCTTGCCGGCAACCTCGTTCAACTCCACGGCCAGGCGTTCGATCCCCTTGGCATCGGCATCGCGGATCACCGGGACGAGCAGGCCGCCGGGAGTGTCGACGGCGACGCCGATGTGCACGTACTGCTTGAGGACCA
>JAHEEU010000035.1 GCA_024640545.1 Geobacteraceae bacterium
ACCGTGGTCCGCCCGCAGATGCAGGTGCCGTAAGTGAGCCGCGTGATGTCCCGGGTGCGGAAGCGCAGCAGCGGCTGTCCCTGGTTGGCGACCGTGGTGAAGACCAGTTCGCCCACTTCCCCCTCGGGAAGGACTTCGCAGGTTTGCGGGTCGATGATCTCCGGATAGAAGTAGTCTTCATTGATGTGCAGGCCCTGCTGCTTTTCAACACATTCGAAGGCGACGCCGGGGCCGATGATCTCCGAGAGCCCGTAGATGTCGCAGGCCTTGATGCCGAACCTGTCCTGGATCTTGTGGCGCATCGCTTCGCTCCAGGGTTCTGCGCCGAGCACGCCGACACGGAGCTTGAGCTTGTGGAAGTCGATGCCCACCTCCTCGCCGGCTTCGTGCAGGTGCATCAGGAAGGAGGGGGTCGAGGTCAGCACGGAGCTGCCGAAGTCCTCCATGAGCATCAGCTGCCTCTGGGTGTTGCCCCCCGAAATCGGGATGACCGCCGCACCGATCCGGATCGCTCCATAGTGGACACCGATGCCGCCAGTGAACAGGCCGTAGCCATAGATGTTCTGCACCACGTCGTGTTTGGTGACGCCGGCACCGGTCAACGCCCGGGCCATGACTTCTTTCCAGGTTTCCAGGTCCTGCCGCGTATAGCCGACCACGACCGGTTTGCCAGTGGTCCCAGAGGTCGCGTGGTACTCGACGATCTCCTCCTGGGGAGCGGTGAAGAGCCGGAACGGGTAGTTTTCGCGTATGTCCTGCTTGGTGGTGAAAGGGAGCCTGCGAACGTCGTCCAGGGACCTGATGTCCCGCGGGGCTATCTTCAGCTCGTCGAGCTTTTTGCGGTAGTAGGGGTTTTTTTCGTAAACATAGCTGACGGTTGCCTGCAGCCGGCCGAGCTGGAGGGCGTTCATCTCAGTGCGGCTGTTTGTCTCTTCCTTGTTCCAGACCATGTTGTCTCCTCTTCCCTTTGCATTTCAATCGGATTGAAAACCATCCGGGTCTCATTACAGCACGTGCCAGTCCCCTTTTTCTTCTGCACCTCAGAGGTAATTGAGTTCCCTGGCCTTGGCCGCGATCTCGTCGCGGAACTGCGGGTGGGCGATCTTGATCAGCGCCTGGGTGCGTTGGCGGACGGTCCTGCCGTAGAGAGCCGCTGTGCCGAACTCGGTGATCACGAAGTGCACGTGGTTGCGGCTGGTGACCACGCCGGCGCCCGGCTTGAGCATCGGCACGATCTTGCTGAGCACGGTGCCGTCGCGCAATTGGGAGGTGCTGGGCAGGGCGATGATCGGTACGCCGCCTTTTGAGCGGGAGGCGCCGTAAATGAAGTCCAACTGGCCGCCGACGGCTGAATGCATCTTCGGTCCAATGCTGTCGGCGCAGACCTGTCCGGTCAGATCGACCTCGATCGCCGAGTTGATCGCCACCATGCGGTCGTTCTGGGCCACCACGAAGGGGTCGTTGACATACTCGGTGCGGCGCAGTTCGACCAGCGGGTTGTTGTCCACCCACTTGTAGAGACGCCTGGTGCCGAGCAGGAAGCCGCAGGTGATCTTGCCGGGATGCAGGCTTTTGCGGGAGCCGTTGAGCACGCCGGCCTCGACCAGGTCGATTACGCCATCGGAAATCAGCTCGGAATGCACGCCAAGGTCCTTTTTGTCAAACAGGAACTTGAGCACGGCGTTGGGCAGCGCCCCGATTCCCAGTTGCATGGTCGCACCGTCGGGGATCAGCTCGGCGATGTGGGCGGCGATCTTTTCAACCACCTTCTGGTCAACATCGTCTCCCATCGGCATTTCGAAGAGGGGAGTGTCGCACGGCACGATGTAATGCATCCGGTCGATGTGCATGGCGGTGTCGCCCAGGGTGCGCGGCATCTGCTCGTTGACCTGGGCGATCACCACTTTGGCGACCTCCGCAGCGGAGATGGTGAGGCCGGATTCGGCGCCCATGGAGCAGTAGCCGTTTGCGTCCGGTGGCGACACGTGGATCAGGGCCACATCCAGAGGGAGGTGACCGTTCTTGAAAAGCAGGGGAAATTCCGAGAGCATCACCGGGGTGAAGTCGGCCCGCCCTTCGTTGACCGCCCTGCGCACGTTGGCGCTGATGAACATCGAATTAATCCGCAGATGTCCGGCCATTTCGGGGGCGACATAGTCCGCCGGGCAGATGGTCAGCGGATGACAGACCTCCACTCCCTGCAGCTGCGGCGCCCTTCTGACCAGCGCATCGAGCAGCGGTAGCGGCACCGAGGCGTTTCCGGTCAGAAAGACCCGGTCGCCTGACTTGATCACCTTGACGGCTTCATCCGGAGTCGTGATTCGCGACTGGCAGGTCGCCTGCCAGTTTGCCCGAGTTGCCTGTCTTCCCAAGAGCATCGTTGCCACCTCTCAGCCTCCAGTCTGGATGCGTATCCTGCCATCGACGGCGAAGGCCCCGTCGGCAAAAGCCATGATCGGATTGAGGTCCATCTCCTCGATCATCGGTAGGTCGCCGAGCAGCTGCGAGACCCGCTGAATCAGCTCGATCACCGCCTGCTTGTCGATCCCTGCCTCGCCGCGGACGCCGTCGAGCAGCGCTGCGGTCTTGATTCCGGCCAGCATCTCCGTGGCTTCGACACGGGTCACCGGGGCTACCTTGAAGACCACGTCCTTGAGGGTCTCGACGTAGATGCCGCCGAGGCCGAACATGACCAGGTGCCCGAGGTTGCGTTCGGCACTGGCGCCGATGATCAGCTCGCGCCCGCCGGGGAGGAATTTCTGCACCAGGAAGCCGAGCTCACCGAAGTGGCCCAGTCGGCGCTGCATTTCCTCGACGGCGCTGCTCACTGCCGCGGCATCCTTGAGATTGACGGCAACCCCGCCCATGTCGCTCTTGTGATCGATCGCGGAACTGTCGACCTTGACCACCACCGGGTAGCCGATTGCCGCGGCGGCGGCGACTGCCTGGTCGGCACCCCGGACAACCTGCCATGGAGCGACCGCGATACCGTAGGCTTCGAAGATCCCGTAGACCTCGCCAGCGGTGAGGACCTGGCGGCCCGTCTGGCGGGCCTGCTCGATGATCGTCCTGGCGCGAGCTGCGTCGGCGCCGTCGAAGAGGTGCGGCTGGCCGATATCCCGCCGCTGAATCCGACCGTACTGCACCAGGGAGCCAAGCGCCCGGGCCGCATCGCCGGGATTGGCGTAGAAGGGCACGTCGCCTTCCTTGAGGATCGCCATGGTCTTCTGGAAGCGTTCCAGCTTCAGATTGGTCATGAAGTTGCAGACCAGCGGCTTGCGCTTCTGGCGGTTGACCGCGACGATTTCGCGGGCGACCGCGTCGGTGTCGGTGAAGGGCGCGGTGACGAAGTTGATGTAGACGCAGTCGATCTGATCCGAATCCATCATCACGTCGAGAGCGGCACGGAACTGCGGGCCGCCGGCGGTGGCGACCACGTCGATGGGGTTCTCCAGGGCCGCTTCGGGGAACTGGGTCTCGCGCAGCCGGGCAATCGATGCAGCGGAGAGTTTCGGCACCTCAAGGTTGAAATCGACCAGCACGTCGGTCGCGATTACCGCCGGGCCGCCGGTGTTGGTGATGATGCCGACCCGGTTGCCGGCCGGGACCGGCTGGCTCGAGAAGGCCATCGCCGCCCGCACCATCTCTCCTTCATCGCGGAAGGGAAGGACCCCGATCTTCTCGAAGATCAGTTCGGTGGCGATGTCGACCCCGGCCAGCGAGCCGGTGTGCGAGGACGCCGCCTTGGCGCCTTCTTCGGTGCGGCCGGCCTTCATGGCCAGGACCGGCTTCTTCGCCGTCACCTTGCGGGCGACCTCGAGGAAATCCCGGGGCTGGTCGAAACCCTCGGTGTAGAGGATGACCGCCTTGGTCCCTTCATCTTCGCCGTAATAGTGGATGATCTCCGGGATCGACACGTCGCAGGCGTTGCCGTTGGAGGCATAGAGGCGCTGGCCGATGTCGAGGTCGTCGAGGGCCTGCATGATCAGCGCGCCGACGCCGCCGCTCAAGGCGACCACCGAGATGCTGCCCGGTTTGGGGAAGGTGAAGGTGAAGTTGCAGTAGGCGTTCAGTGCCGGGTCGGAGTTGATGATCCCCTGGCAGTTGGGGCCGAACAGCCGGATGCCATATTTGTGCGCGTTGGCGAGGAATTCCGCCTGCAGCCTGGCACCCTCTTCGCCCATCTCGCTGAAGCCGGCCGAGTTGATGATGACCGCCTTGACCCCCTTCTGGCCGCACTCCTCGATGGCCTGGGGCACGAACTGGCTGGGAATGATGATGTGTGCCAGGTCAACCTCGCCGGGGATGTCCGCCAACGAGGGATAGGCCTTGAGCCCGCACACTTCATCGGCCTTGGCGTTGACCGGGTAGATCTCCCCCTTGTAGCCGTATCTCTGGAGATTCCTGATGATGACGTTGCCGATGGATAGTTCCTTGGTCGATGCGCCGACCAGGGCGACCGCTTTGGGCTTGAACAGGGCGTCTAGCATCTTATCTTCTCTCCTCGAGTTGTTCGATAAAGGCCTCAACGTTGGTCCGGGTCTGTTCGTCGGACACGCAGCGCAGATCGTTGAGGTCGCCGGAAATCACCAGGCTCGGGATGCCGGTCTCCTGCTCCAGGCGCTGCGGCATGCCGTAGCGGCTGTTGGAATTGCAGGGACAGGTCTTGGCATCGTGGTAGATGATGCCGTCGATGTTGAACTTTTCGAGCATCCGCTTGATGTACGCTTCCTTGTAAGCATCGGAGCGAACGATGAACAGAGCGAGGTAGGCTTTGGCCATGCTGCGCAGCGGATCGTTGGCGTCGAAATCCGGAAAGATCCAGCTGCTGCAGTAGGTGGAGACCAGCACGCTGGTCTGCAGCTCCGAAAACAGCTCGGAATGCTGGCGCAACCGTCCCCATACCGGCATCCCTTCCCAGTAGATGCGATGCTTTTCGCCGTCGACCGCAGCCACCTTCTCGGCGATGCGCTGCTCGAGTTCGGCGAGCAGCCGCCGGTAGTAATCGACTGCCTGCCGGGTGCCGCGCAGGACCACAGCCGGCCCCATGTGAATGGTGCCGTCGAAGAAAGTCAGCGGTGCGGGAGTCGCCGCGGCGGTTTCGAGGACCTGGCGCCAGAGTTCGGTGCATTCCCGGGAGAGGGCGACGGTTTCACGCAGGCGCTGCATGTCCAGATTCTCACCGGCGACCTCCTCCAGGGTGGGAATCAGCGCTTCGATCTGCCGGGTGACGTCGTCGACCAGGATCTCGGTGACGTCGGTGAAATTTTTTGGCGAGGTGATGCCGATACAAGGGACGCCGAACTCACGTGCGTACCAGGTGAACCAGTCCTGGACGTCGCGGCACTGGTTGGTGTTGTAGACCAGCACATCCGGGCGGGGTGGGGCTTCAATCCCGGGGTAAGCTTTGGCCAGCGGTGAAGTTCCCTTCAGGTGGGCACCGATATCGGCAGTCAGGTACGAGCAGATATCCGGTGAATAACCGATGGCGTTGGCCTCCGGAATCAGCTCGGTGGCCATGCGCGTCGCGCCGAGCATGGCGGCATGGTTCTCCGGGAAGTGCACGGCAAAGCCCATGGCCCTGAGCAGCTCCGCCGGACCGACACTGGTACACCAGGCGACCTTGCGGGTTGCCGATTGCCCCGCGTCATTGAGATCGTAGAAGTAGTCGGACATGATTTTCATCATCTGCCCGGTGGCCTGGATCTTCTTCCTTTGGGGTTGTTTCTCTTCAGCCATAATCTCTCCCTGAGACACGCTCTCTCGTTTGGCTCCCGCTACTCTTCGCCGCTGCCGTCTCCCTGGCCGCCTGTCGCTTCCAGGGCATAGAGGGCGGCACCGTGGGCTCCGGTCAACTGGGGGAATGGCGGCAGCAGAACCGGCCGGCCGATCAACTCCTCGGTCATCTCGACCAGGTAGGGGTTGTGCGCGACCACGCCGCCGCTCAGGACGACTTTGCCGGTTATGGAGTCCATCTCCAGAACCCGCTTGATCATCGAGTAGAAGATCCCCTTGATGATGTCGGCGACCGGTTTGCCGTGACGGATGTTCTCCAGGACCTCGGTGGCCGAGAAGACCGTGCAGTAACTGCCGAGCCGGATCGTTTCGGTGGCCTGGCGGGCCAGGCTGTTCATCTCCTCGAGGGGAATGTCGAGGCGGCTGGACATCTCTTCGAGAAAGGCGCCGGTTCCGGCGGCACACTTGCGGTTCATCTTGAAGCTCTCGCGCCGCCCGTCGGCGTCGAGCTTGATGATCTTGTTGTCCTGTCCGCCGATATCGATGATGGTGATCGCCTCGGCATAGAGATAGTGGCAGCCCTTGGCGTGGCAGCCGATCTCGGTCTTGCTCTGGCTGGTGACGAAGGCGACGTTGTTGCGGCCGTAGCCGGTGGCGACGGCGGCGACGATGTCGCTCCGCCCGGCACCGGCCTGTTCCAGGGAAGCATCCAGGCAGAGTGCGGCGGTCGCGGCAAAATCGATTCCCGATTTCTTCACCGCATGCCCGAGCAGCGCTCCATGGCGGTCGATAACCGCCACCTTGGTGCGTGATGCGCCCATGTCAAGACCAACGTAAACCGGCTGTGTCATCGTCCTCTGCTTTTGAAAAAGGAAAGTCTCATCGTTCAGTAGCGGGCCACTTCCGATTCGATCGTCCGGACCAGGTTGACCAGCCGTGGGCCGATGTCGTCCTCGAGCATGTGCTGGCGCAGCAGGAACGACGGGGCCGCACAGTTGAAGGTCAGCAGACGGCAGCCGGCAATCGGCAGCATCGGCACGCCGACGGCATTGACGTCGCTGCGCCAGTCGCCGATGGACAGGCAGAAACCGCGTTCGTTGTAGTCGCGTAGCGCCTGTTCGATCCCGGCCTTGTGCTTCGGCCAGCGGACCGGGTCCTTCTGACGGATGTTGTCCATCAGCTTGTCCCGCTCATCCTCCGGCAGGCCGCACAGCAGGGCTCGGCCCATGGCGGTGGTCGCTATGGGGACCCGGGTCCCGGGTTCGCGGCGCAGGGAGACGGTGGCGGTTATGCTGTGCCGGCCGTCGAGGTAGACCATGCCGAGCCGGTCGCGGGAGCCGACTGAAACCACGGTGTGCGAATAGTCGGCCAGCTCCTGCATGAGCGGGCGGGCGATTTTCAGCACATCCATATTGGTCAGAAACGAGTAGCCGAGAGACAGGACCCCGCTGCCGAGCTGGTACTTGCCCAGTTTTTCGTCATGGTAAAGGTATCCCATGCGGGTCAGGGTGTAGGTCAGACGGGATACGGTCGGCTTCGGCAGACCGGTGCGCTCGGCGATGTCCTGGTTCCCGAGGTGCCGGTCACTTGGCCTGAAACAGCGCAGGACCTCCAGCCCCCGGGCCAGGGCGGTCACGAACTGGCGGTCCTTGCTGCAGTCCTCCAGGAGGTCGATGCCGTCCATTGCGATCAGCTCTGCCTTGCTGCCCCTGTGGCTGAGTGCCGTATTTTCGTTCATTGGCTGTTGCTCCGGACTGTTGCTGCTGGCGCAAGGCTGGCTCAGATAAGGTTCGGTCCGTCTGGGGGCCGTCTGCGTTGCGCAAGTGAGATATTTCTCGCTTTTAATCTCTATATAAAAGGGCAATTCGTGTCAAGAGATAAAACAACGTTTTTTTGAAAATATGTTTTGCATAGCGAAATTAAAATATGCGGGACGCCGCGGCAAAAACAGTCTAAAATGAGTATAATCGCCTGTGTATAAAGAGGTTGATAAGTATATTAAACTGTGATTACAGTATGTTGTAAAACAGAAAGAAGAAGGTTCGGTTTGCTGTAAGAAAAATATTTACAAACAGTGTGTTGTCGGGTAGGATTTACAAGGAGTGAAAATCAGTTTCGCACTGCGAAATAAAGTGAGGGTAACGGCGGCGGCCCGGCCCGGGCCGGACGTGCCCGGATGGTGTGCTCGCCAGCGGAACTTGGTAATCTTTAGACCTTACAATCAAGAGGGTAGGCGAATGAAACCGATTGCAACCGTAGGCGTCGTTGGCGCAGGAACCATGGGCTCGGCGATTGCCCAGCACTTTGTCATGAAGGGCTTGCCGGTCATTCTCGTTGATCAGCAGCAGCAGTTTCTGGAGCGGGGCGTCGGCTACATGAGAGACTCCCTTGGCGAGGCCATGCAGCGCGGGTTGATTGACCAGCAGGCCTTCGACCAGATCCTCGGGCGACTGCACTGCACGACGGATCAGGCCGAGTTGGCTCGGGCCGACCTGGTGGTCGAGGCGATATTCGAAAACCTCGAGGTCAAAAAGGGCTTGTTTGCCGAACTGGAGAAGCTGGTGAGCAAGGACTGCATTTTGGCCAGCAACACCTCCTCGTTCCTGATCAGCGAAATCGCCGCCGATCTGCAGACCCCGGAGCGGGTGGTCGGTGTCCATTATTTCTACCATGCCGCCAAGAACAAGCTGGTTGAATTGATCCCCGGCAGAAAATCGGACCCGGGAATCGTCGCGGCCCTCGAAAACTTCTATGCCTATTACGACAAGACCCCGATCCTGGTCAAGGATGCCCCGGGCTTTGCCGTCAACCGTTTCTTCGTCCCCTGGTTGAACGAGGCCGCCCGGCTCTACGAGGAGGGATGCGGCAGCATCGCTTTTATCGACCGGGTCGCCTGCGAGGTTTTCGGTGTCGGCATGGGCCCCTTTGCCCTGATGAACGCCACCGGAGTGCCGATCGCCATGCATGCCGCTGACGGTCTGGCCAGCGTGCTGGGAGCCTTTTACGCCCCGGCGGAGATTCTCCACCGGCAGGTCGAGGCCAAGCAGGACTGGGATGTCGAAGATACCCTGCTGCTCAATAACGGGTCGGACCAGAAGGACGTCGTCACCCGCCGGCTCGTCGGCGCCAGTCTCGGTGTGGCTGTACAGATGGTCGATGAAGGGGTGGTTGACGCGACCCCGGCAGACCTGGGCGCACGCGCCGGTTTGCGTTGGCCGGTCGGGCCGTTCGAGCTGCTTGAGAAGCTCGGCGCGGAGAACGTCAGGGCGATGGTGGAGAGCGTCTTCTCCCCCTGGGGCCTGCCGGTGCCGGCCTGCCTGGTGGACGCGGCCCAGGCCGACAAGTTGCGCCTCGACTGGGTGACCACTGAAGTCGTTGGTGACAGCGGGTTCATTATTTTCAACCTTCCCGACCGTATGAACCCCCTCGGCGAAGAGGTGATGCGCCAGCTTGACCGTTGCGTCGATCAGCTCAACGCCCGCAGCGACATCAGTAAAATTTTCATTCACGGCAAGGGCAAAGCATTCATCGCCGGCGCCGACATCAAGTTTTTCCTGGACGCCATGGCGGCCGGGGATCTCGAGCGCATCCAGAGTTTTACCGAGTTCGGACAGCAGGTTCTGAACAAGATCGGCGCTTCCGGCAAGACCACCTATGCCTATCTCGATGGCCTGGCGCTTGGTGGCGGACTGGAACTGGCGCTGGCCTGCGATTATCGCATCGGTACGCGCAGGTCGGTGCTGGCCTTTCCGGAGACCGGCATCGGCATCTACCCTGGACTCGGCGGCACCCAGCGTGCCAGTCGCCTGATCGGCGTCGCCCGGGCCAAGCAGCTGATCGCCAGCGGTCAGTTCATCAACGCCCAGCAGGCCTATGCCTACGGCCTGGTCGATGCTGTCGTCGAGCCGCTGTTCGACTGGAGGGGACTGGCCGAAGTTTCCCTGGAACAGTGCCAGGCCGGCCGTGTCCAGGTGACCGCACAGGAGCTCGAGTTTGCCCAGTTCAATGGCGATCTCGACCACCCCCTCCTGGCCAGGGAGGAACATGCCAAGCTGGCCAAGGCCATTTCCCGCAAGGCGCCGATTGCCTTGAAGACCGCGATGAACCTGGTCGACCGGGGCTTCGGCCTGGATCTCCAGAAGGGCCTGCAGCTGGAACTCGACGGCCTGAAACGCATTTTCGCCACCGAGGACGCCCGGACCGGGTTGTCAAGCATTCTCAGCGGCAAGAAACCGAACTATATCGGCAAATAGAGCTGCCGGACGGAAAACAGACTTAAGGAGCTATCATGAAAGCAAGCGTACAGGGTTTTCAGGACAAGAAGGTCGGCAGCGGTGCTCTCTTTACAGATATCTACCTGCTCGAAGGGAAGCGGACCCCCTTTGGCAAATATGTCGGCAGCCTCTCAACCGTTTCGCCGACCGACCTGGGAATCCTGGCCAGCCGGGCGGCGATCGACGCCTCCGGTGTGCCGGCGAGTGACATCGACCAGACCATCGTTGCCAATATCGGTCAGGCCAGCGCCGACAGCTTTTTCCTGCCGCGCCACATTGCGCTCTACAGCGGTGCGCCGCTCGAGAGCACCGCACTGATGACCCAGCGTATCTGCGGTTCCGGGGTGGAGCTGCTCGGGCAGGCCGCGGAGCAGATCGCCCTCGGCAAAGCCAACCTGGTCCTCGGCTGCGGCACCGACGCCATGAGCCGTTTCCCCCTGGCCTCCTATTCCGCCCGCCAGGGGTTCCCGCTGGGGCGCCCCGAATTCATCGACCTGCTCTGGGAAGCCCTCAATGATACCGCCGCGGTGCCGATGGGCTGTACGGCCGACAACCTGGCACGGGAGTTCTCCCTGACCAGGGAGGAGGTTGACGCCTTCGCCCTGCGCAGCCAGCAGCGCTGTGCTGATGCCCAGGCGGCAGGTTTTTTCGAGCATGAGATCGTCCCGGTGGCCGGTAAGGGAGTCCTTGAGATGGAGGGATTGAAGCCCCGCCAGTATCGCTGCAGCAGCCGCACGGGTCTCGCCGCTGACGAACACCCGCGGCAGACCAGCATGGAAGAGCTGGCCCGGCTGCCTTTTGTCTTCAGCAAAAGCGGGCCGACCTCGGCCGGCAGCGCCTCGGGAATCGTCGACGGTGCGGCGGCACTGCTGGTCGCCTCCGGCGATTATGTCCGCGCGAACGGCCTGAAGCCGCTCGGCAAGATCCGCGGTTTTGCAGCCACCGGCGTGCTGCCCGAGATCATGGGGATCGGCCCGGTCCCGGCGATCCGCCTGCTGCTGGCGCAGATGAAGTTGACCACTGCAGACATCGATCGCTATGAAATCAACGAGGCCTTCGCCGCACAGTGTTTGGCCGTTGCCAAGGCCCTCAACCTCGATCAGGACAAGCTCAACATCAACGGCGGCGCCATTGCTATCGGCCATCCTCTCGGGGCAACCGGAGTACGCCTGGCGCTGACCTGTCTGCAGACCCTGAAACGTGACCAGAAGCAGCTGGGGATCGCTTCCGCCTGCATCGGCGGCGGCCAGGGCATCGCCATGGTTGTGGAGGCCTGCTGATGGATAGCGCCGGACAGGAGAACCGGGGCCGGGTGGTCTTGATCACCGGGGCCGGGCAGGGGATAGGCGCTGCCATCGCCAGGCGATTTGCCGATCAGGGGGCCAGTCTGGCGCTGGTCGACGTCAACCCGGAACACTTACGCAAGCTGGCCGAAAGCCTGATCGGCTCCGCCGGCGGGATCCTGCAGCTCACGGCGGATGTTGCCAGCAAGGAGCAGGTCCAGCAGCTGGTCGAGCAAGTCGTGACAAAATTCGGCGGCATCGATGTGCTGGTCAACAATGCCGGGATCATCCGCGACAACCTGATCAGCAATATCTCCGAGCAGGATTGGGACCAGGTCCTGGACGTCAACCTCAAAGGCGCTTTCCTCTGCTGCCAGGCGGTCTTCCCGACGCTGAAAAAACAGCGCTCCGGGAAGATCGTCAATATCGTCTCCCGGGCCTGGCTCGGCAGTATCGGCCAGGCCAACTATACTGCCAGCAAGGGAGGGTTGGTCAGCCTGACCCGCTCCCTGGCCCTCGAATTCGCCAGGTTCCAGATCAATGTCAATGCCGTGGCGCCGGGGGCCATCGATTCACCGATGACCCGGGGGCTGACGGACGAAGCCCGCGAACGGCTGATCCGCATGCAGCCGACCGGCAAGATGGGCAAGGTCGAAGACATTGCCGCGGCGGTGGCCTTCCTGGCGTCGGCGGATGCCGAGTTCATCACCGGGCAGGTGCTGCATGTCGACGGCGGCAAAAGCTGCGGCCTGCTGTCGCTCTAAAAGGACAGGAATGAACGCTTACCTGGTCGCCGCTAAACGGACCGCCATCGGCAAGGCCCACCCTGAAAAAGGGTTGTTTTGCGAGGTGCGGGCCGACGTGATGCTCGCTGCCCTGATGAACGGGCTGCTGGATAACTTGGCGGCCGGTTCAGAGCTCAACGGGGCCATCGACGACATCTACATCGGCTGCGTCGGTCAGCACCTGGAGCAGGGCAAGAACATCGCCCGGCTCTCCGGGTTGCTGGCCGGTCTGCCGGCGGCGGTGCCGGGCGTCACCATCAACCGGCTCTGTGCCTCGAGCCTGCAGGCCTTCAATTTTGCCGCGGCGACCATAGCGAATGGCAACGCCGACCTGCTCCTGGCGGGCGGCGTCGAACATATGGGACACGTGCCGATGGCGGCCGCGATCGACTACAACCAGCAGTTGCTTGAGCGTTACGAGTTCCCCTTCACCAACATGGGGCTGACTGCCGAGAAGGTCGCGCAATGCTACGGGGTCAGTCGCAGCCGCCAGGACGAATTCGCCGTGGAGAGTCACCGCCGGGCGGTGGCCGCCGGCCAGGCTGGCCATTTTTCCAGGGAGATCGTGCCAATCCCGGCCGGGAAGGTCAGTGCCGTACAGGACCAGTCGCCGCGCCCCGGCACCAGCCCCGCCGATCTCGCCGGACTGAAGCCGATCTTCAAGGAAGACGGCACCGTGACGGCCGGGAACAGCTCGCCGCTGAACGACGGCGCCAGCCTGACCCTGCTCGCTTCGCCGACGGCCTGCGTGCGGTTCGATCTGCAGCGGCGGGCCAGGGTCATCGACTTTGCCGTGGTCGGGCTCGATCCCTGCCTGATGGGCATGGGGCCGGTTTCGGCGATCCGCAAGCTGTTGCAGAACAACCGGCTCACGGTTGCGGACATCGACCTGTTCGAGCTCAACGAGGCCTTTGCCAGCCAGGCGGTGGCCTGCATCAGCGAGCTCGCGCTGCCGGAGGAGAAGGTCAACCCCTGGGGCGGGGCGATCGCCCTCGGCCATCCCCTGGGATGCACCGGTACGCGTTTGATCACTACCCTGCTCAACGGCCTTGAAGCCGGCGGCGGCCGATTCGGGGTCGCCTCCCTGTGCATCGGCCACGGCCAGGGGATGGCGACTCTCATAGAAAGGCTTTGAGTGATGAAGAAGCCGCGCGCCGAAGTCGATATCGAGGTCCGCTATGCCGAAACCGACCAGATGGGGGTCGTGCACCACGCCACTTACCTGGTCTGGTACGAGGTGGCCCGAACCCGTTTCTGCACCGAAGCCGGCACGCCCTACCCGGAGATCGAGGCGCTCGGCTACTTCATGATCATCACCCAGGCGCAGCAGGACTACCGCCTGGCCGCCTGCTACGGCGATACGGTCAGGGTCGCCTGCTGGCTCGACTGGGTGGCGAGCCGCAGCCTGCAGTTCGGTTACGAGGTCAGGCGCGGCGATGAGCTGCTCTCGACCGGCTACACCCGGCATCTCTGGGTCCGGCGCGAATCGCGGCGGCCCTGCAGCATGCCCGAGAGCCTGCGTGCCGCCTTTCTGAAAGGGGCCGGCCAAACCACGTTCAAGGGCCCGGACAAATAGACTTTGCGAATTCACAGACAGGAGAAGAGACGATGTCGATATCTGCTTATCGCTGGATAATGAATGGTGTCAATGAGCCGCTGACCCGCCAGGAGTTCGTCGCCCAACCCGCTGCGGGCGAGGTCGTGGTGGCGGTGGCCGGCTGCGGAGTCTGCCATACCGATCTGGGCTTCTATTACGACGGCGTACGGACCAACTCCGAGCTGCCGCTGGCCCTGGGGCATGAAATCAGTGGTCGGGTGGTCGCTGCCGGTGACGGGGCCGCCGACTGGTTGAATCGGGCGGTCATCATCCCGGCGGTGATTCCCTGCGGCGAGTGCGACCTGTGCAAACGCGGCAGGGGGACCATCTGCCGCAGCCAGAAGATGCCGGGCAACGACATCCAGGGCGGCTTTGCCAGCCACATCGTGGTCCCGGCCCGCGGGCTCTGCCCGGTCGACGAACAGCGCTTGGCGGCCGCCGGGCTGCAACTGGCCGATGTCTCGGTGGTGGCCGATGCCGTGACCACCCCCTACCAGGCGGTCTACCAGGCGCAGGTCTCCCCGGGGAGCCTGGCGGTCGTCATCGGCGTCGGCGGTGTCGGCGGCTATTGCGTGCAGATGGCCAGGGCATTCGGGGCGACGGTGGTCGCCATTGACATCGACCAGGAGAAACTGGACGCGATCGCCGGCCATGGCGCGGCGGTCACCTTCAATGCCCGGGAGCTCGATGGCCGGGCGATGAAAAAGGCGATCAGCGCCTTCGCCAGGGAGAACGGCCTGCCGGCGACCGAATGGTTCATCTTCGAATGCTCGGGCAGCAGGGCGGGGCAGGAAGCCGCTTACGGCCTGATGGTGCATGGCTCGACCTTGAGCGTGGTCGGCTTCACCATGGACAAGGTCGAAATCCGGCTCTCCAACCTGATGGCCTTTCACGCCCGCGCGCTGGGCAACTGGGGCTGTCTGCCGGAGCACTACCCGGGGGCCCTCGACCTGGTGCTCGACGGCAAGGTCCAGCTCAAACCCTTCGTCGAGCAGCAGCCGCTCAGCGCCATCAACTCGGTTTTCAATGATGTTCACCACCAGAAAATGAAGCGTCGCGCCATTCTGGTGCCCGACGCCTGATATTCCCAAAGGTCCAGAGGAGGTTCATGATGTCTACAGCTGACCAGATTATTGCCGCAACCACACCCGCCGCGCTGATCGATCACAACCTGATCGACAAGGATGTCGAGAGTCTCTGCGACGGCATGGTGAAATACGAAAAACGGCCGGCCCGGCGCCGCGACGGTTCCGTGGCCGACGGGCTTTACAACGCCTGGATCATCTTCAACAACCCCAAGCAGTTCAACTCCTACACCACGGACATGGTCAAGGCCACCATCCTGGCTTTCCGCCGTGCCTCCGTGGATCGCGAAGTCAACGCCGTAGTGTTTACCGCGGTCGGCGACAAGGCGTTCTGTACCGGCGGAAATACCAAGGAATACGCCGAGTACTACGCCGGCAACCCTCAGGAATACCGCCAGTACATGCGCCTGTTCAACGACATGGTCTCGGCGATCCTCGGTTGCGACAAGCCGGTGGTCTGCCGGGTCAACGGCATGCGCATCGGCGGCGGCCAGGAGATCGGCATGGCCTGCGATTTCACAGTCGCTCATGACCTGGCAAACTTCGGCCAGGCCGGTCCCAAGCACGGCTCGGCGGCGATCGGTGGCGCGACCGATTTCCTGCCGGTGATGATCGGCTGCGAACAGGCGATGATCTCCGGCACCCTGTGCGAACCTTTCTCGGCCCACAAGGCCGCGCGCCTCGGTATCATCGCCGACGTGGTCCCGGCGCTCAAGATCGACGGCAAGTTCGTCGCCAATCCGACAGTGGTCACCGACCGGATGTTCGACGAGTACGGCCGCATCGTCCACGGCGAATTCAAGAGCGGCGCCGCCTTCAAGGAGGGCCGCGAGCTGCTGAAGACCGGCGAGGTCGACCTGAGCATGCTCGATGAGAAGGTCGAGGAGTTCTGCGCCAAGCTGATCGAGACCTTCCCCGAGTGCATGACCAAGAGCCTCGAAGAGCTGCGTAAGCCCAAGCTCGAGGCCTGGAACCGCAACAAGGAGAATTCCCGGGCCTGGCTGGCGCTCAACATGATGAACGAGGCCCGTACCGGTTTCCGTGCCTTCAACGAAGGCAACAAGGAGATCGGTCGTGAGATCGATTTCGTCAAGCTGCGTCAAGGCCTGGCCAAGGGTGTGCCCTGGACCGAGGAACTGATCGAAAGCCTGATGCCCGGGGCGAAGGAGGGTTGAAATGAGTGAAAGTCCGCTGCAAGTCTGGCTCGAACGTGACGGCGCCCTGTTGCGCCTGCGTCTGGCGCGCCCCAAGGCCAACATCGTCGATGCGGCGATGATCGCCGCCCTCGATGGGGCATTGAACGAACACCGCGACAATACAGCTCTGCGTGCCGTACTGCTTGACCACGAAGGCCCGCACTTCAGCTTTGGTGCCAGCGTCGAGGAACACCTCCCCGGGCAGTGCGCCGCCATGCTGCAGTCGCTGCACGCCCTGGTGCGCAGTATGCTCAACTTCCCGCTGCCGCTGCTGGTGGCGATCAAAGGGCAGTGCCTCGGCGGCGGGCTGGAAGTCGCCGCGGCCGGCAGCATGCTGTTTGCCGCCAATGACGCCAAGCTCGGTCAGCCGGAGATCAAGCTGGCGGTCTTCGCCCCGGCTGCGAGCTGCCTGCTCCCCGAGCGAATCGGCCAGGCCAGGGCCGAGGACCTGCTTTTTTCCGGGCGCAGCATGGCCGCCGACGAGGCCCTGGCGAGCGGGCTGGTCGACAACCTCAGCGACGACCCGGAGGCGACCGCCCTGGCCTATTTCGACCAGCACCTGGCAGCGCACAGCGCCAGCACCCTGCGGTTCGCGGTGGTCGCCGCGCGGCAGGAGTACCGGCAGCGAGTCCTCGCCAAGCTGGACCGGGTGGAGAAGCTCTACCTCACGGAACTGATGGCCACTCGCGATGCGGTGGAAGGGCTGACTGCTTTTCTGGAAAAACGGCCGGCCAAGTGGGAAAACCGCTAGGGACTGTCCCTAAAGTCTGGAATACGCGCGGTCCAGTGGAAAAACCGCGAGGGACTGTCCCCAGGCTGTCATGCTGGAAGAGGGCCTGCCACGGGAAACATTGATGAAGCATAGGGAACCACAGGACATTATCGACGTTCACTGCCACTGCTTCGCCGGAAGGGAGCTGGCCGCGCCGGTTGCCGCAGGGCTGGCCAGGCTGCGCAGCGCCGGTGTCCGTCACCTGGCCGTGATGGGGCTGGTCAACACCAGCTTCAGCGTCGAGGATATCTGCAAGCTGATTCCCGAGGGCTTTGACTACCTCGGCGAGCCGCTCTACTACGAAGCTGATGACCTGCTCGAGTTCACGCACAGCAGCGGCGGGATGCTCTTCCCCATGGTTGACACGCGCTGCTTGCGAGGCGATGTGCCGGCCCTGCTGCAGAGTTACTTTGCGGGAGGTTTCCGGGGCATCAAGGGGCTCTACCTGGCCGACGACGGCAACGACCTGCACCTCGCCGGCATCCCCGAATTGTTCGGCATCAGCCTCGAACAATACCACCGGCGCGAGTGGCAGATCTTCGCCTTCGCCGAGGCCAACGACCTGCCGGTCCTCTACCACATGGATGCCAGCCGCTACGGCGACGTCATGCGGGCCATGCTCGATGATTTCCCCAGCCTGCGCATCAATTTCCCCCACTTCGGCATCAGCCGCAGAGCCCTGAGCGCCATTCTCGAATGCTATCCCAACGTCTACACCGATATCGCCTACATGCGGCCGCATATCCTGAACAACCCAGCGAGCTACCGCGATTTCATCTGCTCTTACCCGGACCGGGTCTGTTTCGGTTCCGACGCGCTCCTCTACCAGCCGGAGATCGTCCTCGAATACCTCGACCTGGTCAGGTCGCTGAAGCTTCCCGGGGAGGTAGAGGCGCAGGTTCTTAGCGGAAACCCATGCAGGTTTCTGGGTTTGCCGACCACCGCCTGTTGAACAGGCGGTCCTGATGGGTATGCAAGTTGAGCTGCGACTTTTGACTGGCCGCGGGGCAAGGAGGAAAGGTGAACAAAGACCATAGCGTCAACATCGACAGAGCCACGAAGCCTGCAACCCTCGAGTTCGCACCGGTTTTCAATGTCGCGGTTCCCTTTGTCGATCGCCACTGCGGCGAGGGCCGCGCCGACAAGGTGGCGATCCGTACCAACCAGGGCGTCGAGGTCAGTTACCGCGAGCTGGCGGACAACGTCAACCGGTGCGGCAATGTGCTGCTGGATCTTGCCCCGCAGCGGGGCGACCGGGTGGTCCTGATCGTCAAGGACTGTGCCGAGTTTTTTTACGGCTTCTGGGGGGCGATCAAGGCCGGCCTGGTGCCTGTGCCGATCAATACCCTGCTGCGTGCCAAGGACTATGCCTACATCCTGGCCGATACCGGCTGCAAGGCGCTCCTCTATTCTCCTGAATACGGGCCCGAGGTGATGGCAGCGCTGGCCCAACTGGGTTCAGCGCTGCCGCAAAGCCTCTGCGTCGAGGGGGACAGTGACAGCCTGCTGGCTTTGCTCCCGCGGGCCAGCGCCGAGCTGGAGCCGGCGGCGACCAGCGCCGAAGACGACTGCTTCTGGCTGTACTCGTCGGGATCGACCGGCAGTCCCAAGGGGGCGGTGCACCTCCACCGTGACATGGTCGTCACCAGCCAGTGCTACGGCGTCGAAATCCTCGACTTAAACGAGCAGGATGTCTGCTTCTCCGCGGCCAAGCTGTTCTTCGCCTACGGCCTGGGCAACGGTATGACCTTTCCGCTCTGGGTCGGAGCCAGCACGGTTCTGCATGACGGTCGGCCGACGCCGCAGTCGACTTTCGAGACCATTGAAAAGTTCCGGCCGACCCTGTTCTATGGTGTCCCGACCCTCTATGCCGCCCAGTTGCAGGCGCTCGGCTCGGAGTGCCCGGACCTCTCGTCATTGCGCTTGTGCGTCTCGGCCGGCGAGGCCCTACCGGCAGAGATCTTCAACCGCTGGCGCGAGCAGACCGGGCGGCTGATCCTCGATGGGATCGGCTCCACCGAGGCGCTGCACATCTTCATCTCCAACCGTGCCGATGATTTCAAGCCCGGCTCCAGCGGCCGGGCGGTCCCCGGCTACCAGCTGCGCATCACCGATGACGCGGGGAGGGACGTGCCGATCGGTGAACCCGGCAGGTTGTGGGTCCGTGGCGGTTCGACGGCCCGCTGCTACTGGAACAACCCGGCAAAGAGCGCCGAGACCATGGTGGCGGGCTGGCTCGACACCGGCGACACCTACTTCCAGGATTCCGCAGGTTATTACTACTATTGCGGACGCAACGACGACATGATCAAGGTCGGCGGCATCTGGTGCTCACCCTTCGAGATCGAAGCCAAGCTGATCGAGCATGACGCAGTGCTTGAAGCGGCGGTGGTCGGCCGGGCCGACGGGGACGGGCTGGTCAAGCCCGAGGCCTATGTCATTCTGAAGAGCCTGCCGGAGTCTGCGGCGGGCATCGCCGAAGAGCTGCGCACGCATTGCAAGGAAGGCCTGGCCCCTTACAAGTATCCGCGCAAGTTTCATTTTGTCTCCGAACTGCCGAAGACTGCGACCGGCAAGATCCAGCGTTACAAGTTGCGCAGCCCCTCGCAGCCGTAACGGGTTCCGCAATCCCTGCGGGGATCTTTCAACCTCCGCCGGCGTGTGCCAGAGCCAGGTCTTCGATAATCATCGGCAGCAGGCGCTCGAGCACTGGTAACGAGTACCCCCCCTCCAGGAACAGCCCGATCCTCCCCCGGCAATAGTCCCGGGCAACGGCGTGCAGCCGGCTTACGGCCGCCCGGAAATGCCGGTCCTCGACGTGCATGACGCCGAAGGGATCGTCCTGGTGGGCATCGAAGCCTGCATTCACCAACAGGTAGTCGGGACGGATCATCTTCTCGAAGTTGTGCAGGTGATCTTCGAACTGCTGCAGCCACTGATCTCCGGAGCTTTCCAGGGGGAGGGTGACGTTGCACGTGTATCCCCTCCCGGCGCCCCGCCCGATCTCCTGCCGGTGGCCGGTGTTGGGATAGATGTG
>JAHEEU010000180.1 GCA_024640545.1 Geobacteraceae bacterium
ATCTGCTGGCCCCTGGTAATTTGAGCCGGTGTCATTTCCCCGCTATGGGCAATCTCCATATTGACCCTGGCGCTCTCATTGCCGTTTGCCGCGGCGACCATCCACCAGGCATAAGCATCTTCATAACTTTGCATCACGCCGAGGCCTTGCACGTATAACGTGCCGAGATTGAATTGGGCTTGCGGGTGCCCCTGCTCTGCTGCCAAACGATACCAATTTGCCGCTTCCCGATAATCCTGTACCGTGCCTTGACCAAAATAGAACATATCCCCGAGCGCGTACTGGGAGTCGGCAAAACCCTGGTCGGCAGCCTTGCGATACCACTTCAATGCTTCTTCGTAGTCAGCTGGGGTCCCTTTGCCGTTAAAATAAAGGTACCCGAGATTATGCTGTGCCAAAACCTCGCCATTCTCCGCCCTGACCAGGGTGTACTTGATGACCTGCTGGAAATCCCCGGCTTCATAAGCCGCCTGGATCTCATCCCCGTCGTTTGCCACCGCAAGAGAGGCGAGCGACAAAACCAGGAACAAATAAGCAGTGATGCGCAGGAAAGTTTTCATGGGATCCTCGTGGGAAGAAATGGCAACGTCAGATAATTAGCACGGCAGTTTAACGGCCAACAACACAAAATGGCCCGGTTCTTCAGGGCTGTTCACTCATCAGATCTATCCTGTCATATAGGAGTGGTCCAGCCTGGCGGCCTGATCTTACCCATTATGCAGGCGAATTGAAAGTTGTGCAGGGATTGTTATAATTAAAAAAGTTAAAAAACTTCAATCGCATAAAGGAGATTAAGCGAGGAATCTATGGTTGAGAGCATCGTACGCTTAAAAAATCTATGCGAAATAATGATTAGTATGGGCTTTACCGAGTCGGCCAACGAAAAAGAAATAAAGCATTTGATATTAAGCCTTGAGACTATTATTTCCGAAGAGATGAATTTACTGAAAGAACGCGAATCCATGTCCGACACATGAACCACTTCCAAACGCTATGATTGGTCAGAAAAAAGCGACTGGCCCTAAACAAGAGAAAAGCCCCCGATCCGAAAATCGAGGGCTTTCGTCATGTACTCGAGTAAAAAAACAACTCTTTTGAAAGTAGAAGACTGGTCAGGACCGACCCGCTTCGAGCCCGCTTCGGGGAAAATCAATTCAGCATCTTGAATTCAGCCCGGCGGTTCTTCGCCCATGCCATCTCGGTGTTTCCCGCAACGCTGGGCCTTTCCTCGCCATATGAAATGGTCAGCAGCCGTTCCGGTGAAATGCCGAGTGACACCAGGTAACTCCGCACAGTCTGGGCACGCCTTTCTCCCAAGGCCAGGTTGTACTCGTCCGACCCGCGATCATCGCAATGACCCTCAACGCTGACTTTCACGTCTGGAACCGTTTGCAGGATTGCTGCATTGGCAGCGAGTGTCTCGCGTGCTTGATCGGATAGCATTGACTGATCGTACGCAAAATAAACCTGGTCAAGAGCAGCCGGGGCCGCGGCAGTCTGAACCGGCTGCACGTCTGCTGACGGCGGTTGCGCCGGTGTCGGTTGCGGTGTGGAAATGGCAGTCTCCGAAGGTGGTTTGGAGACAGCTGCCATGTCATCGGCAGCCTTGGGCTTTGCACACCCGGATACAAAGAGCGCCACGACCAGGGCCAACAGAATGTTTTTTGCGGTGACTTTGTGCATTTTTTGTCCTCCTCGTTAGCTGTGTTGGTTGCCAAAAAATTTCAAAAGTCAGATCTTCACAGGGGAGACGGGAGCTTCCAAAACAACAAAAGCGCTGCATCTTCAGCCGAAGATGAGCGCTTCTCGAATACCTCATTTGCCAGGCACCGGGAAAAGGGACTCATCTCTTCGGCAACCCGGCTGTCCTGACTTCTGGACCCGTGGCTTTGCGTCACTAGATTGCTCTAGCTTTGCCTTTATCGGAGATTCAGATGTTATCTACATCGATCGATATATTCAACAAATCGTACGTTTACCAGGTCCGCACGTCTCCGGTATCTACATGCACGAAATTCGACTTCGGGTAGTAGCCGACACCACCCATGCGCAGATCCAAAGCAGCCTTCTGAACGGTCTTCAGGGGCACACCAGGCAGTCGCAGGTCGATGGCCTTGCCCTGCATATGGTAGCTGTTTTTCGCGACCATGCGGGAGATTCTGCGCAGCAGCTGGTTGGTCTGCGGCGAGCGGTAGCCGGAGATGATCTCGAAGGGGCGATTGGCTTCAAGCTTGCGGGCGATCGCGGCCATCAGGTCGATGGTCTTCGGGTCGATGTCGTGGATTTCGTCGGTGCGATGGTCGCGCAGGACATAATTGATGTCCTGCAGGGCGTCCGGCAGGTAGAGGCCCTTCTCCCAGTAGACCACTTCTTTCAGGTGCTCCCCAGTGTGAGTGTTGAGCAGGCTGAGAGTCCGTTCAGCGGGACCGACAAAACCGGCCCGGGCCCAGGCCGGCAAGGGCACGGCGCAGACCAGAGAAGCGAACAGGCCGGCCTTCAGGATCTGGCGGCGGGTCATGTTAAAAAAGATGGGGTTATCTTGATTGTTGTCCGACATTGCAGATCAGCCCTCGCAGAAGAAAAAAATCATGCCAGTTCCAGGTTCACAACCTTTTACCAGCAAAGGCCGTTCCAATCCTATTGGATGGTCGGCAAAAAAACCGGCCCGCATCGCGCAGGCAGCTGAAAACGGGGGGAATCCTCTGTTATTTCGAGATCAAAGGAGCCAGGCAGTTTTCGAGACAAGCTCTTGGGCCGGAGCGCCCGGTAAGACGATCCGTCAAATGACACTGCCGGGTGACAGAAATCTGTCACCCGGCAGTGTCTTAACATAAAGTCGAGCAATTTTTCAAGTTATTGTTTGTTAAGAATAAAGTTCCGTTCAGGAGAGTTCGAAAGCGATCTTCAGAACCACCTGGTATTCTGAAACCTTGCCGGACTCATCGATATGCCCGCGCACTTCCTGGACCTCGAACCAGGAGAGCTTGTCCAGGGATTTCTTGGCACGGTCCACCGCCGTCTGGATCGCGCCTTCGACGCTCTGCTTTGAAGTGCCGATTACTTCCACTTTCTTGTAAATGCGTGAGTCACCGTAAGTCATTGGATACCTCCGTGAGTTGTTTGAGGTGAAGCGCGCAATGCACGGAGACCATAGTTCCATCAGGTCGCGTGCTCATGCCTCGCCATCCAAGCTTAGCAGAGTACGGAAGATATTCCAGCCAGGAGACTAGCTGCCGAACCTGTCGCGGTGGACCTGATGGAAGGGCAGTGAATTTTTGGCGTGGCCGGGCTTTACTTCGCCAGGGTAGCCGATGCCGATGATGCATTCGACCTCGTAGGTTGCGGGCAGGCCGAGCAGTTCCTGCAGGTATTGAGTGGCGCTGCAGGTGGCGTTGTGCGGGCGCAGGCGGATCTGCGCCCAGCAACTGCCGAGGCCGAGGCCTTCGGCGGCCAGCTGGATGATCATGGCCGCAATCGAGCAGTCTTCCGTCCAGACATCGCTCCTGGCCGTGTCGGCAGCAACCACGATGGCCAGCGGGGCGCCAGCCAGGAATGCCGAGCCGTGGGCCTTGGCCGAGGCCAGGCGTTGCAGAAGCTGTGGATCGGCAACGACGATGAATTCCCATGGGTTGCGGCCGCGCGATGTCGGCGAACGGACTGCGGCCTCGATAATGGCGTCCAGCTTGTCGGCTTCAATCGGCCGCGAGGCGAATTGCCGGATACTGCGCCGCTTGCGCAACAGCTTGAGCAGGTGGTCCGCCATGATCAGTTCCTCTCCAGGTATGAATGGATGATTTCCACCGAGTTCATATCGATGGACAGTATTTCGATGCCGAACCCCTGGGGGAGCGTCATGTTGTTCCTTGGCAGTCCCTGGTTGATCCAGGCAATTCGGCCGATCAGTTCGATCTTCGTGGAGCTGATCGTCGGCAACAGGAAGGACGCCTTGAGACGGCTGTTGGGCGGGATCTCATCACGGAATTCGACGTAGAGTCCGTGCAGGCTGATGTCAACGCCCCGTGCCTGGTAGACGGAGCCATCGATGGTGAATTCGACCGTCATCTGGCAGGGCACGCGCCGTTCGCGGCGTTCGATGTTGAACAGGTAGCGATGACCGAGGTTGAGGAATTCCTCGCGGCCGAACGGCTTGGCCAGGTAGCCGTCACAACCGGCGGCCTCGACCTCCTGGGCGGTGGAGTCACGCCCCGGGGTAAAGACCAGCAGCACCGGGATGTCCTTGAGGTTCGGATTGGCTTTGATCTGCCGGCAGGCATCGATACCGCTCATCCCAGGCATGTTGACATCCATGTAGATCAGGTCGGGCCGTTCGCGCATGGCCAGGCTGACGGCCTCTTCACCGCTGCTGGCGGTAAAAAGGGTCGCCGGGGTGCGCTTGAAATAGTCACGCATGACAACCCGGAAAAAATCGACATCGTCAACCAGAAGAATCTTCAGGTTGCTCTGGTTCATCTGGACACCTCCTTGTGAAAATCCTCACCTGGTCTTGTGGTCCGTCTGGCGCTGCGAACTCAGCATTCCCCATCGAGCAGCAGCTGCAGCTTGGCGACCTTGTCCTCGATGGCTGCGTGCAGCGGCTCCTCGCCGAACATGTAGGCCAGCTGTCCGACCATCAGGAAGACATCGGCAAGTTCATGGACAACGGCGCTGCTGTCCACCTTGCCCCGGGCAAAATGCTGCAGCGTGGCGATCAGCTCGGCGCACTCTTCGATCGCCTGGTCGTACTGGGCCTTTTCCCCCCATTTACTGATGGTTTTGGCATAAATTTCGCGATACCGCATCATGGTTGCAAACAGCTTTCTGGACAAAAATCCGGAATTGACGCCATGACAACGCAAACTTTGCATTATCGGGGCTTCGGGAAAAACAGGGCTTTTTTCTAGAGATTAACAGGAAAACGATGCGAAAAGAAATTCAAAATCGGGATGAGGCGAAATCCCGACTGTCGCGGCAGTCGAAGCTGAGAGCGGCAGAGAGAGCCCTTTTCAAGAGCTATTAAATACATCAACTTTTAATTGCAACATTTTATTTTTGTTCATCTTTGTGTGCCGCAATGCACTCTTCCATGGTTTCCAGGCAGAGCCCCTTCACCATGTCGTAGGAGAGACAGATACCCTCGATGACTTCCTTGTCGTCGCGCTCGCATTTCGATGTATCGATATTCACCACGCTCATGATGACCTCCTCTGCACGGTTGCGCCGGCGCCTCGATGACAACTCCTGCCTGTAATTGAGCAAGTGCTGTGCCAGCTTGCCGATTCAATGCTCATTGGTGAAAGCGACCAGGCCATGTCCAACTCAACATATTGTGGAGGAAAAGGGCAAACAGACAAAAACCCGCACCTATAG
>JAHEEU010000181.1:0-4018 GCA_024640545.1 Geobacteraceae bacterium
GCCGCGGCCTTGGTGTGGCCGATCTGTGACTTGATCGAACCGATGGCACACCAGGGCGAATCAGCGGCACCGAAGACATCCTTGAGTGCCGTGACCTCGACGGCATCGCCGACCTTGGTGCCGGTGCCGTGGGCTTCGATCAGCTCGATGGTCCGCGGGTCGACGCCGCCCTGCTCGTAGGCCCGCCGCAGGGCTTTCTGTTGGCCGGGCGCACTGGGCTCGTAAATGGCGCCCGCGCGGCCGTCGCTGGAGGCGCCGATCCCCTTGATGACCGCGTAAATCCTGTCGCCGTCGCGCTCGGCGTCGGCAAGGCGCTTAATGACGACGATGCCGAGCCCCTCGCCCAGGGTCGTGCCGTCAGCGTTGGTGTCGAACGGCTTGGCATGCCCGGACGGTGAGAGTGCCGGCGTCTTGCTGAAACAGGTGTACATGAAGATGTCGTTGAAGGTGTCGATGCCACCGGTCACCACCATGTCGGACTTGCCGGCGGCCAACTCGAGGGCCGCCAGGTTGAGGGCGCTCAGGGAACTCCCGCAGGCAGCGTCTACGACGCAGTTGGTGCCGCCGAAATTGAAGTGCTTGCTGATCCTCCCGGCGACCACGTTGCCGAGCAGGCCGGGGAAGGAATTTTCCTGCCAGGGCACGTAGGAGTCGCTGATGCGCTGCATGACGTCGGCGGCGATGGCATCGGCGATGCCGGCGTCTTTCAAGGCCTCGCGCCAGCGGGGATGACCCAGGCGGGCACCGAGCGGCACAACCAGCTCCAAGGTGCCGGTCACGCCCAGGATCACGCTGACCCGTTCACGGTCGAAGTCCCGCTCGGCGGTGTAGCCGGCATCCTGGAGCGCCTGGTCGACAGCCACCAGGCCAAGCAGCTGCGAAGTATCGATCGCCTCCAGCGCATTGGGCAGCACGCCGTATTCCATCGGGTTGAAATCGACCGGAGCAAGGAACCCGCCGTACTTGGCGTATACCTTGTCGGGAGCCTTGGGGTTCGGGTCGAAATAATCTTCGGAACGCCAGTGGCTTTCTGGAACCTCGGTGATCGCGTCGACCCCCTGCTTGATGTTGGTCCAGAAAGTCCCTTTATCCTCCGCCCGGGGGAACAGGCAGCCTATACCGACAATGGCCAGCGGCGTCGCTGCCGCGGCCTGACGGTGATTTTCTCCGCTGTTGTTCTTCAACTGAGAAACTCCTTGATCTGTTCGATTTCCATGGGGACGGCAAGCGCCGCTTCGTCTTCGAGACGAACCCCGTGTCGTTTAAGTTGGCCGGCCCGTGTCAGAACGGCCGCACCAAAGAGGATATTCCATGCCACTGTCGCGACACGCCTTTGTTCGAGCGCATCCAGAAAAGACCCCTTGACCCATTCGTTGAAAGCTCCCATGGCCGGGCCGCACCAGACCTGGTAATCGAGCTTGCGGTCAGGCTCGCCGCGGTTGGCCCAGACCGGCGACTGGCCGAGGTACCAGCGGAACACCAGCGCCATCTTGTACTTCGGATCGCGGTCAGCCCTGGCCAGCTGGCGTGGGTCGCGCTGGGTGAAGTAGCTGCGCGTCTCCTCCCAGACCTGCTCGAAGCTTTTACGGAACACCGACTTCTCCAACTTCTGGCGCTCATCGACCGGCAGCTCTTCGATGCTGCCGTGGGCCCGGTACAGCTCGTAGAGCTTGGCGGCGCGCATGGAGAACATGGTGCCCCGCTTGAGGACCTGAACCTTTACCCCCATCTCGAACATGTCGCCGGAGGGGGCCATGGTCACATCGGCCTGGCGAGTCTCTGCAAGCATCCCTCGCACCTCATCACAGGTGCCGGACTCGACACAGGCCTGATTGACCGTTCCGGTAACCAGGTAGGCGGCTCCCAGGGCAAAAGCGGCCGCCGCGGAAGCCGGCGTGGCAATCCCGCCGCCAAGGCCGACCCGCAGGGACTGATGATAATTATACTGCTTCTGGAAAGTAATTTTCTGCGCCTGGATGGTCGGGAACAGCGCCAGTGCCGGGCGGTTGTCGGTGTGGCCGCCGGAATCGGCTTCGACGGTCACGTCCTGGGCCATCGGGATCTCCTCGGCCCACTTCGCCTGCTCGGCGGTCAGATGCCCCGCAGCGACCAGCTCGCGTAAAGCACGCTCCGGCGGCGGGGCAAAAAACTTCGCGGCCACTTCTTCCCTGGAGATCTTGGCGATGATGCGGTTCGGCGTGACAATGCACCCCTCGGCATCGCGTTTGATGCCATGGGTGCGGTAGCGGACCAGGGCAGGGGTCAGGGCGAGGAACGCAGAAGCCTCCACCAGGTTGATGCCCCTGCGCAGGTAGAGGTCGACCAGGGCGTTTTCCAGGTCCGGCTCGTTGGGACTGTGAATCAGGTTAAAACCGTATGCGCAACCGGCCGCCCGAGCCTGCAGCTGGTCGATGGCGGACTCGACCTCCTCAACCAGCAGGCCGGCGGAACCGAAGAAACCGAGCATGCCCGAATGCGCCAGGGCTTCGACCAAAGGCACCGAGCTGATCCCCTTGGCCATCGATCCGGCCATGTAAGGGTAGCGGATGGCATGATCACGGCAGAAGGCGGGGTCGCCGAGGCTCTGCAGCGGGCATGCCGGGACCACGCCGTTGAACACCTGCCCTTCGGCGCTCTCCATGGGGGTGCCGGAGGTGCCGGTCATCACCCTGCAGTCACGACCCTGCGTCATCAGGTAGAGAGGCTGGTTGATATGGCGCAGCCCGGTCACCAGCGCCGGTCCCGGCGCGACCTGTTCACCGGGGTGAAACACCCCCAAAGGCTCAATCGTTCTTTGTGGCAACGCTTGCAAAAAAACTCCTTGAATACAATTTTCCATGCAGGCCTGGACCTTTAACCGCGCTCTCCTGCCCCCCGACTACGTCAAGGGCATGGCAATATATACGCAGAAACTGTTGATTATAGTTTTTTTTGCCACGCGCCACAAGACCTGGAGGAGCAAGAATATCGGCTTTTTCCGCGGCTTGGCGAGAAATTCGTCAAATTCAATACCCCCTCACATCTCGATCAAGGATAACACAGGTCTCGGCTTGTCACCCTGGCCCGACCCGCCAGCAGCAGGCGCAGCCCGGCAACGGGGCACCGTCAAAACCCCAGGCGTGATGCCGCAGCAGGCAGATCCACGTGCCCACGACGAACGGGAGACCTTAATTTTTCATTGTAAAACAAAAACTTAAGGACTTTAAAAAGCGTACAGCCTCTTGCCAGAGGGTCAAGGTGAGCTAATCTTAATCTGTAAATCGTAGAGTCACCTGCCTGATGCAATGTGCGGGAACGGGCAACCCACAGAAAGGGGTGATTGATCATGTTACCGATTCGATTCGATCCGATCCGGGAACTCAGCACCCTGCAACGCGAAATGGACGATCTGTTCAAGAGGATGTTCGGTTCAACCCGGACCATCGGTGAAGCCGGGACGTTGGCAGCTTCACCGGCGGTAAACAGCTACATCAAGGACGGCGTGTTCCACCTCGAGGCGGAACTGCCGGGGGTCGATGCTGACAAGCTGGATGTCAGGATGGATGAGCGCGACCTGGTTATCCATGGCGAACGCCGCACCACGAAGAAAACTGAAGACGCTGACTACCTGGTACAGGAGTCACGCATGAGTACCTTTGAACGCCGCATGACACTGCCTGCCGGTGCCGAACTCGACAAGGCCCATGCCACCTACCACAACGGCCTGCTCGAGGTGACGGTACCGATCTCCAAAGCGCAGCTTACCGGCCGCAAAATTCCGATCGAGGGGATTGAAAGCGGCAAGAAGAGCAAGGAAATTCATTAACCTCCCGTATGTCAACCCGCCCGTTCCCGGCCCTGGATGAATATCCGGGGCTTTTTGTTTGCCAGGGCTGGCACCTTCGGAGGCGAGAAGGGCGAGCTGCTTGGCGCGAAAAGGCAAAACCGCAAGTTCCCCCCTGGCGGCGGACCAATCGGGGACAGCCCCCGTTCGGGGACAGTCCCCTGGCAGCGGAACAGGGACTGGCTCCGCAGGTGC
>JAHEEU010000181.1:4118-5361 GCA_024640545.1 Geobacteraceae bacterium
AAGTTTCACACCACAACGGCCGATCTACCAACCACCCCCGCCGCCCCCGCCGCCACCGCCGCCGGAGGAACCGCCGCCCCCGGAACCTGAGGAGGATCCGGGCGCGGCCGAGGACGACGCCAGGGCGGAGCTCAACGAGCTGCCGAGAGAACTGGAAAACCTGCCGAGATCATGCACCTGCCAGTGATGGCCATGGTACCAGGCCGGCCGGTATTGCTCGCCGCGCGCTTCAAGCTGGGCAAAAAGACCGGCGAACCGCTCCATCCAGCGCTGCTCGACCCCCAGGGCCAGCGCGTAAGGAAGATAGTGTTCAAAAAGCTCGGGGGTCTTTTCCGGCGGATTGCGAAAATTCATCTCCTCGCGTTCGGCCACATCGAGAAACTGCCGGAAGCCCTCCAACTGGTCAAGCAGCCGTCGACCGGTCCGGGTGGGGGCCTTGAGCAGGTAGTGAAAGAGAACATTGACGGCAATGGCGCCAAGCAGCGCGACCGGGATCACCGCCGACACCTGGGTGGTGAGCAGGCCGACGACGTAGATCTCCGCAGCAAAAAACGGCGTTGCAAACAAGGTGATGACTATGGCCCCGAACACATCGCCGGGAGAATCAATGGTTCGCCAGCCGTGCCAGACCTTACGTCCCAGGGCAAAGACGCCGATGGTCCAGAATGCCAGCCAGACGGACAGGAACAGCCCCGACATCCTGAGATCCAGGTTCGGCATCCCGTAGAGCACGCCGGCAAAGCCCAGCGCAGAGATGAGCAGGCCCGGGATCAGCCAGCCCCGGTTGCGCAGGAAATAGAGTTTTTCGCTGTTGTCGCGCAGGGCGGCCTCGTGCGCCTTGAGCGCCTTGCGGATCGTCTTGTGCATGCTCCGCTCCAGAGTCAAGGCCGTCCCCGGCAGGCTGCTGAACAGGTTCTTGAGAATCGCTTTCTCGCCGGCGGCCAGGCTGTCGGTTTGCTGACCGGTCCGCTTGAGGGTGTAAGCACCGTCCGTCTCACTGATCTCGATCATCCCCTTGACCGCCAGGTTGACCAGGGCCGCCGCGAAAGCCTTGTGGTCATAGCCCATGCGTTCGACAAACCGGGCGGTGGCCGGCGACAGGCCGGGCGGTGGTTCGTAACGGGTGATGACGACGCCGGCCTGAGGGTCCCGCCCGACCATGACCCAGGCCAGCAGGTAGTAAGCCAGCAGCGCACAGAGGCCGGCCAGCAGGATCACCCAGCTCTGGTTGTCGCGCAGCAGG
>JAHEEU010000036.1 GCA_024640545.1 Geobacteraceae bacterium
GCCACGCTCGAATCCTTGGAGCGCTTGACCTCTTCGTAGACCTGGTCGCTGCCGGCCTTCATCGCGATCACCGCTTCCTGGGTTCCTTCCTGGAGGTTGGCAATGATTGTACCGATCTCCCGGGTGGATATCGCGGTCCGTTCGGCCAGCTCCCGAATTTCGTCGGCCACCACGGCAAAACCTTTGCCGTGCTCACCAGCCTGGGCGGCAATGATCGCCGCATTCAGGGCGAGCAGGCTGGTTTGATCGGCCACTTCGTCGATGACGGTGAGAATCTTGCCGATGGCGCTCGATTGATTACCAAGCTCCATGATCGCCGTGCTGGCCCGGTCGACGGTCTGACGGAGCGACTCGATCCCGCGGATCGTCTCGTTGACTGTCTGCATGCCGCGTTGGGCATCTTCGGCGGCTTCGCTGGCAAGCTTGCTGGTCTGCACGGCGTTTTCCTCGATCTCCTTGATCGAGGCATCCATCTGCAGCATCGAGGAAACCGTCACCTCGGTCGAAGAAGAGAGGACGCCGACATTTTCGGCGACTTCCTGGCTGGCCACAGACATTTCGTTGATCGAGCTGGAGACCTCATCGACGGTGGCAAAGAGCTTCTCCATCTGCGAGGCGATCTCCTCGATCGTTGCACCCAGCTCCAGAGTTGCCGATGAGCTCTCTTCGACCGAGCTGACCAGGTTGCTGGTACTTTCCGCGATGCCCCCGGCCGCTTCGTCAATCCCCTCGATCGCCTTGGACGACTCCTCCAGAGCCAGCGATTGGCGTACCGCTCCGTCCATAACGTCATGGGAGGAGCTGCGTATCTGCTCGTTCGCCTTGGCCATGTCGTCCGTCACCGTACGAATCCGACCAACCATTTCGCGCTGTCGGGACAGGAAACCGTTAAAGCATTCGGAGAGTTCGCCGATCTCATCGGAGCTGCGCACCACGAGCTCGCGCGTCAGGTCGCCGCCGCCGGCGGAGATCGCGCGCAGGTTGTCCACAACTTCTCGCAGGGGGCGCACGATGCCGGCCGACACAAGCAGGCCGACCAGGGCCGAGATCAAACCGACAATCAGCGCAGTGATCAGCAAGGACCTCTGCACTTGACTCTTGGCAGCATCCAGCTTGGTGACGTCGAGGGCCATCAGCACGCCGCGATCTTTACCGCCGATCGAGCTGTGGAAGATGCGGTCCTTGTGACCTTCGATCGTAGCTTCGTAGTTGGTTGTCTTGAGAATGGCGGCCAAATCGAGTTGGGCCATATCAGGCGAGGTGGCGGCAAAGACACCCTGTTCGTCGTAAAAGGCGATCTCCATGCGGCTAAGCGTTTTCAGCCGCTCGGCCATCGGACCGTCCAAGTAGGCCACCCCGACCAAATGACCGATCGGATCGCCGTACATGCTGATCGGCGCGGCCACGGCAATCGCCATGCGCCCGTCAAACAGGCCGCTCTCGGCGTAGGCTTTGCCCTGGATGCTGGCTGCAATGACCGGGTGATCAATCCCCGAGGTCGCGGGCATTTCCTGGTTGCCCCTGAAGAACCCCCGATAAAGCCGGGCGCCATCTTTACTGAGCACCTGGATCTGGTCAAAGGGCAGGTGGTCCGTGTCATCTAGCAGGCTGACCAGCTGCGAATTGTCACCGCTCATGCCGGCAGAATACACGGCATTGACCATAAAGGGGTTGCTTGCCATCAACTGAACGATCGTCAGGTTTTCCTTGGAAATGCCGGCGGCGGTCTGTTCGATAAAGTTAGCCGAGTCCTGGGCACGCACCTGCATCTGGGCCTCGAGTTCACCGGAGATCATGCTGCCCGCCAACCACAGAGCAATCACCAGGGGGATGACCCCCACGGAAACCAGAGCAAAAAGGATTTTCGACCGCAGCCTCATATATTGAACGTCCTTCCTTGACGACCATCACGGTCGATCAACATGAATAATTCCGGCTCGCCGCGCGGGAGAAGGCTTGCCCCGGGAAGACTCTGGATCGCCGGATTTCAAGCTGCCGCAAAAAGCCCGTCACCGGACTCCCCATCAAAACCAACAATGTAGAGTAACAAACAAGCAGGCCAAAACTCAACAATCAACTGCAGTGGCAGGGTCCTGGCCAGGCCGGCAGACAGGCAGGACTTCTCCTGCTCCCGCGGCAAGGAGAAACGACCCTGCAACATACACCGGGAAGGGTTCGGCACGGCGGCAATCGGCCCAAACAATCGAGTCGGTTGCCAAAAATCGGCGAGTTGCGTTATCTTTGCGGTCAGCAGAACGGCCATATGCCGTGCCGTTGACAAGTTATTTATGCATAACTCGCAGGTAATGAGTTGCACTCGATTGAGAGATGGGTTAAGTTCGCCGCCTTCTTGCGCCTCATCTCTGGGCCTCTCGAACCGGGGCTCTCTCCACACCAGACTTCCACACGGCCCGGCCCGGCCGGGTTTTTCCGGTACTTCAGGACACAGGACACGCATGATAGAGGACAAATTGACGACCTTTGCCGAGCTGGGGCTCGCCCCGGCAATTCATCAGGTTATTGACGAAGTCGGCTACGAAACCCCTTCACCGATTCAGGCGCAGAGCATTCCACCGCTTCTGGCAGGGCGCGATCTTCTGGGACAGGCCCAGACCGGGACCGGCAAAACCGCAGCCTTCGCCCTGCCGCTATTGAGCCGCCTCGACCTGAAAAAGAAAAGTCCGCAGATCCTGGTGCTCACACCCACCCGAGAATTGGCCCTGCAGGTCGCGGAGGCGATCCGCACCTATTCGCGTCACCTGCCGGGATTCCAGGTCCTGCCCATTTATGGTGGCCAGAGCATGAGTCAGCAGCTGCGGCAGCTACACCGCGGCGTGCACGCCGTGGTCGGGACCCCGGGACGAATTCAGGATCACTTGCGTCGCGGCACCCTCAACCTTGGGGACCTCGCCGCGGTTGTTCTCGATGAGGCCGACGAAATGCTGCGCATGGGTTTTGTCGAAGATGTCGAGGAGATTCTCAAGGAAACCCCGGCAGGCCGGCAGACCGCGCTCTTTTCCGCGACCATGCCGAAAGAGGTCTTGAACATTGCCCGGCGCTACATGAGGGACCCGGTCGAGATCCGGATCAAGGCCAAGACGTCAACCGTCGAAACCATTGTCCAGCGTTTCTGGCAGGTCAAGGGTCTGCACAAGCTGGACGCCCTGACCCGCATTCTCGAGGCCGAGGATATCGAGGGGATGCTTGTTTTCGTGCGCACCAAGACGGCTACGGTTGAACTCTCGGAGAAGCTTGAGTCGCGCGGCTTCTCCTGCGCGCCTCTGAACGGGGACATGACCCAGGCGATGAGGGAAAAGACCGTAGAGCAGTTGAAGTCCGGGGCCCTCGATATCGTTGTCGCTACCGATGTCGCCGCCCGCGGACTGGATGTCAAGCGTATCAGCCATGTCGTTAATTACGATATCCCCTACGACACCGAAGCCTACGTGCATCGCATCGGCCGCACCGGTCGGGCCGGACGTGAAGGGCAGGCGATCCTGTTCGTCGCTCCCCGGGAAAGGCGTATGCTGGCCGCCATCGAGCGGGCGACCCGCCAGCCGATCACGGCCATGAGCCTGCCGAGTCGCAAAGAGATTTCCAACCGTCGCATCGGCCTGTTCAAGGAGCAGATCGCTGAGGCGATGGAATCCCAGGACCTGGAATTTTACGAGGAACTGATCGACAGCTATCAGCACCAGTACGATGTCGGCCTGCGCAGGCTGGCTGCCACGCTCGCCTACCTGGTCCAGAAGGACAAGCCGCTGCAGTTCGCTGAAGGCGGAGGCGAAGAACCGGAGGGCCTGGAGGAGGACGAATCGCCCTTTGTCGGGCGCGCTCCTGTTGCGAGAGACGGCAACCTGATGCGCTACCGGGTAGAAGTCGGCCGGATTCACGGCGTAGAGCCGAAGCATATCGTCGGAGCCATCGCCAATGAAGCAAACATCAAGAGCCGTGACATAGGCCAGATCAAGATATACGACGACCACTGCCTGGTCGACCTGCCCCAGACCATGCCCTCGGCGACTTTTCGCCACCTGCAAAAAGTCTGGATTTGCGGGCAGCAGTTGCAGATCAGCCCTGCCGACGACCGGTTCCCGACCCGAGCCGCCAGGGCCAAAAGCAAGCCTGGGGCCAAGAGTGGCGAGGGCAAATTCTTCAAGCCGACCGGCAAGAAATCCCCGCGCAACCGGCATGGCGGGCGGAAAAGCTCATGATTGAGTTCGACCTGGCCGGGCACGACTACATCGAACTGCACAGCCTGTTGAAAGCGACCGGCCTCTGCGAGAGCGGCGGCATTGCCAAGCTGCTGGTCGGCGACGGCCAGGTCAGGGTCGACGGCGAACCGGAGCTGCGCAAACGCTGCAAAATCCGCGCTGGGCAGAAGGTCGACTTCGCCGGTCAACAGGTGGTTGTGCGCTGATCAGGGCAGGATTTGGGACAGCACGACCGGACAAACCCCGGAGAACTTTGTGACGCTCTACCTCTTCTGTGCCTTTCTGGCAACCGGCTCGCTCAACTTCATCTGTTCGATCCTGGTTTTGCGAGGCCTTGCCGAAGCCGGCATCAAGGTCGGTTTCTTCGAAATCCGCTGGCATGTCCACAAGCACCTGAAGACCTACCGGCAGATCTGCCGACAGAGAGCCGGCCGCCTGGCCTGGCCCTACTACGGCTACCAGGTTTCGTTGGCCGCCATGATCGGTTTTGGCCTGCTGACTTTGCTCTCTCTCGACCGTTAATCGCCTGCAGCTATAAGCAAAGGGGCGCATCAAATTCGATGCGCCCCTTGCTGTTCCATCTACTATGATTCGAACTGAACCGGGATGATTACTTGTAGATCCCGGCGCCAACCAGCAGGTTGGTGAACCCGACCCGGCGGATGTAGGTGAACTTGTCACTCACTTCACGACTGTTCGGCAAGGTCCACTTGTACCAGATCCAGCCCTCGCCATTGTCCCTGGCAATGTTGACGAAATCGACAAAGATCATCTTGGGCTTATCCTTGTTCTTGTCTGAGACATGGAACAGGGGGCCCTTTTCCGTCAACTGGGGGACCATGGGATGGGACAGCATGTTGCCGTCAAAGTCCATCAGGAAGACATAGGTGTTCTTCCAGACGAACTGGCCATTGGGGTTGGCGATTTCGGCGATGCCGGCTTCCTTGTTGGTCAGCAGCAGCAGCTCGGCCTTTTTGCACATTTCAATGATTTCCGCACGTGTGGCACTTTCTTCAGCCATTGCCATGACCGGCAGCAGCAGGCAAGCCTGCAAAACGATCATCACAAAAATCAATTTTCTCATTGGCGTAACTCCTTCTGACGAAACTCGAGGCCCCCGAAGAGTTCTCGTTAAGTTCAGGTGTTGACAGGCGGCTGTTCCGCCGAGATGACATATTTCGGCGCCGGGGATACTATCTTAACAAGAAAAGATACTCCGCCGGTTTTTTTTTGTAAACCCTCTTTGTTGCATTATCAGGGCAGACTCCAGCCTGGGAGCCCCGGGAAAAGGCCAGAAAACCGGTTGACACTCCGAAAACCCTGTGCTATCTAAGGTGGGCTTTAACTCTAGGTGGACTCTGTATACAAATTATCTATGGCCGACGATAAACGCCAACTTTTCAAATCCCTGAGCTTTTTATCGAGTGTCGGGATATCTATGGTGGCGGCGTCCTTCATCGGCCTGTTCATCGGCATATATCTGGACAAGTGGCTCGACACCAAGCCGTGGATGACCATTACCTGGCTGGGCTTCGGCATCGCCTCCGGCTTCCGCAACATCTTCATTCTGACCAGGCGAGCCCTGCGCGACCAGGAACAGGAAGAAAAACAGGACCAGAGGGACGATGGACCAGCTTGACCAGTTGCCGGCCCTCATGAGTCGGCGCAACTGGATCGTTCTGGCCATCCTGATATTGGGCAGCCTGCCCTTCGGCGACCCGGCCCTGAGCATAGGGATCCTGTGTGGCGGGCTGGTTGCAATCGGTGGCTTTCTCTGGATGCGGCGCTCACTCGGCCGGCTACTTGAGCAGCCCACCGGCGGGGCCCGGTTTCGTTACCAGTTCGGGTACCTGGTAAGGCTCGCGGCACTGGTACTGGTCCTCGCCGTGTTAATCGCAGTCGTGAAAATCCACACCGTCGGCTTGCTAGTCGGCCTTTCGGTTGTGGTCATCAACTTGTTCTGGATCACAGTACAACGCGCCTTTAAGTAGAGGAGGCTTTTGGTACCATGACACATCCGTTTATTTTCCTCGAGTGGCTCGAACTCCAGCTGCACCTGCACATAGGCAACCATGTCACCTACACCTGGCTGGTTATGGCGCTGCTGATCCTCGTGGCTGTTCTGGTCAAGCGCAACATCAAAACGGTGCCTACCGGCCTGCAGAATTTTTTCGAGCCGGTGATTGACAGCATCGAGAACATGATCGAGGAGACCATGGGGCCCAAGGGGAAAGCCTACTTCCCGTTGATCGCCACCATTGCCTTCTTCATCCTGACTTCGAACCTAATCGCCCTGATCCCGGGGTTCTTTCCGCCGACGGCCAATCTCAACACCAATGCCGCCATGGCCCTGACCGTGTTCGCCATGACCCACATCATCGGCGTCAAGGAGCACGGCATCGGTTATTTCAAGCATTTCTGCGGCCCGGTCATCTGGCTGGCCCCGCTCATCGTGCCGATCGAGATCGTCGGCCACCTGGCAAGGCCCCTCTCCCTGACCCTGCGTCTCTTCGGCAACATGTACGGCCACGAGATCGTGCTGATGATCTTCTTCGGCCTGGTGCCTTTCCTGCTGCCGCTGCCGATGATGCTGATGGGCGTGCTGGTCGCATTCATTCAGACTTTCGTGTTCATGCTGCTGGCCATGATTTACATCGCCGGTTCGCTCGAGGAAGCTCACTAAACCCGGATGTCCCGGGTTTGCGTCCTATACCGTATAGGAAAACAGAAAACCGAAAAGGAGTAGTTACATGGAATTTTTCGCTTGGTGTGTTATCGCGGCCGGTATCGGCATGGGCCTCGGTTCTTTCGGAACCGGTATCGGTCAGGGTCTGGCCATCCAGAAGGCGGTTGAAGGCGTTGCCCGCAACCCCGGCGCAAGCGGCAAGATCATGACCATCATGCTGATCGGTCTGGCAATGATCGAGTCCCTGGCAATCTACGTGTTCGTCGTTGCCATGATCATTCTCTTCGCCAACCCCTTCACCGAAACTGTTGTGCAGCTGATCAACAAGTAAGTCGGTCTTTTCAGCAGAAACTTAAAGGGAGCAGCCATCCGGCCGCTCCCTTTTGCTTTTTATCCCAGCGCCCCGGCAACACCTGACAACAGTCACACGCACCCTCCTGTTTCCGGCCCTGCAAGCGAGCTTTTCTGCCAGCCGTTCAGGCCACCCCACGATTGCGCATGATCCTCATGATCAGCACCCCCATGACGGAGAGGACGATGCCAACAAAGAAAGCCAGGTAACCCATGCCGCGCGCTTCTCCCAATCCCCACAGGTCCTGGGCTCCCAGGATACCAATCATCACCAGTCCGGCCATGATCAGCAGGCCACCGAAAACATACAGGCTCAATGCCAGTCCAGCCCAAATCCAGCCCCGCCAGCTACTCATTATTCGACGACTCCTTGAAACCTCTTGATGTGGGCATATTAAGCGCAGCCATGCAGCCATGCAATCACTTTTTAGGCAGAACATTTATATTTATTACTTAATATATTTTCACGATTGACTTTTAATCCCGCTTATGATAAACGTTTTTTAATCTTATATTGTATACAAAGTGCTGTCGTGCAACATCATCAATTTATTCAATTTTTTCTATTTTTCATCACTGCAAACGGGACTTTTCTTGTAATGATTCCGGCAGATTCCCGGCTTGAGACAACAGATGATCATCAGGAGGTCAACTTATGAGTTGTAGAATCTTTGCCTTTATGCTGCTGGCCATGGGGCTGCTCATGCCAGGCTCACCGGCTCAGGCGGAAAGCGGCATGGCCATCGCTCCCGAAGTCTGCCTGGAATGCCATGAAGACGTGGTCTCACCGGTTGCCTACGGAGCCTCAGTGCACGGCACCAACGCCTGCACCAGCTGCCACGTAGAAGTGACCTCACTTGATGCCCACATCTCCGGCGAGGTCATGCCCGGAGAACCGAAGTGTGTTCGCTGCCACAAGAAGGAGACCAGCGAGCATTATTCGAGTGTTCACAAGTTGAACGACGTATCCTGCGCGGACTGCCATAGCGACATTCACACTCACACCTACTGGAAAAGTGACAAGAAGAAGGTCATCGCGAAATGCACCAGTTGCCACGACGACCACGAGGACTACCTGACATCGGTCCACGGCAAGTCGGTCATGGCCGGCAACCAGGACTCGGCATCCTGCAACGACTGCCACGGCCTGCACAAGATCGAGCAGCTGGGCGCCTCCGACAGCCATATCAACCGCGAATTCCACACCAAGGTCTGCCTGAGTTGTCATGCCGACCACGAGATGATGGCGCGCAACGGCGTCTTTAACGTCGCGGTCGAAACCTATATGAGCAGCTACCACGGCAAGAACTTCAAGCTCGGCTCGCCTGACAAGGTCGCCGGCTGCGCCGATTGTCACACCGCGCATAACGTGCTGCCCAAAGACGACCCGATGTCCAGCGTCAACGAGGCGAACCTGACCGGCACCTGCGCCCAGTGCCACCCGAACGCCACCCCACTGTTCGCCGAGTTCTATTCCCATGGCGACATGCACGACCGGGAAAAATACCCGATCCTGAACTATACTTTTGTCGGCATGACCGGCCTTTTGGTCGGCACCTTTGCCGTCTTCTGGATTCACACCCTGCTGTGGATGATTCGCGGCTTCGTCGAAAACCGCCAGAGAATTGCCTCTCAGCACCAGGGCAAAGGCGAGCACCATATCAGCGAGCCGCACAAACAGTACGTGCGCTTCAAAGCGCGCCATATCTTCCTGCACCTGACGGTCATCGTCAGCTTCCTCGGCCTGACGCTGACTGGTCTGCCACTTAAATTTGCCGACCAGCGCTGGGCCATGTCGATGATGGATTTCTACGGCGGCACTTACTATGCCGGCCTGATTCACCGCGGCTGCGCGATCCTGACATTCTATTACTTCATGTCGGCTCTCATCCTGAGTTTCGACTTCCTCTTCCTGCGCAAGAAGAAGAGCCCGGGCGACATGTGGCTCACCCGCCTGTTCGGCCCCGACTCACTCTGCCCGAACCTGCGCGATATCCGCGATGTCGTCGGCATGGTCCGCTGGTTCCTGTTCCTCGGGCCGAAGCCGACCTTCGAGCGCTGGACCTACTGGGAAAAATTTGACTTCCTCGCGGTCTTCTGGGGCATGTTCGCCATCGGCGGGTCCGGGTTGATGCTCTGGTTCCCGGAATTCTTCGGCTACTTCCTGCCGGGGTGGATGTTCAATGTCGCCACGATCGTGCACTCTGACGAGGCCCTGTTGGCAACCGGCTTCATCTTCACTGTTCACTTCTACAATACCCATGGCCGGCCGGAGAAGTTCCCGATGGACTTCGTTATCTTCAACGGCCAGATGGCCAAGGAGGAATTCATCGAGGAACGCGGTGACCAGTGGCGCCGCTACGAAGCGGAAGGGATTACCGAAGAGTTCGTCTGCAAGAAAGTCAGCGGACCGGTTTACGACTTCTGTCTCAAGGCGTTCGGCTATATCGCGCTGTTCACCGGCATAGCCTGTATGTTCCTGATGATCTTCGCCTTCATGGGAGGCAGCGGCCACTAGGCCGACCTGCTGCAAGACCCTGCTTTTTCCCGGGGCTGCCGATTGGCGGCCCCGTTTTTTTTAAAACCCCGCAAACACGGGCCCTCTCCGGCAAACGGCCCGGTAAAGTGCATACTGTATACAACCTTTCTGTTGCATTCATTTGGAAAATGTGTATCATACGGTGGCTCGGCGAGGATTAATCCTTCATTTGCTGCAGAGTTTTAATCGTAAAAAATACAGAGGTGCGAATCATGTTGAAAAGCATATTTGACTGGTGCAAGCGACACATTGTCATCTTTACCATCATTTCGGTGGTGTTCGTCGTAGTGTTCGGCTTCATTAACATCCAGATTCTCCATATGACCTCGGAGCCTGAATTCTGTCACCTGTGCCACCCGGCCCAAGGCTTCGGCCCCCTGGCCGAAGTCGACTCCTGGGAGCACTCCGCCCATGGTGATGCCGGCGTCTCCTGTCTCGACTGTCACGGCCGCCCCGGCGTAGTCGGTTATGCCAAGGCCAAATTGGGCGGGTTGAGGGACACTTACATGCAGTTGACCATCTCAAAGGAGGAAAAGCTGGAGATCCTGTCGAATCCGCACGAGAACCTGGTGCCCTCATGGCACTGCCTCTACTGTCACTCAGATGAAGGCAATAAGGCGGTTCGTGAAACCACCAAGGGTCCGATGAAACTCGTCAACATGCGCATGCTCGATGACGTGGTCAACCCCGCGTTCCGTGAACGTAAAGGTCTGGCAGATATCATGCAGGACACCTTCGTCGGCGGCATCCACTTCGATCACAACTTGCATATCAATGAATTCGACCTGACTTGCCGCGACTGTCATTTCGGCGTTGTACACAACCCCGCGACGAAAACCGATCGCATGAACTTCTGCCTGACCTGCCATGCCGATGCCGGCGATGACGCTCCGCAGATGGCTGACTGCAATGTCTGCCACGAGGCCCAGGTTGCCATGAATGAAGGGGTCGGAGTGCCAGACGTCGAAGAAACCCCCAGCCTGATGTACGGCGAGGCGGCGGAGATGACCTGCACAGACTGCCATACCGGCGTGACCAAGGGTGTTTACAGGCCTTCTTCCTCGACCTGCTCCGACTGCCACCAGGATCAGGAGTACACGAATATTTATCAGGAGTGGTCGGAAACGACCAAGGCCCACATCGAAAGACTCAAGCTGCAGCGTGTTGAAGTTGAAGCCGCCCTGGTCGATGCCGACGCCGCCAAACGCAACACCGCCGAAGTCTGGAAAACTTACGAGAAGGCGATCCGCAACCTCAAGTTCGTGCGCAGCGATGGCACCGACGGCGTCCATAACAATGATTATGCCACCGCCATCCTCGACAGTGTCGAGGCCGATTTCAAGAAGGCCATGTCACAGCTCGACTCGGTCTGGTAATCAAGCCGACAAACCCATAAAGCCATAAAAAAGGCGCCCGCAACAGCGGGCGCCTTTTCAGTTTGAGTCTGCGTAAAACGCCGGCAGGCGCTGGGTTGGGTTCGCACAACTGAGCCGTTTCCGAGAGGCCCGCTGCGGGGTATTGAGCGTCTGAAAAAGACTCTGCCGGCGGCAGCTTTAATCTTCGCCCTCGCCGCCGCCGGGCTTGGATGCCGGATCAGACAGCTTGTTCCAGCGGCCCAGGACAAAGGACGCCAGCGCAGCAACCAGCCCGAACGTGAAGACGCTGATCATCAGCGGCATCCCCTTCAACTGCACCATGTCCATCAGGAACACCTTGCCGGCGCCGATCACCGTGATCACGATGGCCACATTGCGCAACTCCTTGTTGCGCCGCATCAGGCTCAGCCAGATAAGGACCGCGGCGGTCACATTGATCAGGACCGATTGCGCGCCGCCGAAGGCACTGTGGGTCGCCGAGTGCAGGAAGTCGAGGGTCTGGTAGATGCCGACCCGCATGGTGAAAAAACCGCTGAACAAGGCGGCGATCAACAGAACGCTCGCCCCCCGGTCGCCCTTGTTGAGCCTGTGCATTAAGGTCTCTCCGGGAACCATGGGGTGATTGCGCGCCCAGAAGTAATGGAAAAAGGCGATCAGGGAGAGCAGACCCGAGGAGAGGGCGCCGACCACGGAAGGCTTGGTGCCGTCAGTGGTCCAGAGCAGGGAAACCAGCGCTGAACAGGCATAGAACTGGAGCAGGTAGGACGTCAGGCGCAGACCGAGATTGCCGTAGCGCACCGAGGTCCAGGCCATGCCGACGGCAAGCAGTGCCACCAGCGCCGAGCCGATCACGGCATGTCCGACCGCCATCGGCGCCGCGAAAGCCAGCAGCAGGCCACCGGCCATGGCGAAAGAGGTCGTCCCCAGGGCGCCGCCTTCTTTCCGGCGAACCAGCCACCAGGCAATCACCAGGTGCACCAGCGCAGCGGCCAGGGCGACCCAGCCGAAAGCTGTCGAGGTCGTCAACCCCTGCCTGATCGCGTAACTGGCGGCCAGATAAACCCAGCACACATTGATGACCGGCAGGACCACGTCAAACTTCGAGATCTTATCCTGGACTTTGCCGAGCACACCCAGCAGGGCGATCCCGCCAAAGACCACCCCAAGGAAACCGATCGACGGCAACAGGCCCTGCACCGAGAATTCGAGATTCTCCGGGCTCAACTTGGATAGATAGATGGCCAGCTTCAAATCCCAGATCTGGATCATGAAGAGGGTCAGGACAAACAGCAGCCAGCGCAGCCAGGACGCCCGAAGCAGACGGGTTGCATAAGTGGCGAAGAGGTTCGCCAGCCCCATGATGACCACCAGGTAGGGGAAGACGGGACTCGGGTAATCGAGGGCGAAACTGCCGAAGCTCATGCCGAGCGTGCCGACAAAAACCGGCAGGGCAACATGATGCACGCGGCTGATGATGGTTGCGACCAACCCCATTACGGCCATCGCCACATAAGCGAGTTCCGCAGGAACCGTGTCGAAGACCCGGTGCGCCTCAACCGACACGCTGCACATGATGATGGTTCCCCAGAGGATGAAAACCGGCGCCTGGATACTCTTTTCCTTGTAGGCAAACCAGCCATACATAATCAACCCCAAGGCATAGAGCATACCGACGAAAGAGCCGATCTGCAGGTCGATGGTGCCGCTGTCGGCAGCGCTGCGCAGCGCGACCGCAACAGCGACGATAAAGCTGGTCGTGGCGACGCGCGACAGGATGTAGGATTTGTCAACCCAGGAGAGAATCTCTTCGGAGGTGCCACCCTGGGCAGGCGGCTTACGCGGAGCTTTTTGCCTGACTCCACGCTCGGCAGAAAGGCCTTCTCCGCGCCCGGCATGCAATGCGTCAACGGTCCTGGTTAATTCCGCAAGCTGCTCCTCAAGAGCAGCGACTCTCTTCTCCAGATCGGCAGACGATTCCGCCATGAGCACCTCGCACCATGCAAACCCAATAGAATGTGTGCAGAAAATACAGCTGTTGCCAATTTACCCTGGCGGCTGAGTCTGGTCAGCGCGCCATAGCCGCCGTCAGGATGCGGTTCGACAGGGCTCGCCCCATGTACGACAGGGGAGAAACAAGCCTTCCTGCCGGGCGTTTCCTCAAAGAGTGAGTAAAACAGTATTTTATTTCCCATTAAATGTCAAGATTCACTGAGTAAAACAAAAATGAAGGCTTCATTAATAATAAGAACTAATGATTTGGACAGCTATTCTCTGGTATTTTACGCAAAAATTTCCCTGAAAAATTCTGCACAACTGCGCTCTGTATATTTGACAAATGGCAAAGTCTCATGCTAATAACAAAACTTCGTTTTACTATTTTTGCCTATCTCTATTAACCTGGAGGAGAGCCCCGTGAAAATCCATGTCTGGCGATCGCTATCTCTGGCCATTGGCGTGCTTGTATTTAGTGCCACCCTGGCCTCGGCAGCTCAGGTCGAAAAGTTCTTTGACCGTCATGGTAATCTGGTTGTCCAGGAAAAGGTTGAACGCTACAAGAGGCGGGCTGACGAGGGGACCGTCTTCCCTGTACCCCCACCACCATTTTCCGAGGGGATCTTTCCCTGCTCCGACTGCCATGCAGACATGGAGCCAAACCCACAACGGCGCGACTTGGTCGAAATGCACGACGACATCGTCCTCGAGCACGCCGAGGGGCAGCGTTGGTGTCTGGACTGTCACAACCTCAACGACCGGGACAAGTTGCGCCTGGTGTCTGGCGAAGAGATCCCCTTCACCGAATCCTATCGGCTCTGCGGTCAATGCCATGGCGACAAACTGCGCGACTGGAAAGTCGGCATCCACGGTAAGCGCACCGGTTACTGGAATGGTGAAAAGCAGTATCTGCTCTGCGCACACTGCCACAACCCACACAGCCCGCGATTTAAATCTTTACAGCCGCTGCCGCCGCCGGTACGCCCCGAGAATCTCAACCGTCAGGGGGTCGTGGAGGCTTCAGGACACAATTGATGACGACAGAACGGCAACCTCTTTAGAGGAGATAACATATGAGCAACAAACCCCAGTGTGACAACCATGCCTTCCAGAAATCACGACGCAAAGTCCTCAAGGGCCTTGCTGTTGGCGTCGGCGTCCTGGCCCTGCCGGCCCCCAATGCCTCGGCATCGGTATGGGAGGCCTTTTTTCAGAAGAATTTCCGGGAACTGGACAGAAACGAACTCCAGAAGGTGCTGGCCCGGCTTGAGAGTGAATACAGCAAGGAATACGGCAAGCAGGTCACTGTGAAAGCAACTCTGCCGATCGAGGGGGTCAAATACGGCTACGGCCTCGACTTGTCCCGCTGCATCGGCTGCCGGCGCTGTGTCTACGCCTGCGTCGAGGAGAACAACCAGTCCCGGGAGCCCCAGATTCACTGGATTCGCGTGCTGCGCCTCGACAAGGAAAAAGGCGTCGCCCTGGAATATGCGGAACACTACTATAATCCGGCTGAAGTCCCGGAGGAGGGGCACTTCTACATGCCGGTGCAATGTCAGCAGTGCGAGAATCCTCCCTGCACGAAAGTCTGCCCGGTCCAGGCGACCTGGCAGGAGAATGACGGTATCGTCGTGGTCGACTACAACTGGTGCATCGGCTGCCGCTACTGCATGGCCGCCTGCCCTTACGGCGCCCGGCATTTCAACTGGTCCAAGAGTAAGTTGCCGAAAGAGGAGATGAACCCGGAGACCCATTACCTGGGCAACCGCCCGCGGCCGACCGGCGTGGTCGAGAAGTGTACCTTCTGCATCCAGCGGACCCGTGAGCAGCCCGGACGCTACCCGGCGTGCCAGGAGATCTGCCCCGTGGGCGCACGCAAGTTTGGCAACCTGCTCGACCCGAAGGGTGAGATGCGTTACCTGATCGAGAACAAACGGGTCTTCATCCTCAAGGAAGACCTCAATACACAGCCGAAATTCTTCTATTTCTATGCGACCTAATTCTTGGGAGTAGCCTGATGAAAAACATCTGGAATTTCTTCAAAGGGACTCTGGTCCTGACCGCACGGGGAAGCACGGCTTACTACTGCTGGGTGGCCAGCCTGCTCATCCTGATGGTTGTCGGTGCATTGACCTACGTGGTGCAGCTCACCGACGGGCTGATCGTCACCAACATGCGCGACCAGGTTTCCTGGGGGTTTTACATTTCCAACTTTACCTTCCTGGTCGGCGTCGCGGCGGCGGCGGTTCTGCTGGTCATACCGGCGTATGTCTACAACTGGAAGCCGATCAAGGAAATCGCCCTGCTTGGAGAATTACTGGCTGTTTCAGCGATCGTCATGTGCCTGCTGTTCGTGACGGTCGATATCGGTCGCCCGGATCGCTTCTGGCACCTGATCCCTTTCGTCGGCATCCTGAATTTTCCGCAGTCGCTCTTGGCCTGGGATGTGGCGGTCCTCAACACCTACTTGGTCCTCAACCTGACCATTGCCGTTTATTATCTCTACAACCTTTATTACCAACGGGAGCCGAACAAGAAGTTCATGACGCCCTTGCTGCTCTTCTCGATTCCGGCCGCCATCTCAATTCACACGGTTACCGCCTTCCTTTACAACGGCCTTGGCGCACGACCGTTCTGGAATGCTTCGATTCTGGCTCCGCGTTTTTTGGCCTCGGCTTTCTGTTCGGGCCCGGCGTTCATGATCCTGGTCTTTTTGCTGATCCGCAGGTACACCCGCTTCCAGATCAAGGACGAAGCGATTCAGAAGATTGCCGAGCTGATCGCCTATGCGATGTTCATCAACCTCTTCCTGCTGGGTTCCGAGATCTTCAAGGAATATTACACCGGCACCATTCATCTGGCTCCGATGCAGTATCTGCTCCAGGGTCTGCATGGGCATTCGGCGCTGGTCCCATGGATCTGGACCGCCATGCTCTTCAACTTTTCTGCTTTCATGATCTTTTTGATCCCTGACACGCGCCGTAACAACACCACCCTGGTGCTTGGCTGCGTACTGATTTTCATCGGGGTCTACATAGAAAAAGGGATGGGCCTGGTTATCCCCGGCTTCGTCCCTGACGTGCTTCACGAAATCTATGAATATGTTCCCACGGGCATGGAGATGTCCCTTGCCATCGGCATCTGGGCGACCGGGCTGTTTGTCTTCACCATGCTGCTGCGCGTGGCGATCCCGATCATGAATGGCGACTTTCATGTCGCCAAGGACGGCGTCGGCTTTCACATCGGCGACAACCTGTTCTTCCTGCGCAAGGCTGACCGTGACAGACTGGTCACGGATTCTGAAGGGGAACCGACCGGAAAACCAGGGAAGAAAGCCAAAACATAAACCGGGACCCGAGCCTCGAGGCTACTGGCCCAAGGCCGGGTTTCCGTTGAAAACCAGCGGCACCTGTCATATGGTTGCGGGGTTGTATCATAACGGGTAATCGAAGCTTCAGACCTGCCGACATCAACTCATGGCTGGCAGTTCTATAACTCTATTGAACTCTTGGGTAGAGAGAATTTAAGGGAAGAGAGGGAGACGACTGTGAAAAATCATGTTTGGCGACCACTGTACGTGGTCATTGGCATTGTCGCCGCAATCCTGTTGTTCCGGGAGGTTTACGTTCCGGGAAATTTCGGCTCAGGCGAATACGGGTTCATGTACAGCTACCACAACAAGGACAACGAGCAAGTCTGGAAGGACCAGCCGCTCAAGTACCAGGATACTGGCAAACAGAAGATGCATGAATACTGTGGGGAATGCCATGGCGATGAGGTCGATATCCGCACCACGGACCTCCACGGCATCATCCCCTGTGAAAACTGTCACGGGCCGGCACTCGATCACCCGGATGACCCGGAACTCCTGGAGATCGACAGAAGCCGGGATCTCTGCCTGCGCTGCCACACCCTGCTGCCCTACACCACCAGTGAACGTAAGCGCATTCCAGGCATTGACCCCAATGAGCACAACGTCGGCGAAGACTGCATCGACTGTCATAACCCGCACAACCCGAGATTGGAGGATATGTAGTTATGAAGAGGCGTGATTTCATGAAAAACACGATTGTTGCCATTGCCGGCGCCTCGGTCCCTCTCTCGGCCCTTGAGTTCATTGATCCGAAAGAGGTTCTGGCCGCCAACCCGGATATCCACTGGGCGTTTTTGATCAACACCTATTCCTGCGTCGGCTGCGGCTTCTGCGTCAAGGCCTGCAAAACCGAAAACGACATTCCTTTCGAGGCCAATGTCAGCCGCACCTGGGTTGAGCGTTATGTCTACACCAAGGACGACCGCCGCTACATCGACAGCCCGAAAGCCGCACTGAATGGTTTTATCGACGCGAGGATCGACCTCGGTGAACACCTGGGTTACGAGGACGTCGACCCGGACAACGTCGGCAAGGCGTTTTTCGTGCCGAAGCTTTGCAACCATTGTGCAACACCTTCGTGCACGCAGGTTTGCCCGGTCGGCGCCACCTATAAGACCGATGACGGTCCGGTCCTGGTGGACCGCTCCTGGTGCATCGGTTGCGGCTACTGCATCATGGCCTGTCCTTTCGGTGCCCGCTTTTTCCACCCGGAACTCAAGGTGGTTGACAAGTGCACCTTCTGCTACCACCGCATCACCAAGGGGCTGGAAACCGCCTGCGTCAACGCCTGCCCGTTCGGAGCGCGCAAGATGTGCAACATCAAGGATATCAACGACCCGGTGACACAGGTCATCCTCAATGAACGTGTCGGGGTCCTGAAAGACGAATTCGGAACCAAGCCCCAGGCCTTCTACATCGGCCTCGCCTCGGAGGTGCGCTAATCATGGTTGAGCAAGTTATGCACGTTCACGGAGAGCTCTGGACCGTCAAGGAACTTTTCGTTCTCCCCAATGAGTATGTCTACTGGTCGATCCAGATCGTCATGTACCCTTTCATGACCGGCCTGGTCGCCGGTGCCTTTGTCCTTTCGTCCCTCTATCACGTGTTCGGAGTGAAGCAGCTCAAGGAAATCGCCCGTTTTTCCCTGGTCTTCTCCTTTGCCCTGCTGCCGGTGGCGATGATGCCGTTGCTGCTGCACCTGCAGCAGCCGCTTCGCGGCATTCATGTCATGATGACGCCGCATTTCACTTCGGCGATCTCAGCCTTCGGCATCGTCTTCATGGCTTATGCCTTCATTGTTGCCTCGGAGCTCTGGTTCGAATATCGCAAGCATTTCGTCCTGACCACCCAGGCCCTCGCGGCGCAACCGCAGCGTAGCGGCCTTGACACCCTGCGCATGAACTTCTTCAAGATTCTGACCCTCGGCGCCACGGATATCAGTCACGAAGCCGTGGAAAAGGATCACAAGGCGGTCAAGAAACTTGCCGCGCTCGGCATCCCGGTAGCCTGCTTCCTGCACGGCTACGCCGGTTTCATCTTCGGTTCGGTCAAGGCCAACGCCCTCTGGATGACCCCGCTGATGCCGGTCATCTTCATCTGCTCTGCGGTCGTCTCCGGGATCGCCCTTTGCATCCTCTGCTACGTCATCACCATGGAGATTCGCAAGTTCCTGGCCAAGCGCAGGCTGAGCCGCTGGAGCAAGGATCCCAACGCACCTAGCCTCGAGGAACTGCAGTCTGCCGAGCAGCAGGAGATCAATATTGTCTCCAATTATCTGCTCTATTTCATGATCGCCGCCATCACCCTCGAGATTCTCGACCTGATCTTCCGCGGCTACACCCAGGTCAAATCCTGGGACATCCTGCGCGAGGTCATCATGGAGCGCGACTTCAACAAGATCTTCATCATGCAGTATGCTTTGGGCAACGCCTTGCCCTTCCTGCTCATGGTGCTCCCCAACCGAACCGTCCGTCGGACCACCATCGCCACCGTACTGGTCATGTTCGGGGTGTTCATGATGCGTTGGAACGTCGTCATCGGCGGGCAGGCCTTCTCCCTGAGCTTTGCCGGGTTCATGCATTACCATATGCCGATCATCCCCCACGACTGGGAGACCTTCAGGGAAGGTTTGGGTGGCGCGATTCTGGTCATGATCACGCCATTCGTGATTTTCTGGTTCCTGAACAAAATCTTCCCGGCATTCATGAAGGAAGAAGAAGCCCATTGACGGCTTGACCAGCAGCAGATCAAAAGGCCGCTCTCAGATGAGAGCGGCCTTTTTTATGGC
>JAHEEU010000037.1 GCA_024640545.1 Geobacteraceae bacterium
TCCGAGGTCAGCTGGCGGCTGAAAAACGACGAGAGCGCACCGACGTTCGGCGAAATCGACATCTCGTTGTCGTTGAGGATCACCAGCAGGTCCTTTTTCAGGTGCCCCGCATGATTGAGCGCTTCGAACGCCAGGCCGGCGGTCAGCGAGCCGTCGCCGATGACAGCCACGACCCTGCCCTTGCCCCCCATGGCATCCCGGGCGGTCGCCATGCCCAGGGCCGCAGAAATCGAGGTGCTGGCGTGCCCGACATTGAAGCAGTCGTGGGGGCTCTCCTCGCGCTTGGGGAAGCCGCTGAGACCGTCCAGCTGCCGCAAGGTGTGGAACCGGTCGTAACGGCCGGTCAGGAGCTTGTGGGCGTAGGCCTGGTGGCCGACATCCCAGACAATTTTATCTTCGGGAGTCGTGAATACCCGGTGCAGGGCAATGGTCAGCTCAATCACTCCGAGAGAACTGCCCAGATGTCCGCCGGTCCGGGCCACGGTTTTGACGATAACGTCGCGAAGCTCCTCGGCAAGCCGCGGGAGCTCTCCTTCGGGAAGGGTTTTCAGTGCAGCTATCGGATTTTCCTGCTTTAATATCTCGGTCATGTCCACCACGTATATTGCTTCAAGAGTTGCGCTCGACAATGTAGCGGGCCAGCGTCTGCAGGGGGTCTGCAGCCGCACCCAGCGGAGTCAGTGCTTCTACGGCAATGTCGCAAAGCTCCTTGGCGCGCTGCCGCGCCTCGGCGAGGCCGAGCAGGGCCGGATAAGTTGCCTTGCCGCGGGCCTGATCGCTGCCGACATTCTTGCCGAGCTCAGCCTGATCACCGACCACGTCCAGAATATCATCTGCTATCTGAAATGCCAGCCCGGCGGCGCCGCCGAAGCGGCTCAAGGCGGCAAACTGTTTTTCATCCCCGCCGCCGAGCAGGGCCCCGACCTGGACCGAAGCCAGGATCAAACCACCGGTTTTGTGGGTATGGATATATTCCAGGGTCGGGAAATCGACCTCCTGACCCTCAGATTCCATATCAACGACCTGGCCGCCAACCATCCCCTGTGATCCGGCGTAGCGGGCCACCAGTTCGATGACCCTCAGGACCGTCTCCGGCGGTGTCGACCGGTTGGCTTCGGCATCCGCCAGCAAGCGGAAGGCCTCGGTCAGCAGGGCGTCACCGGCCAAGATGGCCACGGCCTCGCCGAAGACCTTGTGGTTGGTTGGCCGGCCGCGGCGGAAATCATCGTTATCCATGGCCGGCAGATCATCATGAATCAGGGAATATGTGTGAATCATCTCCATGGCACAGGCTGCGTGCAAGACCTGTCCGGCTGAGCCGCCAACCGCTTCGCTGGCAGCGACCATCAGGATCGGCCGTAAACGCTTGCCACCGGCAAAAACCGAATAGCGCATGGCCTGGTGCAGTGAATAAGGGAGGTGCTTCTCACCAGGCAGCCAGCGGTCCAGGGCACTGTCCACCAGTGTGGACCGGTCGCGAAGATAATCTTTAAGCACCATAAAACGTGTCAGTCCTGGTCCTGGTTATGGCCCTCGCCAAAAGGCTCGGCGACAAGGGAGCCGTCGACTTTTTTCATCAGCGTTTCAATGCGGGTTTCCACGGCCTGCAGTTTCTTGCGGCAAAGGTTGGCGCTCTGCACGCCGGCCTCAAAACAATCCAGGGCCTCGTCAAGGGGCATCTGCCCCTTCTCCAGGCGGGCAACGGCCTCTTCCAGGTTATTCAGCGCTTTTTCGAATGTCGTCTTGTCCGGCATGCGCGCTTCCTTTCATCTGTAAAACACCACGCTCGTGGTGTTGTGTCAAGCTTCTTTATTGCTTGATAATTTCCAGCAGGGCCAGCGGGTCAACCCGCTCTCCCAGGAGCTTGACGGTGAGGTGCAAATGAGGGCCGGTCGATCGGCCGGTACTGCCGACCTTGCCGAGGACATCACCTCTGAGGACAGTGTGGCCCTCTTCGACCAAAACCTTGGAGAGGTGGGCATACAGCGAATACAACCCCTCGCCATGATCGACGACGACGGTTTGTCCAGTGTAGAACATCTCCGAGACCAGGGCCACGCGGCCATTGCTGATGGCGTGGACCGGGGTTCCTTGGGGTCCGCGGAAGTCGGTGCCACCGTGCGGTGCCTTCGGCTGGCCGTTCATATACCGGCGCTTGCCGAAGACGCTGCTGACCGGGCCGTCGACCGGTCGTGCGAAAGTCGTCCAGAGCCGGGGAGTTTGCCCCGTGAAGGTTTCGTTGAGCAGGGCACTTTCCCGATTGATGCGTGCGAGATCCTCTGCCGACGGTGACACCATGCGTTTCGGCAGAGACAAGTGTTCTTCAGGGCGGGCCTTGTGTTCAACGTGCAGCACCAGTTCCCGGAACCGGGTCTGCCCCTGTCTGTCAACCAGGGCGGCAAGCAGCGGATAGTCGCCGGCAGCGGTATCAAGGCCGACCGGCAGCAGGGCGACGGCCCCCAGGGGATCGGCATAGAGATAGACGACCTTGTCCCTGTAGCGGACAACCCCGAAAGAGAGGGGTTCACCCTGCCAGCGCAGCATGGCCGCTTCGCCGTTGTAAACCTGCGGCGACACCAGGCTCAAGTCATCACACCAGGCAGGCCATGCCCAGACCAGAACAATGGCAAGGGAGAGCCACAAGCGCTTCATGGGTCAACCTCCTCCACGCGCGTACCCGCCTGACCGCGGGCAAAACGCAGCCAGAGTTGATCGCCCGGTTTGAGATCTGCCGTGGAGACCAGGCCGGAACAGCCCGGCTCACGACTGGCGATAACGTAACCCCGTTCAAGCTGCAAAAGCGGCGACAAGGCATCCAGGCGGCCGGCGGCCATCCCCAGGCAATCCGCATATTGGCGCATCAGGGCACGCATCGCCAGCACCAGGCGCTGCTCGAGATCGGCAATGGCGTCGGGCAGTTCGGCAAAGTCACGCGCAGCCAGCCTGAGCCGGCTTTCCAGACCGGCAAGCCGCTCGGCCACCAGCCCGAGCAACTGGCCGACACGGGATTGCAGCCTGATGATGAGATGGTCGAGATGGGCCTCGATCTCCTGACGGTTCTTGGCAACCAGTTCGGCCGCCGCGCTCGGTGTCGGCGCACGCAGATCGGCGACGAAGTCGGCGATGGTAAAATCCGTTTCGTGACCAACGGCCGAGATCACCGGGACCCCCGAGCGGGCAATGGCCCGGGCGACGACCTCCTCGTTGAAGGCCCACAGGTCTTCCAGTGAGCCACCGCCGCGGCCGACAATCAGGACGTCCAGCCCGCCATAACGGTTCAAATCATCTATCGCGGCAGCAATCTCCGCGGCCGCCCCGTCACCCTGGACCTTGACCGGCCTCAGCAGCAGGTGGACCTCGGGAGCCCGCCGCTGGAGAACGTTGAGCATATCGTGAATCGCCGCACCGGTTGCCGACGTGACGATACCGACCGCTTGCGGCGATACCGGCAGCGGGCGCTTGCGCGCCTCGGCAAACAGACCCTCGGCAGCAAGCTTCGCCTTGAGAGCCTCGAATGCCGCCTGAAGCTGCCCCTGGCCGCCTTGCGTAATACTCTCCACGACCAGCTGCATCTCGCCGCGTGCAACGTAAACCGTCACAGTCCCTGAGCAGACCACCTGCAGACCGTCCCGCGGCCGGGCATCCACCAGCCGATTGCGACTGCGGAACATGACGCTGCGCAGCTGGGCACCGCTGTCCTTGAGAGTGAAATACCAGTGCCCGGACGCCGGGGCGGAAAAATTCGAGATCTCGCCTTCCACGGTCACGCTCACGAAATTGGTCTCCACGACCTCCTGGAGGAGTGCCACCAGGCCGCTGACGGTCAGTTTCGAAATCCCGTCAGTCACGCGGTAACGTCCCATATCTTATGGTTTTTATTTGACTTTTCATTCACTTCCCCCTATATATAGGCGAATTGAACTGATGAGGAAACCTTATGGCAGCACCGTACATTGTCACCATCTCGAGCGAAAAGGGCGGCGTCGGCAAAACCACCCTGGCCACCAATCTGGCCATCTACCTCAAGGCCCTCCACGAGGACCTGTCCGTCACCCTGCTCAGCTTCGACAACCATTTCTCCGTCGACCAGATGTTCAGGCTCAAGCGCAAGGAAACACCCAAAGGAGATGTCAGCGACCTCTTCACCGGCGCGAGTCCCAACGAGCTGATTGAAACCGGCGAATACGGCGTGCAATTCATCCCCTCATGCAACCGGCTGAGCATGATGCGCCGTGACCTTGACGACCCCGCAGCCCTGGCCAGGGCCTTGGCCAAATCGACGCTCGACGGCATCGTCATTATCGATACCCGTCCGGACCTGGACATTTTCACCCAGAATGCGCTTTATGCTTCTGACCGGGTTATTGTACCGGTTAAAGACGCCCCGTCCATGGACAACTGTCGACATATTTACGATTTCTTCGATGCGCACGGCCTGTCCCGCAAGCCGCTGCGCATCCTGCCATGCCTGGTTGATGGCCGTATTCACTTCGATGGCCCGTTCCGCGACCCGTACCAGTTGCTGAAAGCCTACGCCATCAACCGCGGTTACCGCTGCATGGAGGGGTATATCGCCAAAAGCCCGAAGGTCGAGTCGCTCAACACCAACCCCGAGGGGAAGATCTACCCGGTGCTGACCCACGGTCGTCACACCGAGGTGCATGTGCAGATGACCCACGTAGCCCGCCAGATCTACCTGAACTCCATCGACACCGACCAGCGGCGCCTTGAGGAGTACCTCGCGGAGATGGTTCACGCCGAACAGGAGCACCAGAGCGCTTACGAAAAGCGCCGCAGCAACCTGCAACCCGGCTGCCTGGTGTGCGGCAAGCCCCTGGTCGACAAGGAGGTGATCGGTCCGGCCGGCTACTTTGCCCAAAGCTCCGACCTCAGGGTCTCCGGATACCTCGAAGAGGAATGCTTCAACAGCCTGGTTTTCCGCCATTTTTACGGAGCAAAACGGACCATCGAGGCGCATGACCCGATCTGGGACCTGTTTCGCGAAACAGCACAGCGTTCCTACTTCCTGCTGCAGCGCGCCCCGCATACCCGAAACTTCTACCAGCAGAAGCTGTCTTTTTACCGCTTTGACGACAACGGGCTGGAAGTATCGCACAAGACCATTGAACTGCAGGAGTTTGAAAAACGCCTGCTTTCTAAGGAGCGGTCAGACCTGTACCCCCTGCTCGAGCGCACCCTCTTCGATGCGCAGGGCCGTCTTGGCGATGCCTTCCTTTTGCTGCGCAAGGTCAGCTCAGACCTGCCGGAAGAAATCCTCTTCGATCAGAATTTCGCCAGCTTTTCAGCCGTAATGGCCAAAGCCAGCACTCAACTCCCCTGAAGCAAGGCCCGTTTCCGCAGCAGCAGAGAAACCGGGACAATGTTGATGCCCCGTTCTGCCAGGCCAGGCAGCTCCCTTCTCAAGGCCTCCAGGGTCTCCGGGTAGGGATGGCAGATACCTATGGCCATCCCCTGTCGGCGAGCCTTGCCTTCGAGGCGCAGTATCTCACGGGCAATCGCATCGACCTCGGCAAGATTGTCGAGGAAGACATCCCGGCTCATGGTCGGCACACCGAACCTGGCGGCCACTTCCGGCACCCTGGATTGGCCGGTGGTCCGGCTGTCGATAAAGAACAACCCCTTCTCACCCAAGCTCTCCATCACCGGCGCCAGTGCTCTGGCATCTTCGGTAAATCTCGAACCCATATGGTTGTTGGTGCCGGTAACATAAGGAATCCTGGCGAGCAACTGGTCGAAAGCGCGCCGGATCTCCGCATCGCTCTCCCTGACGAACAAGGCATCGGGCCCAGGGTTGACCGCAGGGTAACCCTGGGGCTCCATCGGCACGTGCAACATGACTTCACGGCCCGCGGCATGCGCTATTTCGGCAACCTGAACGGCCTGGGGCTCATCGGGCAGAATGGCAAACGTCACTGGCTGTGCTATGGAGGTCAGCACTTTGGCAGCATAGATCCCCCTGCCAAGGTCATCCATAATGATCGTTAGCAGAGGACCGGCAGGGATTTCAGGAGCAGGGGGGATAAAAAAAACAATGATTTTCGTCTGCCGCGACTTTTCAACGGTGAGCGAGTTGGCCTCCCGCAGTTTGACGCTGTAATCGCCCGGGATCTGCCGCACGCGCTCCTGGAAACCGGCAATCAGCCCAGGGGCCGGGAATGCAGTGGCAACCGTGTAGCGGGCTGGCTCAAGCTCGAGATCCCGTTGAATACTGCCGGCATCCATTTTGAGCGCCGCAAGGAACGCCTCGACTTCCGCATGCACACTCTGGGTGTAATCGATCTGCGGCTTGACCACCGGCGGAGGAACGATTGGCGGCTGCGGCTGTTCTTCCATGCGGGCAAGCCAAACCAGGCCGGCAACCAGCAATCCGGCCACGCCCATGACGATCAGCGGCATGCGGTTTTTCAGAAAAAAATCAGGGCGCCGCTTTTTCGTGCGGCGCCGCTTGGTTGGTTTCGTCATCGAAAACTCACTTCAGGAGACCAACGGCGGAACGAATCAGGCCGCCTTGAGCCCCTGAAAGATCCTCCAGCCTTTGAGCAGGTCCAGTGCGCGCATCAACTGAAAATCCTTGCGGGCCTCAACGTCGACAGGGTCTGCAGCTTGCTTCTTGGAATTCTCGCCCTTGCCTTCCGTGTCAAAATGGTTTTTCAAATCCTTTTCACGGAAGTGCTCGGTATCCTGCACTTCCTTGATTTCACTCTGTGGCACCTCGATGTCGGGAACGATGCCGCGGGCCTGGATCGAGGTGCCGTTCGGGGTATAATATTTGGCCGTGGTCAGCCGCAGACCGGAGTCATCGCTGAGCGGGATGATCGTCTGCACCGAGCCCTTGCCGAAACTCTGCACCCCCATGATTACGGCACGGCCGTGGTCCTGCAGGGCACCGGCGACAATCTCCGAGGCACTGGCACTGCCGCCGTTAATGAGCACGACCATCGGGTAGTCGGGCTCGGTCCCGCTGCGCTTGGCGGAAAACTCCATTTGCGCGTCAGCCTCGCGACCCTTGGTATACACGATCAGCCCTTCGGAGAGGAACTGGTCGGCAATGTCGACAGCCTGGTCAAGCAGCCCGCCGGGGTTGTTGCGTAAGTCGAGCACCAACCCCTGCAGGGCTCCACCGTTGTCTTCACGGAGCGTTTCGAGGGCCTTGGTGAGATCTTCGCCGGAACGCTCCTGGAACTGGACCAGACGCACGTAACCGAAACCCTTCTCGAGAGTCTTCGATTTGACACTCTGCACCTTGATGACTTCCCTCTCCAGGGTGAACGCCTGGGGTTTTTCGAACCCGGAGCGCATAATGGTAATGGTGATCTTGGTCCCCGGGGCTCCTCGCATCAGCTGCACCGCCTCCATGATTTCCATGTCCTTGGTGTATTGGTCGTCGATTTTCAGAATCTGATCGCCGGCCTGCAGGCCGGCCCGTGAAGCCGGCGTGTCTTCGATCGGCGAAACGATCGTCAGGAGGTTGTCACGCAGGGAAATCTCAATACCAAGGCCGCCGAACTCGCCGCGGGTGTCGACTTTCATCTCCTTGTAGATTTCAGGTGACATGAAACTGGAGTGCGGGTCAAGCGAGGCGAGCATCCCATCGATCGCCCCGTAGATCAGGTCCTTGACCGGCACCTCTTCCACATAGCTGCGCTTGACGATGGTCAGAACGTCGGTAAAGAGCTGCAGTTCCTGGTAATCACTGGCCGCGCCCGCTTTAGACACCTCACTTCGGCCGAATGAAACCATGCCGACCAGCAGGACCAGCGTCAGGGTCAGCAGCAAGAGGGACAACTTGTTTTTGAGCATACAGCCTCCAGAATCTCAGCGCGGCTTTAACCAGTCGGCAGGGTCAAGGGGTTTGCCGCCCTGGCGAATCTCGAAATAGACTGCGTCACGGCCTTCATACCCTGAATAGGCAATCACTTCTTCTGCTGCGGCTGAATCACCAACCTGCTTGGTAAAACGCGCCACATGTGCGTAAAGGGTGTAAATCTTGCTGCCGTGGTCGACGATCATCAGCTTGCCATAACCGCGCAAGCTGTTGGCAAAAATCACCTTGCCCGGCGCTGCAGCATGCACGGGGGTGCCGACCTCGGCCTCGATATCAAAGCCTTGACTCTCGATGAGCGTCCCCAGGTCGCCATGTCGACTGGTGCCGAAACCGACCCGGAGTTTGCCGGGGACGGGCCACGCCAGGCGCCCTTTTTGCGGCACAAGCCCCCCCAGGTTTCCAGTATAGGGTTGGGTTTGTTCCGTTTCAAGTTTTTTGACCAGTTCGTTCAGCCGGGCCGCCTTGGCACGCAAATCCTGCAGTACCCCCGCCAGAAGCTCGGTGCTCTGGGTCACATCGGCGAGTAGAACCTTTTTGCTTTTGCGGGCCCTTTGCAGTGTCGCCTGTTCGTCGCGGCGGCGCTTGACCACGGCAGCCTGCTTGTCGTGTAAAGCTTCCAGTTCGCTTACTGCAGCCTGATGATCCAAGGACTGTTGCCGGTATAAATCAAGCAGCTCGCGATCATGACGGACCATCCTTGACAGGAAGGCGTATTTCTCGGCGATATCCCGGGGAGTTTCCGCTTCGGAGAGCAGCGCCTTGATCAGCCCCACCTCGCCGCTTTTGTAGAGCACGACCAGGCGGCGGCGAATCTGCTGTTCTGTCTGGGCACGCTGTTTTTCCAGTTCGTGGAGGGCCTGGCGCTGCTCTTCCAAACGCGCCGAGATCTCTGAAAGTTGCTGACTGCTCTTAGCCGCCAGGCGTTCCAGGCGCCGGGTCTCGGCGTCGAGGCGGCCGAGTTCCTCCGCCAGAGCCCCGCTTTCTGATTGCTTGCTGCGTAAACCCTTGAGGGTCTCTCTGATCTGCTGCTCGATCTTGTCGAGCCTTTGTCGGCTGGCATCCAATTCGTCGTCGGCAGCGACGACAGGCATGGGTGCAGCCAGACAAGCCAGCAGCAGCCAGAAGAGGAACCGACCAGACATGCCCGGCAGCTGTTTCATGACGCTCCGAAACGGACGAACTTGCGCAGCGCAAAGAGGCTGCCCAACAGGCCGATGAGACCACCACCAACGACCAGCAGGCCCTGCCAGACCGGCGGCAGAAAATGAATCGTGTCGATCCCGGTGATCAGGAGCAGGCTGCCGAGGCTTTTCTGCAGAATCACCTGGAAGACCATGAAACTCAGGCCAAGAGCGGCCAGCCCGCCCATAAATCCCTGGAGAGCTCCTTCCACGAGATATGGCAGCTTGATAAAGAGTGAGGTGCCGCCAACCATGGTCATGGCTTCCAATTCGTCCTGACGTGCATAAAGGGTCAGTTTGATCGTGTTGGCAACGATCACCAGGGCGGCGAACACCAGGAAACCGCCAAGTGCTGAACCGGACACGCGCAGCAGGAGCAGGAAGGCTTCGAGCTTTTCCAGCCAGCCCTGCCCGTACTGCAGGTCACCGAAGCGATGGTCTTTGCGGAGACGGTCGACGACAGTTGCCAGCGCCGATTCGTTGCGCCAGTCCTCCCGGAGGGTGATTTCCAGCGACGCCGGCAGGACATCCGGACCGAGCCCCTCAACCAGGTCGGCGTCGCCGCCAAGACGCTTGCGGAAACGCTCAAAAGCGGCCTGGCGTGACACGAAAGTCACTGTTGCCACTTCCTGGTAGCCTTTGATGTCCCTGATCCAGCCGTCGATGACTTTTTCGTCCGGGACATCATCCAGGTAGGCGACGACCGCAAGGTTCTCTCCCCATGACGCGGTCAATTGCTGGACATTGAGGACAGCGATGGCAAAAAAGGCGAGCAGCGCCAGGGCAACAGCAACCGTCCCTATGGACGCCAGGCTCAACACCGGGCTCTGCCGCATGTTGCGCAGGGCACGTTTCAGAAAATAACCGGCGCGCAGAATCATCAGACGTGTCCTGTCATTCCGGATTGTCCCTTGAAGAACGGCATGTCGTCGGTGGCAAGGCTGCCGGCCTCAAGCGACACCACGCGTCTCGGAAACTGATTGATCAGACCGCGGTCATGGGTGGCCATGACGATCGTCGTGCCCCGTGCGTTGGCGATTTTGAAGAGTTCCATGATGTCAAGGGTCACTTCCGGATCGAGGTTGCCGGTCGGCTCGTCAGCCAGGAGGATTAACGGATCCACCACCAGGGCCCGGGCAACGGCAACACGCTGCTGCTCACCGCCGGACAGTTGCAGGGGATGTTGATTGAGACGGTGCTCGAGGCCGACGCTCTTGAGGGTCTGATACACCTTCTTGCTGATTTCAAACCGCTTGCGTCCCTGGATTTCGAGCGGAAAGGCGACGTTTTCATAGATCGTCCGCCGGTTCAGCAGCTTGAAATCCTGGAAGATGATGCCGAGGTTGCGGCGCAGATAGGGAATGCGGGAAGGCCCGAAGCGGGTAATGTTCATGCCGTTGACGAGAATCTGGCCCCGGGTCGGACGTTCCGCACAGTACAGGAGTTTAAGCAGGGTCGATTTACCGGCCCCGGAAGGCCCGGTCAGATAGACGAACTCGCCCTTCTCGATCTTCAGGGTGATGTCGCTCAGGGCGTTCTGGTCACGCTGGTAAGCCTTGCAGACATTAAAAAGCTGAATCATGTTCCTGCATCTTTGGTCAGAAGGCAGCGAAAAGAGTGCATTACTTTGTTGAGCGGACAGGACCAAGCCTGTGCCGCCCGGTTGGTTCTGCGGTGGTTTCGAGGGCCCTTACGGCACACCTGCAAAGCTCTGTCGCCTGACTTTCATGCTCCGGCCGGGGCATGGCACCCTCCGGTAACCGGGGGGCTGTTCAGCCGGGCCTGATCGCCTCCCTGGCAGTGGCGAGAGGCTGGCGGCTGGCCGTCTCCAGCACATGAGTCGAGTCTCAGGACACAGGCCGCGCCAAGTTGCGCCAGCCGCTCGGTATCAGCATTGAGATGTAACACATCCTCCCGAAAAATTGAACGAAAAACCTGATAAAGAACCTGTCGCAAGGTGCGTCTGCCGCGCGAGCCCTCGGGGTCGAAACGGCGATGACGCGCAACCTGGACATTCAGTCGAGAAGCGGCGGATTCCCCTGAGCAAGCGGCCGGGCATTTCGATGATGCTGCGAACCCGGAACCTCGCTTTGCATCAAGGGCTCCTGAAGCAAACAAGGCGACCCCCTTATGACAGGGGATCGCCTTGTTTGAATCTGGCGGGGCTGACGGGACTTGAACCCGCGACCTCCGGCGTGACAGGCCGGCGTTGTAACCGACTCTACTACAGCCCCCAAGCAGGTGTAAGTTGGTGGGCGAAACAGGGCTCGAACCTGTGACCCTCGGCTTGTAAGGCCGATGCTCTCCCAGCTGAGCTATTCGCCCGGATTTAAATGGCGGGGCTGACGGGACTTGAACCCGCGACCTCCGGCGTGACAGGCCGGCGTTGTAACCGACTCTACTACAGCCCCGCGATAGACAGAAAATAGGAAACGTCGCGCAAGGGGAAACCCTCTATACGTTTCCTATTTTCAACTACTTCCACAGCTACAGGATCATGTCCTGCAGCTGCATTTCTAACTTCGATTAGTTGATGGCGTCCTTCAAAGCCTTGCCGGCCTTGAACTTGGGCACCTTGGCAGCGGGGATATTGATCTTGGCGCCGGTCTGGGGGTTCTGCCCCTGACGTGCAGCACGCTCGCCCACGCTGAAAGTACCAAACCCAACCAAAGAGACCTTTTCACTGGCCTTCAGTGCTTCGGCAACAGCATCCGTAAATGCTTTGAGTGCCTTCTCTGCATCGGCCTTGCTCAGTCCCGCCTTCTCCGCAATTGCATTCACAAGATCGGCTTTTGTCACAATATACCTCCCGCACGAAAATAATGATTAAGCCCTGCTGAAAACGGATTTCTTTATATCAGACCGCTTAAAAATGAGTCAAGCAATAATTGGGTGAAACGGTCAATGGTGCACCGATTTTTCCGGCTCCAGGGCATAATCGCCACTGTCAGCTGGGGCCTTCACCGGGAAACTGCCGATGATCGCCTCATCGAGGACCTCATCCATGTGGGCCACCGGGATGATCTTCAAGGACCTCCTGATCGTCATGGGGACTTCCTCGAGGTTCTTCTCGTTTTCCTTGGGGATCAGGACCCGATGGATGCCGGCCCGCTTGGCCGCCAGCAATTTCTCCTTGAGACCACCGATAGCCAGCACCCGGCCGCGCAGGGTGATTTCACCGGTCATCGCCAGGTCCTGGTAGACGGCCAGCCCGGTCAGCGCCGACGCCAGGGCGGTTGCCATGGTAATCCCCGCAGAGGGGCCGTCTTTCGGAATCGCACCCTCTGGGACATGGATGTGAATATCAATGCGGTTGTAAAATTCTTTCTCCAGGCCAAGTTCCATCCACCGGGACCGCACGTAGCTCAGGGCGGCCTGGGCGGATTCGCGCATGACCTCGCCGAGTTTGCCGGTAACCGTCAGCTTGCCCTGGCCGGGCAGGACGGTGACTTCGACATTCAGCAGCTCCCCGCCGACTTCGGTCCAGGCCAGGCCGTTGACCAGGCCGATCCTGTGCTCCTCTTCGCGAACACCGAAAGTAAAGCGCGGGACGCCCAGGTATTTTCTGATCTGCGGAGCACCGACCACGAACCGCCTGCCGGACTGGTCAGCCTTGACAACTTCACGGGCGATCTTGCGCAAGACATTGGCAATCTCGCGTTCCAGGCTGCGCACGCCGGCCTCGCGGGTGTAGCGGCGGATAACCTCGAGCAGGGCGGCCTGGGAAAACTTGACCTGCTCGGCCTTCAGCCCATGCGTCTCCAGCTGTTTGGGCAGCAGGTAGCGCTCGGCGATATGCACCTTTTCCTCTTCGGTATACCCCTCGATCCGGATCACTTCCATGCGGTCACGCAGAGGGCCCGGGATCGCCGGCAGGGTGTTGGCCGTGGCGATGAACATAACCGACGAGAGGTCATAATCGACATCCAGGAAATGGTCGCCGAAGGTATTGTTCTGCTCGGGGTCGAGGACTTCGAGCAGCGCCGAGGACGGATCGCCGCGGAAATCGGTGCTCATCTTGTCGACTTCGTCGAGCAGAAAGACCGGGTTGCGCATGCCGGCCTTGCGCAGGCTCTGGATGATTTTTCCCGGCATGGCACCGATGTAGGTGCGGCGATGCCCGCGGATTTCCGCCTCATCACGGACACCACCGAGCGAGACGCGAATAAACTTGCGCCCCATGGCCCGGGCGACCGAACGACCCAGCGAGGTCTTGCCGACCCCGGGCGGACCGACCAGGCAGAGGATCGGGCCTTTGATTTTTTTCACCAGGGCCTGCACCGCCAGATATTCGAGGATGCGCTCCTTGACCTTCTCGAGCCCGTAATGGTCCTCTTCGAGGATCTCTTCCGCCCTGGTCAGATCGATCTGGTCCTTGGTGCCCTTTTTCCAGGGGAGCGATACCAGCCAGTCGATATAGTTGCGCACCACCGTGGCTTCGGCGGACATCGGCGACATCATCTTGAGCTTGCGCAATTCCGCGGTCGCCTTTTCAGTCGCTTCCTTGGACATGCGCGCCTTCTCGATCTTCTCTTCGAGCTCGCGCAGCTCCTGCTTGAACTCGTCCTTCTCGCCCAGTTCCTTCTGGATGGCACGCATCTGCTCATTGAGATAATACTCTTTCTGGCTGCGTTCCATCTGGCTCTTCACGCGGTTGCGGATCTTCTTTTCGATCTGCAGGATTTCGACCTCGCGCTCCATGAGGGCCAGGAGTTTTTCCAGGCGCAGCAGGGTATTCATCTCTTCGAGAATTTCCTGCTTGTCGGCAATCTGCACGGTGAGGTGGGCGACGATCGTGTCGGCAAAACGCCCCGGTTCTTCGATGGCGGCAATCGATGTGACCATCTCCGCGGGGATTTTCTTGCTGAGGTTGGCGTAGGTCTCGAAGGTGTTGTTGACGCTGCGCATCAAGGCTTCCTGCTCGGGAGAATCGCTGTCCTGGTCAGGCAACTGCTGCAAAGTGGCAAAGATGCACTCTTCGGTGTATTCCAGATCGAGGAGCCGGGCTCTGACCTTGCCTTCGATGAGAACCTTGACAGTACCATCCGGCAGTTTCAGCATCTGCACGACCTGCCCGAGGGCGCCCATGTCGTACATGTCTTCCGCCAGAGGGTCGTCGGTTTTGGGGTCCTTCTGGGTGACGAGGAGAACGCTCTTGTCATGCTCCATGGCCCATTCCAGGGCATGGATCGACCGCGGCCGGCCGACAAACAGAGGCGTCACCATGTGGGGGAAGATCACGATATCCCGCAATGGCAGGACCGGATAGGCCACAGGTTTGGCAGTTTCAGGCAGCAGGTCTTCTGGGAGCTCTGTCATGTCAATAAATTCCAGGTGAGTGCACACCCGACAGGGACTCTATCAGGCCGACTCGGCACACTCGTAGATTATGATCGGCTGGGTGCCTTTGAAGATCACATCTTCGTTGATCACAACTTCCCTGACGCGATCCTGCGAGGGGATATCATACATGACATCCAGCATGGCGTTTTCAAGAATGGAACGCAGGCCGCGCGCGCCCGTTTTGCGCTTCAGGGCCTCCTTGGCAACCGCAACCATGGCTCCGTCGGTGAACTTGAGGCTGACGTTCTCCATGTCGAAGAGCTTCTGGTACTGCTTGATCAGGGCGTTCTTCGGCTCGCACAGAATCCTGACCAGGGCGGCCTCGTCCAGTTCGTCAAGCGTCGCCACAATCGGCAGGCGGCCGATGAACTCGGGAATCAGCCCGTACTTGAGCAGGTCGCCCGGCTCAACCTGGCAGAGGATCTCGCCGATCTGCTGATTCTTTCTCTTGACGTTCTCGGCACCGAAGCCGAGGGTCTTGGAGCCGATCCGCTGGCCGATGACCGTTTCCAGACCGGCAAAGGCCCCACCGCAGACAAACAGGATATTGGTGGTGTCAACCTTGAGAAACTCCTGCTGCGGGTGTTTGCGCCCGCCCTTCGGCGGTACGCTGGCGGTGGTCCCTTCGATGATCTTGAGCAGGGCCTGCTGCACCCCTTCACCAGAGACATCGCGGGTGATTGAGGGCGAGTCTGATTTGCGGGCGATCTTGTCGACCTCGTCGATATAGATGATGCCCTTCTGTGCCTTCTCGAGGTCGTAATCCGCGGCCTGGAGAAGGTTCAGGATGATATTCTCGACATCCTCGCCAACGTAGCCGGCCTCGGTCAGGTTGGTCGCGTCAGCGATGGCGAAGGGCACGTCAAGGACCCGGGCCAAGGTCTGGGCCAGCAGGGTCTTGCCGCTTCCGGTGGGGCCGAGCAGCAGAATATTGCTCTTCTGGATTTCGACATCGCCGGCCTTTTCAAAAGCCTCGACACGCTTGTAATGATTATATACGGCAACTGCCAGGACCTTCTTGGCCCGCTCCTGGCCAACCACGAAATCGTCGAGGACATCCTTGATTTCGACCGGCTTCGGCAGCTTGCCGCTACCCAGGGGCACCTCATCGAGTTGTGCCTCTTCGGCAATGATATCCTTGCACAGCTCAATGCACTCGTCACAGATATAAACTGCCGGACCTGCAATCAGTTTCTTGACTTCCTCCTGCGCTTTGCCGCAGAACGAACAGGTCAATTGGTCACCGTGGCCACTCTTTTGCGTCACTGCCTCACCTCTTGGGAACTCAGTTCTTCCTGGATACTATGTTGTCGATGATACCATATTCTTTAGCCGCTTCGCTACCCATGAAGAAATCACGCTCAGTATCGGATGACAACTTGTCCAAATCCTTGCCGGTGTGCTTAGCCATGATGCTGTTCAGCGTATCTTTGAGGCGCAGGATCTCCTGGGCATGGATACCGATATCCGTGGCCTGGCCCTGGAAGCCGCCGAGCGGTTGATGGATCATGATGCGCGAGTGCGGCAGGGCATAGCGCTTGCCGGCCGTGCCGGAGGCCAGCAGCAGGGCGCCCATACTGGCCGCCTGCCCGACGCAGATGGTCGACACAGGCGCCTTGAGATACTGCATGGTATCGTAAATCGCCAAACCGGCAGTGACGACACCGCCAGGCGAGTTGATGTACAGGTGGATATCCTTTTCGGAGTCCTCCGATTCAAGAAACAGCATCTGGGCAATGACCAGGTTGGCCACATGGTCGTCGATACCGCCGCCCAGGAAGATGATCCGGTCTTTGAGCAGCCTCGAATAGATATCGTAGGCGCGTTCACCACGACCGGTCTGCTCGACGACCATCGGAATCAGATTCATGCGTCCTCCTTGTCGGCCTGCTGTGCAGCCTGTTTCTTCGCCTTTGCGGGGGCCACTTCCTTGATCTTGGCGTTTTCCAGCAGGAAGCCCACCACCTTCTCTTCAGCAATCTGCGCCAGCAGTCCGCTGCGGGCTTCGGCGCCGGCATAGTACTTCTTTACCATATCGACCGGCGCGTTGGCCATAGTGGCGATCTCTTCCAGCTTGGCATCGATTTCAGACTCTTCCGCGGCAACCTTCTCCTGGCGCCCGACCGCCTCGAGAATCAGGGTGCCGCTGATCTGCTCGATCGCCTTGTCCCGGTAGTTTTCACGGAAATTCTCAGGCGTGATTCCGAGCATTGCCGGCGACATTCCCTGCGACTGCATGCGGTTGGTGATGTTCTCATACATGTAATCGAGCTGCTTGGCGATCATCGCCTCGGGGACATCGATCGGGTTGCGTTCAATCAGGGTGCTGACCAGTTTCTCGCGCAGGTCATTCTCGACCCGATTGGTTTCCTGGGTTTCGTAGCTCTTCTGCAGCTGCTCCCTGAGTTCAGCAAGCGATTCAACACCAAAACCCTTGGCAAACTCGTCGTCGAGCTCGGGGACGACTTTTTCCTTGATCTCCTTGAGGACCACCTTGAAAACGGCCGGCTTGCCAGCCAGCTCCGCCTGGCCATAATCCTCGGGGAACGAGACGTTGACATCCTTGGCTTCTTCGCGCTGCATGCCGATGACCTGATCTTCGAAACCGGGGATAAATGACCCGGAACCGAGTTCGAGCAGATAGTCCTCGCCCTTGCCGCCGGCGAAGGCTTCGCCACCGATGAAGCCCTCGAAATCAATCTCCACAGAATCGCCCTTGCGGGTCTTTTTACGCTTGCTGACCTCGAGCTGCGCCCGTGAGGTCCGCATCTCTTCGAGCCGGCCCTCCACGGCCTTGGGATCGGCAACAAACTTTTCCTTCTCCAAGGCGACACCGGTATAGTCCTTGGCCGTCACTGCCGGCTTGATCTCGACTTCGGCCTCGTAGGTGAAGGCTTCCCCCTTGTTGACACCGCTGCTGTCGACAATGCTCGGTTCACCCACCGCCGGGATGTCGTGCTCCTCCAGCGCCTGGAAATAAGTATCATTGATCAGGCGTCCCAGGACTTCCTGCTCCATCTGGGCGCCATAATATTTCTCCAGCACCGACAGGGGCACCTTGCCGGCACGAAAGCCTTTGATCTTGGCGGTTTTACCGATTTTTTTAAACGCCCTGCTGATCTCCTTGTCGACCGTCTCGGGCGCGACCTCGAAAATCAGTTTTTTCTTGATGCTGCTGACATCTTCAACTTTGACATTCATGCGCTTTTTCCTCGCTTCCTCTACCGGCGGCACACAGACAAGTCTCTGCAGCCGGCAATATGCTCACGTAAGAATTTCGTCAGATACGATCAATGGTGCGGGTGGAGGGACTCGAACCCCCACACCTTGCGGCACTAGATCCTAAGTCTAGCGTGTCTACCAGTTCCACCACACCCGCGATACACAGCCCTTATCGTTCCGTTCAGAAACAATTAAGGCCTGGCTTTTCCCGGGATAACCGCCACATTCTGAGGGGTTGACGGGGAAAAGGCAGGCCCGGAATAATAATGGGGTGAGTGACGGGGATTGAACCCGCGACAACTGGAGCCACAATCCAGTGCTCTACCAACTGAGCTACACCCACCGCAAAAAGATGCAAATTTTAGCCATGGCCGAGGGACATTGTCAACGGGAAACTTCACCCCCCGAATGCCAGAGAAAAGTGGCGCGCCAGGAAGGACTCGAACCCTCGACCCACGGCTTAGAAGGCCGTTGCTCTGTCCAGCTGAGCTACTGGCGCGAGTGGTCGGGGAGACAGGATTCGAACCTGCGACATCCAGTTCCCAAAACTGGCGCGCTACCAGACTGCGCCACTCCCCGAAGGGCGATTTTCTAGCATGCTGTGATCAATAATGCAAGTCTAAACTCACACATTCGTAATCATTGCTCGCAAGAAAAGCCCCTGCCGGGAGATCCGGTCTTCTCTCAGCTGTCTTCCAGCTGGAAGCGAACCGGTATGCGCACCTGGCTGGACGTCGGCTGGCCGGCCTGCCTGGCCGGGGTAAACTGCCAGCGCCGCACCGTGTGACTGGCCGCACGGTCGAGTATGCCGTGGCCGCAGGACTGCTCGATGCGCAGGTCCTCCACCAGGCCTTCCATGGACACGTCGACCAACAGCCAGACCACGCCCTCCCAGCGCTTCTGCCGGGCCAGGAGGGGATATTCCGGCAGGGGGTTGCTGCTGTAGTTGGGAATCGCTTCGATCGTCTCCCGGGCCCCGACAAGCGTCGTGACGCCGGGCGGGTCAGACCCTGGTCCCGTCAGGGCGGCCGGCTCTCCCTCGCTGGTGCCGGTGACTGCCCCCGGCATGGCCGGCCGGCCGATCGGGACCACCTCCTGGGGCGCCATACAGACCATCTGCGTTGTCGGAGGCTCGGCTGGCAATGCGGCATGCGCCACCACAGCGGGTTCCTGCTTTGGCGGCACCTTCTCAGGCGGACTTTTCGCTGGCGCAGCAACAGGTAAAGGCTTGGCAGCCTTTGGTGCAACGCGGGGCCGCGGTTTTTTCAGCGGACGGGACGGCTGGGGGGCCGGCGACGGAGCAACAGAAGGCTTTGCGCTGAGTGCCGGCACAGGTGAAACGGCCTCGGCGACCGGCAACAAGGCTACCACCACCGGGGCCGTCGTCAAGCCGGACTCATCGGGACCCGACATCCAGTCGTAGTAAGCCAGGCTGCCATGCATGCCGGTCGACAAGAGCAGGAACAGAGAGAGTTTCAGGTATGGTTGGAAACCGTTTGGTATCACGTGCGCATCGACCGATTCAGGTGGACCAATCATGACCCCAGACAACCGCGAGAATA
>JAHEEU010000182.1 GCA_024640545.1 Geobacteraceae bacterium
CCTCGAGGATGTAGCCGGACAGGCGGATCATCTCCATGCGGTCGAGCAGGGGGCGCGGGATGGTGTCGATCTGGTTGGCCGTGGCAATGAAGAGGACGTTGGAGAGATCGAAGGGCACGTCGAGAAAATGATCCCGGAAACTGCTGTTCTGCTCCGGGTCGAGGACTTCGAGCAGTGCCGATGCCGGGTCGCCCTGGAAGGAGGCCCCGATCTTGTCGACCTCGTCGAGCATCAGCACCGGGTTGGAGGTGCCGGCGGTCTTCATCGACTGGATGAACTTGCCGGGCATGGCGCCGATGTAGGTGCGGCGATGCCCCTTGATCTCGGCCTCGTCACGCATGCCGCCCAGGGAAAAACGGAAGAACTCGCGCCCCAGGGCATCGGCGATACTGTGGCCGATGGAGGTCTTGCCGACGCCCGGTGGACCAACCAGACAGAGGATCGAACCGGAGATGTCGCCCTTCATCTTGCCGACCGCGATGAATTCGAGGATCCGTTCCTTGACGTCCTTGAGACCGTAGTGGTCACGGTCGAGGACCCGCCGGGCCCGGTCGATGTTGTAGGAGTCCTTGCTGTGCACGCCCCAGGGCAGAATCGTCAGCCAGTCGAGGTAGTTGCGGCTGACGTTGTACTCGGGCGAGGACGGATCGATCAGCTGGAGTTTTTCCATCTCGTCCTCGACCGCCCGCTGCGCCTCCTCGTTGAGCTTGAGCTTCTTGAGGCGTTTCTGGAACTTCTCGATTTCCGTGTCCTTGCCCTCTTTTTCCAGCCCCAGCTCCTGCTTGATCGCCTTGAGCTGCTCACGCAGGAAGAACTCGCGCTGCTGGGCGGAAATCTTTTCCTCGATCTGCTTGGAGATCTTGGTCTGCAGGCGGGAGACTTCCAGCTCCTTCTTCAGCAGCACCAGGACCTTGTCGATGCGTTTGCGGACATCGAAGGTGGCCAGAATCTCCTGCAACTGCTGGCCGTCGGAGCTGGTCAGGTTGGCGGCGAAGTCGGCCAGGCGACCGGGGTCCTCGAGGCTCGAACGGTTGAGGAACAGCTTGATCTCTTCACTGTAGAGCGGGTTGATCTGGACGAGCTCCTTGAGGGTCGACAGGATCGCCATCGAGTAGGCGCGCAGCTCCGGGTTGACCGAAAGCTCGGTGGCGAAATGGTAGCGCACCCGGGCATAGAGGCTCCGGCCGCTCTCCTGGATATCTTCGATGACAAAACGCTCGAGGCTGTTGACCAGCACGTGGGCGGCGTCCTTCTCAGTGTGCAGGACCTTGACAATCTTGGCGGCGACGCCCACCTTGTGCAGGTTTTCAGCGCTGTCCTCCTCATCCAGGTCGCGAACCATGACCAGGCCGATCGTCTGGGCCTGGTGCTCCATCGCCCTCTGCATGGCCGAGACCTGGGCCTGGCCGTTGAGGACCAGGGGGATCATGATGCCGGGGAAGGCCGGTCGCGGGCGCAGCGGAATGATCGGCAGGCCGGTTGGCAGGACCTCCGAGGCGACCACCAGGTCCCCGGCATTGGCGTGCTCCTCGATGATTTCATGCATTTTGTCCTGATCGATCTCGAAATCGGACATCATCTGTTCATAATGTTCTTCGTCAGTCATGCGCACTCCTCACGGCAAGATAGCTCATCGAAAGCTAATCATTCCCGTAAGTATTGTCAACCTCGCTATGTGGATGAAACCGACTGATCTTTAAATAACCAGGCGGCGAGCCGGGAAACTGACAAAAGGGCTCCATGCTAAAGAGGTCGGGAGATGAATCAAGGCGTAAGGCGAACACGCTGGTCGAAAGGCTCTGTTGCGCTGGAAATGATCAGTTGTGGCTATCTGCTGATGACAGACAACCTGCCGCTGCGATGGATGCTCGACCTGCATGAGTGCATGGCTAGGCCAGCTCGGGAATCAGCGTGAGCACGTTCTTGCGCGCAAACCAGGCGTCGAGATTGGCTTTGCACAGTTCGCCCATCGCCTGGCGCGTTTCGAGGGTGGCGCTGCCGACATGCGGGAGCAGCACGACATTCTCCATCGAGAATAGCTCCGGGGGAATGTTCGGCTCATCGGCAAACACGTCGAGTCCGGCGCCCTTGATCTCTCCGCAGCGCAGGGCGTTCAGCAACGCCGGCTCATCGACGATAGAGCCGCGCGCAATATTGATCAGGACCCCCTGCCTGCCCAAGGCAGCCAGCACGTCGGCATCGACCATATTCTTCGTGGCCGCACCGCCCGGGCACGCGACGACCAGAAAATCGGCCGCAGCCGCAAGCTCTTTCAGGTTGGGCAGGAACCGGTAGGTCACGTCCTGCGGCTTGCGCCCCGTGTAGACGACCTGCATGCCCATTGCAATGACGCGCTGTGCGATCGCCTTGCCGATACGCCCGAGGCCCAGGATGCCGACGGTCTTGCCGCCGAGCCTGGTCGTGAGCTCCGGCCCCTTCTTCAGCCACTCACCGGCGAGGACGAACCGGTTGAGGCGCAGGAAACCGCGCCCCGTCATCAAAATCAAGCCGACGGTCACATCGGCGACGTCGTCGGTCAACACGTCCGGCGTGTTGGTGACCTGGATGCCACGCTGCCGGCAGAGTTCAACCGGGACGCCATCGTAGCCAACACCGAGCACCGAGATGATCTCGAGGTTGGGCAGTTGGTCGAGCAGCGCGGCCGGGGTCACGGTCCCGCCATCCTGGACCAGGCCCAGGATCTTGCTGTTCACCGTGGCGAGCAGTTCCGGCTTGTTGCCTGACCGGAAGTAATCGTGACAGCAGTAGCTGGCCTTCAGCGGGTCATACAGAAATGCAGGCACTGGCGCTGTTATGAGAATGTCCGGGTGCATGTTGTCGGTCCCTCTATAGCATGGCTGAGCGGTAAATTGTTCCCGGTGGCCATGAATTTGATGAACGGTTCAACCCAGGAGATGGGCCGCTGCGGAGCGACTAGAATATGTTGTCACCGCTTTTCCCGCCCAGACCGGGATGAACATCAAAACGGACCACTCCTACGACAGCCTTGCCTTGCACCGCCTGAGCAATCCGAGCTGCGCCGATATGGCCAAAACCGCCGCACAGCTCAATAGCGGAAACGCCGCCCGCCGCCAGCTCGACGGCAGCGTTCTCAGCGGCTGCATAATCGGCCACGCCGACTACGCTCAGCTCGACCTCCGGGGTCGCAACCAGGCTGCGGTGCTTTTGTGCATCGGCACCGGGTGCAATAAAAATGAACGCCGCTTGCAGAGCCATGTCGCGTTCTCCTCTCTCGGCAGGGGGGGCATCTCGAACCACACCCTGTTTCCCGCGGTTGCTTCCAGCGGACTGCACGCCGCCTCTGGTAACCGTCTCTTAAACCCCTTAAGGGAATAGGGCCCTAAGATGATTATAACCGGTCGAGGTGCGAGGTCAAAGGGGAGGGGGCCTGTCTCAAGGTGTCCGATGCCAGGGGGGAGGAGATCGGTGAAGCGGCCAACGACTTATCCAACCCGTCTGATATGGCAATGACCTCACCAGGGCGGGCTGGACGCTTCGGCGTTTAATCTCCCCTGGCGCGGCCCATGGCCATCTATGAACGTACCATCACCAGCTTCGCTTCAGCGCTCGCTAAGACGCTCCCCCCCATGGTGAGCTGAGCCTCAACTTGCACTGTCCGCCGCACCTGGTTCACCACCTGTGCGCTGACGGTCACCTCCTGCTCCACAGGGACCGGGCTGCGGAAACGGGTTTTCAGTTCACCCGTCACCACCGGATCGCCCACGGTCATGCCTGCGTAGACGCACACCTCGTCGAGCAGGGCGGAAATGATCCCACCATGCACAATACCCTGCCATCCCTGGTATGTCGACGGGATCACGAGCGTAGACGCCGCACTTTTCGCTTCCCTATCCACCCTGATTGCGGCTTTCAGCCCCACCGGGTTGCTGGGGCCGCATATAAAACAGTATTGATTGTCGAATACAGTCATTTGACGTCCTTATTAATGAGCCCCGCAACAGGCTGCCCCGAAAGTCATCCCTCTGCGGCCGGGTTTGATCCTTATACTAGCAAATCAACACGGGGTGCGAACAGGGCCTTTTGCAAAAGCATACCCTGGCGGCTTTGCCCTGATTAAGCTGCGCAACGGATTTTGTCCGTTGGCTTAGAGCCTTATCCTTTGCCTGCCTGCCATCTTGTGAAATAATGTCCGCCAATTTCAACCAAGGAGACACCTTCCATGCCCGAACAGCCGCAGCGGATCTGCCTGATCGACGGGTCCAGCTACATCTATCGCGCTTATTACGCGATCCGCCATCTCAGCAACTCCAGGGGGATGGCGACCAATGCCATTTTCGGCTTCACCAATATGCTCCTCAAGGTGATGCGTGAACTGCAGCCGGACCACCTCGCTGTCATCTTCGACAGCAAGGGGCCGACCTTCCGCAAGGACATTTACCCCGAGTACAAGGCGAACCGGGCGGCCATGCCGGAAGACCTGGTGCCACAAATCCCCTATATCAAGCGGGTGGTGAATGCTTTCAAAATGCCGGGGATCGAAATGAACGGTTACGAGGCGGATGACATCATTGCCACCCTCGCCAGGAAGTTTGCCGCCGGGGGGATGGAGGTCACCGTCGTTACCGGCGACAAGGACCTGATGCAGATTGTCAATGATCATGTCCGTCTGCTCGATACGATGAAGGACAAGGTTTATGGCCCGGCGGAAGTCGCCGAACGCTTCGGTTCCGCGGAGAAGGTGGTCGAGGTCCAGGCGCTGGCGGGGGACAGCTCCGACAATGTCCCCGGGGTTCCCGGGATCGGCGAGAAGACGGCGAAGGCGCTGATCGACGAGTTCGGCGATCTCGAAACGCTGCTGGCCAGCCTTGACCGTTTAAAAGGCAAGCGCCGGGAGAACCTGGAGCAGTTTGCCGACCAGGCCCGGTTGTCGAAACAGCTGGTCACCCTGGTCGACGACCTGCCGCTCGACCTGGACGAGCATGACTTTGTCCTCTCAGAACCCGATCGTGAAGCGCTGACGGAGCTCTTCAAGGAGTGCGAGTTCCATAAGCTGCTGCAGGAGTTCTCTGCAGCTGAGCGTGCCAGCGCCAGTGGCGACAGCTACCGTAGCGTACTGGACGAGGCCGGGCTGCAGGAGATGCTTGGCGCCCTGCAGCAGGGGGCGCGTTTTGCCTTCGACACCGAGACGACCGGACTGGACCCGCTGCGCGCCGACCTGGTCGGGCTCTCGTTTGCCGTGCAGACCGGATCGGCGTGGTATGTCCCGGTCGCACACCGCTACCTCGGTGTTCCCG
>JAHEEU010000183.1 GCA_024640545.1 Geobacteraceae bacterium
TACCAGTGATTGCTTCATGTCTTGGCGACTGAGCGGTTAAACATTTGCTGGTTATAAGTCCGATTTTTTTTGCGCCTCAGACAGCGTACTTCGCAATACTGATTTTGTGAAATGTGTAGACCTGACCCCTCGGCGGGCAGAGAGCTTTGAGTTTAACCTGTTCCCGTTGCGCACCGTGCGCTTAGAAAAAAGCTCTGTTCGTGTTCTGTGTTGATTTTTCGAATAGAGGGAAGGCGTGACTGCAACAGCACGATGCTGTTTGTTTCACTTTGCAGCATTTAAAAGAGGTTGAGGAGATCACGGAAAACTGGGTCAAACAATTCAACGAATAACGACCCCATGAGCCACTGGGAAACCTCACCCCGATGGGATATCTAGCCGTTAACCAACGACTGGATTTGTTTCATAATTTGCGGTACTAAAATGGGAAGGTTTACACCCAGATTCCAGATTCGAGATTATCAAAGCGAGAAAAATCATGAACCGTCCGATTGCGATACTGCTTATAGTCCTAATAATAGTTGGTTTTCTGTTCAGCACATTCGCCCTTTTCCAGGGAAAATTCGTTGAAGCCCTTTTCGTATATCCTTTGTTGATCATTGCTTATGTTTTTTCGCGACATGGTAAAAGGTAGTGACGATCGAAAATCCAGCATTATTCAGAGCACATTCAAATGATTGAAGACCTAACACGTGGTGGTGTCGATATTGTCTTGTTCTCATCCATGATAAACTCCTTACCTCTTTGGCAAACCTTACCCAAGCCAGCGGTCTATGATGAAAACATAGCTTCTTGCTTTTTTCTTGCAAACTCCCAATAAGGGAACTATAGTTCCCGATATGGGAACGATAAACATAAATACATCCGGCTTAGGCGATGTGCTTTTCTCCAAAACGCAGCGACAAGTCCTGTCCCTCCTCTTCGGAAACCCCGACAGGAGTTTCTACGCCAATGAAATTGTCAGGTATGCGGGTGTGGGGATAGGCTCAGTACAGCGCGAGTTAGAGAAACTTTCAAATGTCGGGTTGTTAACCATCGAAAAAAAAGGCAACCAGAAACACTACACGGCCAACCGCAAGTCACCAATCTTCGAAGAGCTTAGAGGTGTTGTACAAAAAACATTTGGTTTAGCTGATGTCATCAGGAAGGCTCTAGATGAGCTAAAAGGTAGAGTGAAACTCGCTTTCATTTACGGCTCTGTCGCAAAAGGAACGGACAGGGCCAATAGTGATGTAGACGTGATGATTGTCTCTGATCAATTATCTTACTCTGAGGTATTGACATCGGTTGCTCCTCTCGAAGCAAATATAGGCAGACCCGTAAATCCCACAATCTACACAACTAAAGAGTTTGAGGATAAAATCCAGTCAGACAACAGCTTTGTGACAAGGGTTGTAACTCAACAAAAAATTTTCTTGATAGGTTCTGAAGATGACATCCCAACAGTTTAAGAATTTGGTCGATATCGGCCAATTGAAAGAGGAACCAGGCGACCAGAGCGAATTTGACAGGCTGGTTCATTCTGGGAGATCACGTCTCAAAGATGCACGGTTCGACGCCTTGTCAATAGAAAGCCAATTTGATCTTGCATACAATGCTGCTCATGCACTTGCTTTGGCTGCATTGCGCTGGAAGGGTTATCGTTCAGATAACCGCTATATCGTTTTCCAGTGTTTACCCCATACGTTGGGGGTAAGTCCTGATGTCTGGCGAGTTCTGGCGCACTGCCATAAATTGCGAAATCGAGGGGAGTACGAAGGGTTTCTCGAAATCAATGAACGGCTGGTTATTGATTTAATTCAAGCAGCAGAAGCCGTACTAAGCGAAGTTGACAAGTTGGGGAACATCTCTTAACTTGTCTCAATTACAGTCTCCGTTCGTCGGCGTTTGCCGGTTACGCACACTCAAAGACCTTGAGCTGGCAAGACGGCGACACCCTTGAAAGTTCCGTCTACGCCTCGGCCAATCTGATGTGGGAGGTCCTGGCTTACTTGACCTTCGGTGTCGAATATGCCTACGGCCTGCGGGAAAACAAGGATGGCTCCGACGTTGACAACCATCGCCTGGGTGTGGGGTTGCAGTTTTATTGATTTTCAATCGAGTTAACGAGTTTTTCAGGAGCAGTATTTGTAGTTTATCGGGGTTGGGCAAATGCAATCAGCAAACACTGGAAGATGGTTTGTATTCGTGAGTATTCTTTTCGTTGCAGCCTGTGGGGTAAGCTCGCAGCCGCAGGCTGATGCAGAGCAGGCAATCAAATGTCCTGAGCTGCGCCCGGAGATGTGCACGATGGATTATAACCCGGTCTGCGGCAATTTGGCGGATGGCTCAGTCAAAACCTACTCGAACGGTTGCAACGCCTGCTCTGACCCAAGCGTTACGAGCTACAATCTACTGGAATGTCAATAAGGTTGTTCTGCGTTTAAATATCAAAACTTAGAAATTGCCAAAGCCCTTGATCCTGGATTCGAGGGCTTTTCTATTATGTTACCACATTAAGAACACAAAAAGCCCCTTCCAGGTTTCGCCGGCTGGGGCTTTCGTATAAGTATTACTGCAAGTCCTTCCCAGAAATCCTGAGGATATTTGATACACCAAATATCAACACAGAACGCGCACAGAGCCTAGAAAAAAGGGTCTCATGACGACGCTTTGCTCAGCAGGCGAATCCCCGCCTCGATCCCTTCGAGGGTCAGGGGGAACATCCGCCCCTCCATCAACTGTCCGACCATGCCGATCGACTGGGTGAAGTGCCACCAGCCCTGCGGCGTCGGGTTGAGCCAGATGGCATCCTTGTAGGCATCGAGCAGCCGCTGTCCCCATACGTAGCCGGCTTCCTCGTTGTAATGCTCGACACTGCCACCCGCCATCGATATTTCGTAGGGGCTCATGGCAGCATCGCCGACAAAGATCAGCTTGTAGTCAGGGCTGTAGGTGTGAATAACCTCCCAGAGGTCGATGCGCTCGGCTCGGTAGCGCTGGTTGTCACGCCAGACGCTCTCGTAGACGAAGTTGTGAAAGTAGTAATACTCCAGCGCCTTGAATTCCGCCCGGGCAGCGGAGAAGAGCTCTTCGCAGACCTTGATGTGTTCATCCATGGAACCGCCGACATCGAAGAAGATCAGGACCTTGACCTTGTTGTGCAGCCTGGGGACCATCTGCAGATCAAGGTACCCGGCATTGTTGGCTGTGGCACGGACGGTACCCGGCAGGTCGAGGACTTCCGGGGCCCCTTCCCTGGCGAAATGCCGCAGGCGGCGCAGGGCGACCTTGATGTTGCGGGTCCCGAGCTCCACCGAACCGTCGAGATTTTTGAATTCGCGCCGGTCCCAGACCTTGACCGCCCGGCGGTGCCGGGAGCCTTCCTGGCCGATACGCACCCCCTCCGGGTTGTAGCCGTAGGCACCGAACGGGGAGCGGCCGGCGGTGCCGATCCAGCGGCTCCCGCCCTGGTGACGCTCCTGCTGCTCGGCCAGCCGCTGCTTGAGTGTCTCCATCAGCTTTTCGAAACCACCGAGCGCCTCGACCTGGGCTTTTTCTTCTTCGGAAAGGATCAGTTCAGCCAGGCGACGCAGCCACTCCTCGGGGATATGCGCCTCGAGCTCCTCGCCGAGATCGGTCACGCCCTCGAAATACCGTGCAAAGACGCGGTCGAACTTGTCAAAATGGGTCTCGTCCTTGACCAGGCAGAGGCGCGCCAAGTAATAGAAATCCTCGACACGTCCCCAGACGACCTGTCTGTCGAGCGCCTCGAGCAGGCCCAGGTACTCGCGGATTGTCACCGGCACCTTGGCCTGTTTTAGCTGCAGAAAGAAATCGACCAGCATGGCTTAAAGGCTCAGCGCCCGCGCCGCGACATGCCGACCAGCCGCTCGAACAGGCCGAGGTCCTGCTCGTTTTTCAACAATGCGCCGTGCAACGGCGGGATCGCCTTGCCGGGCTCCCTGCTGTGCAGGACCTCTGCGGGAATCTCTTCGGCCACCAGCAGCTTGAGCCAGTCGAGCAGTTCGGATGTGGAGGGCTTCTTTTTCAGGCCGGGCACTTCGCGCATGCCGAAGAAGGTTGCCAGCGCCCCCTTGAGCAGCACCTGTTTGATCCCCGGGTAGTGGACCTCGACGATCTGCGTCATGGTTTCGGCATCGGGGAAACGGATGTAATGGAAGAAGCAGCGCCGCAGGAAGGCGTCGGGCAGTTCCTTCTCGTTGTTGCTGGTGATGATGATCACCGGGCGGTGCCTGGCCTTGACCAGCTGCCGGGTCTCATAGACGTAGAACTCCATGCGGTCGAGTTCCTGCAGCAGATCGTTGGGGAATTCGATATCGGCCTTGTCGATCTCGTCGATCAGCAGGACCGCCCGCTGCTCCGACTCGAAGGCCTCCCACAGCTTGCCCTTGACAATGTAGTTGCCGATATCGTGAACCCGCGCGTCACCGAGCTGCGAATCGCGCAGGCGGGAGACCGCATCGTATTCGTACAGCCCCTGGCTGGCCTTGGTGGTCGACTTGACATGCCACTGATAGAGCGGCATCCCCAGGGCCTTGGCCACCTCTTCGGCGAGCATGGTCTTGCCGGTGCCCGGCTCTCCCTTGATCAGCAGCGGCCGGCCCAGGGTGATGGCGGCGTTCACCGCCAGGTTCAGGTCGTCGGTCGCCACGTAGGTCTCGGTTCCGGTAAATCTCATAGCGATAAATGTCCTTTTCAATTGGTCCTGAATTTTTGCTTTTCGTACCTCGCGCCTGGTGATTCGGGGTACTGTTTTTGTGAAATGTGTAGACCTGACCCCTAATCCTCACCGGCGGCTCAAGAACCTTCGGCTTTTACCCGGGGCTGCCGAGTCAGAGTACGATCACCCCGGGGCCGGGCGGGTCGGCGTAGAGCTGCTCGACCTGGTCCTGGCGACGCTGCAGGGCAGCGCGCTGGTTGATATAGCCTTTATCGGTGATCTCGTTGGCGTCGCTGTCCGGCGGCTCGCTCATCAGCATGATCCGGCCGATCCTGGTCGATGAGCCCTGCTGCTTGGCGTTGAACCGAGTCAGGGCTTCGCGCAGCTGCGCCGCTACGGCTGGGTGGCGCAGCACCTCCCCGGCAGCGGCATCCTCGGCAAGGTCGTTGCAGAGCTTCCTGCAGGCGGCGAGGTTGGGCCAGCCGAGGATGCCGACGTACTCTTGGTCGTGACCGGTCACCAGGGCGAACTGCAGCAGCGGTGCGGCTGCCTCCATCACGGCCACGCGCAGCAGACCGACCCGGACCCAGGTGCCGCTCATCAG
>JAHEEU010000038.1 GCA_024640545.1 Geobacteraceae bacterium
AATTAATTTTCGAGGGGCCTTGAACGTAACTGATCTCTTATGACCGCCTTGCCTGAAATCGGACTCACACGTCTCCAACCCTGGCATCTTTTTCATGCCTGAACATGCCATGACACAGCAAATAAATTATAAAAACAGCAATATACATAATTTTTAACGCTGTCGTTCTGAATGAATCAACACCCTTTAAGAATAAATGAAAGTTACTAAAAAACCTGACGGCCAGATCTCATCGAGTTATTGACGGTTTAGAACTCACCTGTTTGTTCGAGGGCTAATGTAGGCCTTCAGGCCCTCAGCTGTAAGACGCCGTAATTCACAGGAGCAGGGTCTTCGCTCTGCTCACAAGCAGCTTCGAGAGTGTGTTCAAGGGCACGGATTCAATGTTCCAGCAATGCCAATAGTGGTTGACAGAACCTTGGGCTCTTTCATGCACCTCGACAACCTCCCCAGCCTTTCGTAATGTCTTGCTCTGCCAATCAGGAACCATACCGTAAGCGTATCCAGAGCTGATCATCTGCATGAATTGCTCATTCGAGGGGACGTAATGCACAGCCTTAGGTTCCACTGCCGTACCTAGCACCTCCTGTAAAATTTTATAGTGAAGCATGTCCTTGCGGTTAAAAATGACGGCAGGAGCATATTCAGCAGAGGCGGCCGTCAACCCGGAAGGAAACCATTTGGCAATGAAAGCCGGTCGAGCAAGCAGCCGGTATTTCATCGTACCTAAAAATGCAACCTTGCACCCCTGCATAGGGGACGCCGTATCGCTGATGCAGCCGACCACGACACCGTCCCGGAGCAATTTGTGGGTTTGCTCCTGATCATCAACATGCATGTCAATTAAGATCCTGCCATCGTGCAGGAGATCTCCGATTGCCGGCAGGAACCAGCTGGACAGGCTGTCCGCGTTGATGCCCAAAGCGAAGCGAATCGGCATGGCATCATGGCCTCCGCTTATTTCCTCGCTGAGCCCGTCTTCCAGCAGCCTGACTTGCAGGTAATGCTTAATCAGCTGTTGCCCTGCATCTGTCGGCTGTGGCGGCGAAGTCCTGGAGAGCAGAACTTTTCCCGTACGCTCTTCCAGGAGCCTGATCCGCTGTGAAACAGCAGACTGGGTCAAGCTCAAAAAGGAAGCCGCTTTTTCAAAACCGCCCTCCTGGACAACCATCGCCAAGGCCTCTAAAAGCTTGTAGTCGATCATGAATATTCATTAGCATATTTAATAATACAATAAAACAATTAATTTTACTTTTAAAAATCAAACCAGTACTTTGCCCGCTAAGGCAGGATAAATAAACCCGGACAGCGGAGAGGACCATGGCTTTTCTATTTCTTTTATTATCGTCATTCGTGATTTTGATAGCGACCGGAGCGACCAGGTTCAAGTTCCGGGAGAGCCACAAATACATGGTTGATGTCGAATGGCTGGATGATTCAGACAGGTTCAAGTTGATTGCACGCTGGGGAGTCAAATAATCGAAATGACTCTTCATGCTCCCGATTCGAAGTGTCGCGCTTTTCCCTGATGACCGGCGCTGTCTTGATGCAGGCCCCTCTCCTCCAGGGCTTTTCCCTTGGCGCCAGCCTGATTATGGCCATTGGCAGTCAAAACGCTTTTGTCCTTCGCCAAGGCTTAAGGAGGGAGCATGTTTTTACCATCTGCACGATCTGCTTTCTGTGCGACGCCCTGCTCATCCTGCTTGGGGTGGGCGGCTTTGGCACGCTGGTCGCATCTTCTCGAAACCTCATGCTCATGGCTCGCTGGGGCGGCGCACTCTTCATGTTCTTTTATGGAATCCGATCTTTTCGCTCTGCCTGCAAAAACGAGGCGTTATCTGTTGACGAGGCCGGGAAACGTGTCTCCGGATTAGCCGGGGCCATTGCAACAACCCTCGCCCTGACCCTGCTCAACCCACATGTCTACCTCGACACGGTCATTCTGCTCGGCGGCATCGCCGGGCAACTCCCCGAAAGGGAAAGGCTGGTTTTTGCTATAGGTGCCGCCTTTGCCTCGCTGCTCTGGTTCTACGGCACAGGTTACGGCGCCCGCATTCTGGCTCCTCTATTCGAGAGTCGGCTCTCCTGGAAAATACTCGATGTTTTGATTGGTGTTGTGATGTGGGCCATTGCAGGAAACCTCATCTGGCCGGTTATTGCGGCGAGCAGAAGCTGATGCCTGCTTCACGACACAGGTGCGTCAAGGTCATGGCCTGGGTTTTGATCCCGCCCCCTCCCGCGACATGCGGCTAAATTTCCAGCGGCAAACGGCCGCATGCCTCCCCCGCAGCGAACATCATTTTGGTTCGCTGCTCTGCTGAGCAGCGCGTTTGAGTTGTTCCCCTGCCAAGCCCTGAAGTAAAATTGAACCCTGCAGCAAGAATCGGGTGGTTTGTCCCTGCGCATAGACTTAAGCTGGAGCCAAGAAAGAAGGGTGATATGGAGCTCCGGCCGGACAAGAACGAAATGCTGTCAATCGACGGCGATGCGTGACGAATAGCGATCCCCTGCCTTCATGGCGCCCTCGGGCAGGCTCTGCAGGGGGTTCCAGATGATCACCGGGTTCAGACGGGTCGGACTTCCAACCGCCATTGCAATGGTAAATTCGTCATTGTCGCGATCGGCTCAGCGAGCCCGAAGTTCAGCTCAGCAATCTTTGAACAAGGTCGGTTTGGCGGGGTCCTCAACGACACCTTGACACTATGGTAAAGCAGCTCTCTTGATGCACCCAACACGGAGAGGCCTCATTGAACAATCCAGACTATAAGCGTATCGAGCAAGCCATTCTATTTATCGAGCAGCAGGCTCTCGGGCAACCGTCCCTCAAGGAGATTGCTGAGCACCTCGACCTCAGCCCATACCACTTTCAGCGCATGTTCAAGCGCTGGGCAGGTGTGAGCCCGAAACGGTTTCTCCAATACCTCACGGTCGAAAACGCCAAACAAATGTTGCGTGACTCAACCTCAGTCCTCGACACCTCCCTGGAAGTCGGGCTCAGCGGCCCAGGTCGCCTGCACGACCTTTTTATCAAGGTCGAAGCAGTGACCCCGGGAGAATATAAAAACCTTGGCAAGGGGTTGGTGATCGACTATGGATTCCACTCGACACCGTTCGGCGAATGCCTGGTTGCAACAACCCGGCGCGGCATCTGCTTTCTCGGCTTTGTCGAAGATGAAATAGGCAGGGAAGCGGGGCTAAAGTCACTGCAGGCGAAATGGCCGGACGCCTCGTTACAGGAGAACCAGCAAATGGCATGCTCGGAGATCAATAGAATTTTTTCGCCAGCGCCGCACGCCGGAGAAGGACCGATCAAGCTCCTGCTTCACGGTACGAACTTCCAACTCAAAGTCTGGGAAGCCCTGCTCCGGGTTCCCGGGGGCGCGGTGACTTCGTACAGCGCCCTGTCTGATGCCGTGGGACACCCGGGAGCATCGCGCGCTGTCGGCAACGCAGTCGGGAAAAACCCGATAGCGTACCTGATCCCTTGCCACAGGGTCCTCAGGGCCAGCGGCGACATTGGCGGCTATCGTTGGGGGACACCACGCAAACGAGCCATCCTCGCTTTGGAAGCAGCCCATCATCAGACCCGCTGGTGACCTGCCTGCCTCTCCCTCGAGGCATTCTTGAACAGCTCCGGTGATTACCGTCGGAACGGGGCCCTCGCAAAAAGCTGGCCGCTTGACTAGACCGGAATGCGGTACTTCTTGCAGAAACTGCGCAGCACAACCTCCGCCTGGTTCAAGCGCGTCAGACGGATATTTTTCGCCTTGATCTCCAGGACATCATCCTGCATGACCTGCAGGGCGCGTATCTCCCGCTGCACAATACCGATATTGGCCAGGATCACCTTCAGATCCGCAGGCGAATATCTTTTCAGTGCCGGTGGCGAAAGGCTGACAAAGCCGTCGGCAATATCTTGCGCTATTTTTTTCGGGCTACCGCTGATAGCCATCGGTTTCTCCTGGGATGAGGCCTATAGATTCGAGCTGGACGACCGGCAGAAGTATAGCGGATTCAGCATCCCAGAGATAGCCTGCAGTTGCGGATTTGGACTCACAGGGACTATCCCATATGGCGAATGAGCATGATGTGCAGCGTCTCCTCATGAAACGCGCATTTGCCAAGTTTGTGAGTAATTTTATGTTAAAGGCTCATAACAATCAATTGCATAGAGAAGGTGTTACCGGGCCTGTTCAAAAAAAGCAGAGAAGGGACAAGATATTAACTCGTCATATCGCCTGGGCCGCCCGACCATAAGGGCCATCGAGACAAGAGCAGGACTTCTCCTGGAGCGCGCTTTTCTCGGTGCCCCGGTCTGGGAAAACACTTCGGGGCGTCAAGGGAGCATTTATCTTACAAACCCCCTTTTGACCTGACAACCAACAGTGAGGTAAATTGGCGACACCCTATCCATTCATCACAAATCAGGAAGGTGAGACAATGAAAATCCTCGTCATCGGCGGCAATGGGACCATTGGCAAAAAAGTCTGTGAGCGTTTTGCAAAGAAACATGCCGTCATCATCGGCGGAAGACGTTCCGGCGACATTGACGTCGATATTGCCGACAGCAAATCAATCGCCGCGATGTTTGAATCCGTCGGCAACGTCGACGCGGTAGTCTGCATTGCAGGAGAGGCGAAATGGGCCGCCTTTGCAGCAATGTCCGAAGAGGACTTTTACATCGGCTTGAGGAGCAAATTGATGGGGCAGGTCAACCTGGTGCGCATCGGGCAGAATTATGTGAAGCCTGGAGGCTCCTTTACGCTGACGACCGGGATCCTGGCTGACCATCCTGTGGTCTTGACGACCAGCGCCGCCATGGTCAACGGCGGCATTCACAGTTTTGTCAAAGCAGCCGCCCTGGAACTGAAAAACGGCATCCGGGTCAATGTCGTTTCATCAGGGGTTGTCGAGGATGCGGCAGAGAAGTACGAGGAATATTTCCCGGGACATAATCCCATCCCGATGAACAAAGTGGTCAATGGCTATGTGAAAAGCGTCGAAGGGAAAGGGACCGGCGAGATCATCAGAATGTACGACAACTGTTGAAAGCTCTTCCGTAAACTGATGCACAACGACTGCATTGCCATCCTGTCAGGCCGAGCAATCGTCATTGGCGGCTTCACTGGTCTCGGCACCGGGGGAGCACAGGGTGGCGTCAAATCATTTTGACCAAGCCTTTCATGGGTTGAGGCTGTCCAGCGCTGGTCGGCCGGGTTGTTATTCAGAGCAACCACCTCTGGACTTAACCCGTCAAAAAAGCTCTGGCAAGCATGTCTCTTTGAAGATCCCCAGGCAATGAAACGCCGGATTTGATGCCATTTCCTGGCGTTGTTCTACCTTGAAGAACGACAGTCTAAAAACAAATTTGTTAAATTAAATCATCACTAGCATTGCCTGCCCAGGCATGACCCCCCAGTCATCTAAATCCTTCCTGTCGTAAATTATCAAATAATTTCATATGGTTGGCTTGGTCTCCAAGAAACGGGCCCGGACAGAATGCTCCACAGGCGGAAGCATATATTTAAACTGCTGTTTTAACTAGATTTTTCAAAAAAAACACCTTGACGTGGCCTCGCTATATGTTACATAAAGAATAAAATATCAAAAAAGGTACACAGCTCAAACGATTGTTTTCCCACTTTCTGAAAGGAGTTCAAGGCATGGAAGCTTATCATCACAGTATCGCCGTCCCCTGCCGTTGCGGCGGCCAGGCAAAGATTTTCGGCCCGAGCGGTTACGCCCCGAGCAGCCATTGGGGGATCTACTGCTCCAAGGATAATTGCGAAAAAATGGCGGTCACCGATTCACTTGAAGAATCGATTGAACGATGGAATGAGGAACAGGCGCTCGAAGCCTGCGCCCTGTAATCCACATCGGAAACATCAAAAAAGAAACAGGCGGCCAGATGGCCGCCTTTCTTTTTTCGGTCTCGAAACCAGTAAAAAGAGACTTAAGTTGCAGAGCAACAGGTGCTTGACCCAGATCTGGGTTGCGCAAGCAGCATCTCTACAACAAGCCATCAGGCGTCAAGTGATTCACAAACAAAGGGTCACCCGGGCTGATCTACGGGCGGCCATTTTTCTTCCTCCAGAGCCAAGTAATATTCGACGAACAGTTATTCCCCGAATATACACTTAGTTATGCAACCCATGACCTTCAGTGATATTGAGAACGGGAGAAAAATCCTTTAAGATACAGTAATTTTTGAATAAATCTGGCTAATGGCAGGCTGGCTCGGCTAAGAGGCCGTGTCCGGCACTTTTTACCACCACCGTGTGAGAGTTTGACCCGGTGCGAAGAGTTGGAAACCTCTTTAAACGTTGGACTAACTCGAAATTTTACAACTTTTCCTGGGACATATCTGCTATTGTCCCAAACTTCACCATGAGGACATGGGGTCTTTGGTGATGAATAAGTTAAGGGCGAACAGCATCCTCGACGCAAAACGACTAAAGGGGTCCGGTAAAGCCTGGATCTACAGTTTGTTCCGTAATGACATTGATGCGACACATACCCAATACAATGGTTGACCAAACCCGTGGGCCAATCAAACGTCTGCTGGTTTTCGCGCTCGCTGCCGCCGCACTGCTCAGTGTCCTGGTGCCAAGTTCGGGCTGGGCCCGACAAGTCGGCCACGACCAGGCGATCGCGTTGGCGCGTGCCGGGCAGACGACTAAGGCCCTTGGAATCCTGAGCGCGCTCTACACCAATGACCCCAGCGACAAAGAGGTGTTCCACGACTACCTCACAGTGCTAAGTTGGGCGGGACAGGACGACCGCGTCGCCGAGTTGAGTACCCGGCTGTCGCCGCAGACCGCCCCGGGATACGCTCTTGAGGCGGCGGCCCATTCCGCCCGTCGCCGCGGCGACTACATCCAGGCCGAGTACCTTTACCGGGCCGGCGCCCAGCGCTTCCCCGACGATCTCGATCTGCCCGTCGGCCTGATCTTGACCCTGGTCGATGCCGACCGCAGCCAGGCAGCCCTGGAACAGGCGGAGCGGATGGAGCAGAGATACTCGCATGAGCCGACCCTGGCGCTGGCCAAGGGATATGCCCTGGAAGCACGCCGGGAGTATTTCACCGCGCTGCAGAACTACAACCGGATCCTAGAAAAGGATCCGACCAACCGCACGGCACAGGCGCGACGCATACTGGTCCTCGACAGCCTGGGAGCGTCGGACCTGGCCGTCGACCTGGCCAGCCAGGACCCCAGCCTGCTCTCCACCACCGAGTTGCAGCGCATCCTCAGCAACCAGTCGGCCTTCGCGGTACGTTGGGGCGAACTGCCGGCAACTGACGAAACCCGGCGCTTCGAACAGACTGACCGAGCCCTGGCCCTGCTTGAGAACAACCGCGCCAGGCTTGATCTCACTAGCCCCGGGGCCGCCGACTTTGACCTGCGGACCCGATTCGATCGGCTGGTTGCCCTGCGCAACCGTTACCAGATGGAGGCGGTTGTCAGAGACTATGAGGAGATGCTTGCTGAGGGTGTGGCGATCCCTAACCATGCCTTGTTGGCGGCCGCCGATGCCTATCTCTACCTGCAGCAGCCGGAACAGGCCGCAGACATCTACCGCAGCATTCTCACCACCCGGCCGGACGACCTAACAACCAACCTGGCACTCTTCTACGCCTTGATCGAGCTCGAGGACTTCGATGCCGCCTACGCCCTGACCGACCGACTAGACAAGGCCCAGCCGGTCCAGCTCCAGGCTCGCCGCCCTGACGGCAGCAGCAGCCCCCGACCCAACCCGGACAAGCCCACCACCGCCACCACCGCCGCCATGGCACGCCTGTACGGCGAACAGTACGCCGACGCCGAAGCCCGCCTTGCGGCCCTGCACGACCAGGCCCCGGCCAACCTCGACATCACCCGCGAACTGGGCAACGTCTATTCAGCCCGCGGGTGGCCACGCCGGGCCCAGCAAACCTATGAACTGGGGCTGCGGCTCGACCATAGCCACAGGGACCTGCAGATCGGGTTGGCGCAGAGCTACCTTGATCGCCGCGAATACCGGCTCGCCGAGCAGGCGATCAACCGGCTTTACGCTCTCTACCCGGAGGATGTCCACGTGCGCAGGCTGCAGCGCCAGTGGCAGAGCCACAACCTGAATGAACTGCGCTTGGCCGCCGGCTACTCGGACAACAGCGGCGCTACCCAGGGGACCCGCGACCTGTTGGTCGAGGGCACGCTCTTCTCGAGCCCGCTCGATTACAACTACCGCATATTCGCCAGCGGCCGCTACGCCTTTGCCGACTTCCCCGAGGGGGATGAAACCTACCGGCGCTACGGGGTCGGCATAGAATACCGTCGACCAGACCTCGAGGCGGCGGCGGAACTGACTTACAACGTCGACGGCGGCGATGACATTGGCGGCCGGCTGTCGCTGCTCTACGATCTCGACGATTACTGGTCGATCCCGCTCAACATCGAGCGGTTCAGCCGCGAGACCCCGCTGCGCGCACTGAAGCAGGACATCACCGCCGATTCGGCCGACCTCGGCATCAGCTACCGGTTCAGCGAACTGCGCAACCTCAGCCTGCGGGCTCAGGTCATGGATTTCAGCGACGGCAACTTCCGGCGCAGTCTGGCCGGCAGCCTGGAACAGCGACTGGTGACCTTGCCCAAGTACAAACTGTCCGGCATTGTCGATGTCTACGCCTCGGCGAACAGCCGCAGCAACACCATCTACTTCAACCCCGACCGTGATCTATCCGCCGCCCTGACCCTTGACAACCTGCAGCGGCTCTACCGGCGCTACGACCGATCCTTTAGCCATCGCCTCGCCCTGACTGCCGGCAACTACTGGCAGAAGGGCTACGACGACGATTATTTTGCCGGCTTCACCTATGAGCACATCTGGGAGACCGCCGAGCGTTTAGCCCTGGTCTACGGCTTCAGCCGTTACCGGCGGATTTACGACGGTTCTCCCGAGTACCAGAACTACTACTACAGCCGAATCAACTGGAGGTTCTGATGCAGCGCCGCGCAATCGCACTGACAATCTGCCTGGCTCTGTTCGGCCTGTTGAGCCTGCCGCTGCCGGCTTGGGCGTTTACCACGCTTTGCTACCATGAGGTTGCGGACAGCATTAGCGATCCCGCGGGCAATGCCATCTCCGCCGATCGCCTGATCCAGCATTTCAGCTGGCTGCGCGCCAACGGCTACCGGGTGATCAGCGTCGACGATCTGCTGGCGGCACAGCGCGGCGAACGCCCGCTGCCGGAGCGCGCGGTCCTGCTGACATTCGACGACGGCTATGCCAGCTTCTACAGTCGCGCCTACCCGCTGCTCAAAGCCTTCGGCTACCCGGCCGTCCTCGCCCTGGTCGGCAGCTGGCTCGACGCTCCGGCAGGTGCGGAGGTGCTCTACGGAGACCAACCGGTGCCTCGCAGTAAATTCATGACCTGGGAACAGCTTCGCGAAGTGGCCGACTCGGGCCTGGTCGAGATCGCCTCGCACAGCTACGACCTGCACCGGGGGATTGTCGCCAACCCGCAGGGCAATCTCGAGCCGGCCCTGACCAGTCGCCGCTACGATCCGGAGATCGACCGCTACGAGGATGACGCCACCCAGAGCAAACGCATCTACGACGACCTCGCCCGCAACCGCGATCTGCTCGAGAAACGCCTGGGAGTGCGACCCCGGGTCATGGCCTGGCCCTTCGGGCGCTATAACCAGCCGGCGGTCGCCATCGCCAGGGAACTCGGCATGCCGGTGGCCATGACTTTAGAGAGCGGACCCAACCAGCTGGACCGCCTCGACCGCATCCACCGTTTCCTGGTCCCTGGCAACCAGAAGCTCGAGGACCTGGTCTGGGAGCTCTATCATCCCGAACGCACCGACCCGCGCCGCGTCGTCCATGTTGACCTCGACTATGTCTTCGACAGGGATCCCGTTCAACAGGGTCAGAACCTCGACCGTCTTCTTGACCGCATAAAAGACCTTCACATCAACACGGTTTTCCTGCAGGCCTTCGCCGACCCGGACGGCAACGGCATCGCCGATGAGCTCTACTTCACCAACCGGCACCTGCCGGTCCGGGCCGACCTGTTCAACCGGGTCGCCTGGCAGCTCAAGACCCGCGCCGGGGTCAACGTATACGCCTGGCTGCCGGTGCTCAGCTACAACCTGGGTGATGACACCATGACCGTGCAGCAGGCCAACGGCATGCCGGGGGGGACGAGCGGCCGCCGCCTGTCGCCGTTCCATCCGCAGGCCCGCCAGATCATCATGGAGATCTACGAGGACCTGGCCCGTTACGCCGAGTTCGAGGGGCTGCTCTTCCACGATGACGCTTTCCTCAGCGACTCCGAGGATGCCAACCCGGCGGCACTGGCCTGGTACCAGGAAAAATGGCAGCTGCCGGGCGACATCGCCGCCATCCATGGCGACCCGGCCCTGATGCTGCGCTGGACGCAGGCCAAAACCCGGGCCCTGGCGAGCTGGACCGGCGACCTGGCGGAACGGGTCAGGACCTGGCGGCCAACCATCAAGACCGCGCGCAACCTCTACGCTGAAAGCATACTGACCCCGGCGAGCGAAGCCTGGTATGCGCAGAGCCTCGCCGAGACGCTGGAGCACAACGACTACGCCGCCGTCATGGCGATGCCGTACCTGGAGCAGGCCAGCGACCCGGAAGCCTGGCTGCAGGAGCTGGTAGAAGTCGTCAAGCGCCACCCCAAAGAACTTGGCAGAACCATCTTCGAACTCCAGACCGTCGACTGGCAGCAGGGCAACCGGCCGATACCAACAGCAACCATCGCCCGGCAGATGCTGCTCCTGCAACGCCTCGGAGCGGTGAATTTCGGTTATTACCCGGACAACTTCATCAGTAACCAGCCAGAAGCCGACGAACTGCATCGGGCCATGTCCTTGCAGGCCTACCCCTACAGGCCCTGATCATGAGGGAACTTTCCAGCATAATCGGCAACACCTTACTGAACTTCGCGTACTACTACCCGTTGTTCATGGCTTTTCTCTGGATGATCGGCGCGATCTACTACTATTTCCGCTGGGAGCGCCGGCTTAACAATTGGGACGACCCGCCGCAGCTCGACCACTACCCGGCCGTCTCAGTCATCGTCCCCTGCTTCAACGAAGCCGACAATATCAGCGAAACCTTGCAGAGCCTGCTCGAACTGGACTATCCCGACTACGACATCATCGCCATCAATGACGGCAGCACTGACCAGACCTGTGCCATCCTCGACACTCTGGCCGCAGAGCATGCCAAGATCAGGGTCGTGCACCTGGTCAAAAACCAGGGGAAAGCCATGGCTCTCCGCATGGGGAGCATGCTCAGCCAGGCCGAATTCCTGGTCTGCATTGACGGCGATGCCCTGCTCGACCGCCATGCGGTCACCTGGATGATGCAGCACTTTGTCAAAAGTCCGCGGGTCGCCGGAGTGACCGGCAACCCGCGCATCCGTACCCGCTCGACCCTAATCGGCAAGATCCAGGTCGGCGAGTTTTCCGCGATTCTCGGCCTGATCAAGCGCGCCCAGCGCATTTACGGCCGGATTTTCACCATGTCGGGGGTTGTCTCGGCTTTTCGCAAATCGGCCCTACAGCAAGTCGGCTATTGGAGCCTCGACATGGTCACCGAGGATATCGACATCAGCTGGAAACTGCAGATGAGCTACTGGGATATCCGCTACGAACCCCACGCCCTCTGCTGGATCCTCATGCCCGAGACGCTGCGCGGCCTCTGGAAACAGCGCCTGCGCTGGGCCCAGGGCGGCAACGAGGTGCTGATGCGCTACGCCGGCAATCTGCGGCCCTGGCCCAGGCGCCGGATGTGGCCCGTCTACATAGAGTACTTCTCCAGCATCGTCTGGGCCTACACCATGCTGACCGTAATTCTGCTCTACTTCGCAGGGATGGTGGTTGTGATGCCACCGGGATTCAGGGTCGAGTCGATCATCCCGACCTGGCCGGGCGTTGTCCTCGGGCTGGCCTGCCTGCTGCAGTTCGCCATCAGCTTTGCCCTGGACCATCGCTACGAGAAAGGCCTGTTCAAGTACTACTTCGTCATGATCTGGTACCCGCTCGCTTTCTGGCTGCTCAACATGTGTACTTCGGTGGTCGCCCTGCCCAAAGCGATTCTCAAGGACCGCGGCGAGCGCGCCCGCTGGCGCACCGAGGACCGCGGTATCCACCCTGGTCGATAAACGGAGGAGCTATGTCGCAGACGATCATCAACCGCCCCGACCTGCAGACATTCCAGCAGAAATACGGCCAGAGTCTGATCACCATACTGTTCTGGATCCTGTTCTTCTTTTTCATGCGGCCCCTGATCAGCATGGTCGGCTGGTTTTTTGGCGTTCAGCTCTTCACCGACATTATGATCGAGCAGGGTGGCTACCATGCCCTGCTTGCCCTGCTGACCTGGTATTTTGGAATCATTTTTCTGATGGGACTGGTGCTGGAAAGCTGGTCGCTCTACAACCTTTATCGCTACGGGCGGAACGAGAAACGCATCCATCATCCGGAGCCGGTCAAGGTCGCTGCTCAGGCTGAGCACTTCCAGATAGATACGGACCGGCTGCAAGAGCTGCAGGCCGCCAAGCGCGTGATCCTGGAACACGATACCCACGGCCGGCTGATCAGCTATCTGAACGGCTCAGGCGCCCTCCGATAAGGAATCGACCGGAAGGGTGACATTCTGCCTTTTTCGGGTACATTGTCATACACAGCGGGAAAGGTTTATTTATGAACCAAGCATCCCCTCGCGACTTCGACAAAGTCGCCGCCAGTTGGGATGAGAAGCCGCAGCGACGCCTGCTGGCTGAAGCGGTTTCTGCGGCAATTGCCGAGAGTGTCCATCTGCACCGCGCGCTGCAGGTCCTTGAGTACGGCTGCGGAACCGGCCTGTGCGGGCTGCAGCTGGCGTCGAAGGTCGGCTGGTTGACGGCCGTCGACACCTCGGCAGGCATGCTGGAAGAATTGCGCAGGAAAACCCGGGACCTCGGCCTGGAGAATGTGACGCCGGTCCTGATTCAGCCGGAAAGCTGGACGCTGCCCAACGCTGCCTATGACCTGATCTTCTCCAGCATGGTGCTGCATCACATCGCCGCGACCGAAACCCTGCTGTACAACCTGAGCCAGGCATTGAGGCCGGGTGGGACCCTGGCCCTGGCTGACCTGCAGAAAGAAGACGGGACATTCCATGATGACCCCACCGGCGTTGCCCACCACGGTTTAGACCCGCAGGCACTCATCACCCTGCTGGCGGGGCTGGGCTTCACTTCCCTGAAAACGAGAACTGTGCATACGATCTTTAAAGAGCGCGGTGCAGATGAGCACGGCTACCCGGTCTTCCTGCTGACGGGCCAGAAGCCCCGCTGAGGGCGGGTGGGCCGAAAATTCCAGGCTGAATACGAGCGCAGAGGCTCGCGGCTGCCGGGGCCGCCCGTTCGAACATCCTTTGCATAAGTAAGCCCCCCAAGCCGCCCCCCATTTTTGCCGTTGGTCCTTCGGTTCTGTTTCGCCCCATTTGCCGGATACCGGTGCTATTCCCTGTGGATGCTTATTGTTTACAGATCAGACCATCAATATCTCTGTGAAAAACAGGCGACAACCAGAATAAAAATTAAAAAATGTAAACTTTATAATATGTGCCGCGTCTAATGCTCCAAGACAATGGGCCCTGATCATTCAACTCAAACGGCAAGGAGCAACACCATGAAGATTCACAAATTTTACGCAATCGGTATTTTCACGGCAATCCTGGCGATTGCAGCCGGGCCGGAACTGGCCATGGCCAGGGGAGGCGGTCACGGCGGCGCGGGTGCCCGGGGCGGCGGCATGAACATGATACAGAGCGGCAGCACTCAACAGCAGCAATACAAGCAGCAATACAAGCACCAGAACCGTTACCAGTATCGCCAGGAAAGTGGCCAGGCCGGGGCACAAAACGGCATGAGAACCGGAGACCAGACCAGGGACAGGAATCGCGACCGGCTCCGCGATCCAGCGACACATCTCCCCCAGGTTTCCGAATAACAGCTGATCCTGACCAGGCTTCACAGAGAGCACAGCCGGGCAGAAAACCCTGCCCGGCCGATTTTTGCGGACCAGGCTCTTCCCGAACGACCAATCAACGGCAACACCATTCCTTCAGGATTTCGTCGATCAGGCGGTCGCGGCCGGTTGACCATATCCGTTTTAGCGGATATATTTGCAGGCATGCAAAGCACTGCAACCATATTCAAAGCCCTGGCCGACGAAACCCGGCTGCGCATCCTGGCACTGCTGCTGGCCGGGGAACTGTGTGTCTGTGAAATCATTGCCGCGCTCGAATTGCCGCAGTCGACCATCTCCCGGCACCTGGCTTACCTGCGCAAGAGCGGATGGGTTCTGGGCCGCCGCCAGGGGACCTGGATGTATTATCGGTTTAACGATGGTGCCCCCGGCCTGATTTTTGCGATCAAGCCGCTGCTCAAAAAGGACCTCACCGCCGACCCCGGGCACGCAGCGGCCGTCGCCCGGTTGCAGCAGTTCAAGAGCGGGCAAGGCAGCAGGGCCTGTTGATCGGTTTGCCAGGGAAAGATCTTCCCGTGCAGAGAAATGCCAGAGGCCGTCCAGCTGAACAATCTGGCACCGTTCTGCGTCGGAGTCATTGTTCGATCTTCACAAGTCAGAACAATTCGCGGGACAGCGTGGTTGGGCAAATCAACCATGCTGTCGATGTAAGTTTTCAGCGCACTCGCTTTCAGGATTCTTCATGATGAGTATTCGCGTCGGGATCAACGGTTTTGGCCGTATGGGCCGCCTCGCACTGCGGACAGCCTGGGACTGGCCGGAGTTGGAGATTGTTCACGTCAATGAAATCAAAGGGGGGCTCGCCACGGCAGTCCACCTGCTCGAATTCGACTCGGTACATGGCCGCTGGGACCGGGACATCCGGACGGTCGGCGGCGCACTTGTGATCGACGGCACGGCGGTTGGTTTCAGTGAAGAGCAAGCCCCCGGTAATATCCGCTGGGCGGAGTTGGGTGTCGACATCGTCATCGAAGCCACGGGAAAATTCCGCACCCCGGAACTGCTGCAACCTTACCTTGACCAGGGGGCCAGAAAAGTGATCGTGGCGGCGCCGGTCAAGGAGGGCGCCCTCAACATCGTCATGGGGGTAAACGACCATCTTTATGACCCGGTCCAGCACGATCTGCTGACGGCCGCTTCCTGCACGACCAACTGCCTGGCCCCGGTGGTCAAGGTGCTGCATGAACAGATCGGTCTCGAGCACGGCGTCATCACCACCATCCATGACCAGACCAACACCCAGGTGATCGTCGACGCACCACACAAGGATCTGCGTCGAGCCCGGGCGGCGAGCCTGTCGCTGATTCCGACCACCACCGGCTCGGCCACCGCCATCACCCTGATCTATCCGGAACTGCAGGGGAAGCTCAATGGCCATGCGGTCCGGGTGCCGCTGTTGAATGCCTCGATCACCGACGCGGTCTTCGAGATGAAACGATCCGTGACCGCGGCAGAGATCAACGCCCTCTTCAAGGAGGCCGAACGCTCCTATCTCAAGGGGATCCTCGGCGTCGAGGAGCGCCCGCTGGTCTCGATCGACTACAAGGGGGATCCCCGTTCAGCGATCATCGATGCGCTCTCGACCATGGTCGTGGACGGGACCCAGCTCAAGGTCCTGGCCTGGTACGACAACGAGACAGGCTACGTCCACCGGATGATGGAGCTCTGCATGAAAGTCGGCCGGGCTATGGGCTGAGGGGCGACGATGACCGATCTGCGCAATTACACCCTGGTGACTGCGGCCTACTGGGGTTTCACCTTGACCGACGGCGCCCTGCGCATGCTGGTGCTGCTGCATTTTTACGACCAGGGCTATTCGGCGGTGCAGATCGCCTTCCTCTTCCTGCTCTATGAGTTCTGCGGGGTCGTCACCAACCTGCTCGGAGGCTGGATCGGCACGCGCATGGGCCTGAAGGTAACCCTCTTCTCCGGGCTGGCCTTGCAGGTCTTCGCCCTGCTGTCCCTCGCATTGCTCGATCCCGGCTGGCCGGCAGCCTGGTCGGTTGCCTACGTGATGGTGGCCCAGGCTTTGTCAGGAATCGCCAAGGATCTGACCAAGATGAGCTCGAAAAGCGCCATCAAGGTGCTTATCCCGGCAGAAGCCGAAGGAGTGCTTTTCAAGTGGGTGGCGATCCTGACCGGCTCGAAGAATGCCCTGAAGGGCGCGGGGTTTTTCATCGGCGGCGTCTTGTTGACCTGGCTGGGTTTCAGGGGGGCCTTGGTCGCCATGGCCGTCGGGTTATTGTGCGTCCTGATTGCTACGGTCATCTCCCTGCCCGGTGACATGGGGCGGGCCAGGGCCAAGGTCCAGTTCTCCCAGATCCTCTCGAAAAGCCGGGAGATCAACCTGCTTTCAGCGGCGCGGCTGTTCCTGTTCGGCTCGCGCGACATCTGGTTCGTGGTCGGCCTGCCGGTTTTCCTCTCCGCCAGCCTGGGCTGGAGTCACTCCGAGGTGGGCGGCTTCCTGGCCATCTGGGTGATCGGCTACGGCGGTGTGCAGGCCCTGGCGCCAAAACTTCTCGACAGCGCCCTTGCCGGAGGGACGCCGCGCGGCGGCACGGCGACGACCGGGGCCTTCCTCCTGGCGGGGCTGACCGCCTTGATCGCCATTGGGGTCGGCCTGGGACTTTCCCCGTGGGTGACCGTGGTCAGCGGCCTGGCCTTGTTCGGCTTGGTTTTCGCGGTCAACTCCTCGGTCCACAGCTACCTGATCCTCGCCTATACCGAAAGCGACCAGGCCGCCCTGAACGTCGGCTTCTACTACATGGCCAACGCCCTGGGCCGCCTGATTGGAACCCTGCTTTCGGGACTGGTCTTCCAGTTCGGCGGCTTGGTGGCCTGCCTCTGGGTGTCCGCTGCGTTCGTCGCGACCGCCGCCCTGATCTCTCTGCGGCTCCCGCGGGGCACTATGGCAAAGGGCGCACAACCTTAATTCTTCAGGAGTCGGACATGGAACACGGCTTGACGAAAAAGCTCTCTTTCCTGGATCGCTTCCTCACCCTGTGGATTTTCCTGGCCATGTTGGTTGGCGTGATCGGCGGCTGGCTGGTCCCCGGCATCAAGGATGTGGTGAACGCATTCAGCGTCGGCACTACCAATATCCCGATCGCCATCGGCCTGATCCTGATGATGTACCCACCGCTGGCCAAGGTGAAGTACGAGGAACTTGGCGAGGTGTTTCGCAACCGCAAGATTCTCGGCCTGTCCTTGCTGCAAAACTGGGTCATCGGCCCGATTCTCATGTTCCTGCTGGCAGTCACATTCCTTTCCGGCTACCCGGAGTACATGGTCGGCCTGATCATGATCGGCCTGGCACGCTGCATCGCCATGGTCATCGTCTGGAACGAACTGGCCAAAGGGAACACCGAATATTGCGCCGGGCTGGTCGCCTTCAACAGTATTTTCCAGGTGCTCTTCTACAGCATCTACGCCTGGTTGTTCATCACGGTGCTGCCACCGTTGCTCGGCCTGGAAGGTGCGGTCGTCGAGGTGACCATCGGCCAGATCGCCGAGAGTGTCTTCATCTACCTCGGCATTCCGTTCATCGCCGGCATCGCGACCCGCTACACGCTGATTCCCATCAAGGGCCGCCGCTGGTACGAAGAGGTCTTCATCCCGCGCATCAGCCCGATAACCCTGACAGCGCTGCTCTTCACCATCGTCGTGATGTTCAGCCTGAAAGGCGGGCTGATCGTCACCATCCCGCTGGACGTCGTCCGGATTGCCATCCCCCTGCTGATCTATTTCATCGTCATGTTCCTGGTCAGCTTCATGATGGGAGTGAAGATCGGCGCCGACTACAGCAAAACGGCAACGGTCGCGTTTACCGCCGCAGGCAACAACTTCGAACTGGCGATCGCGGTTGCCGTGGCGGTGTTCGGGCTCGACTCGGCGGTCGCCTTCACCGCGGTCATCGGCCCCCTGGTCGAGGTGCCGGCGCTCATCACCCTGGTCAACGTTGCCTTCTGGCTGCAGAAAAAATTCTTTCCCCGCGAGGTCACTGCGCCCATTACCTGAGATGGCTTGTCGCGGTTAACGGGCCACGGGCCAGGTAAGAGGCAGCCGTTGCCGCAGCATTCGGTCTTTGTAACCTGATCCCCGACTGCGGCTTGATCCCTGCATTCATTGAGTGAGGAAAAGCATAAATTCAATTTACGATTTTCTTTGCAGCGTTTTGATGTTAAGTTCTAACATGTTAAGCCTTTTATCAGGCGTTGGCTGGCATTCAGCGGAGCAAGAGGGAGGGAGTCCTGGAAAAGAACCTCAAATTGGGAGAACTTCTCATCAGGGAAGGCTTGATTGACGGGTTCCAACTGAACGCGGCGCTCTCCTACAAACGCCACTGGGGCGGGCGGATGGGGGAATCGCTGGTCAGGTTGGGCTATATCAGCGAGCAGGAGCTCCGTACGTTCCTGGCCAGGCAGTTCAACTTGCCCGAGATCGACCTGATCACGCACAGAATCCACGCTGAAGTGCTTGACTATATTCCCGAGTCCAAAGCGCGCGAGTTTTGCGTCATCCCGGTCGACCGGGTTGAAATCAGGGGGATCATGCACCTGGTGGTCGCCATGCCGGACCCCACCAACCTGTCCGTCATCGATGCCTTGCAGTTTCTCACCGAATGCTGGATCAAGCCGACCATGGTCTCGGCGGAAACCATTCTCAAAGCCATCGACCTGCAATATGGCGTGGCCGCAAGTCGCCG
>JAHEEU010000184.1:0-3388 GCA_024640545.1 Geobacteraceae bacterium
CACCCGGGGAGTGGCTGTTCGAAGGGGAGTCCCTCGATGTGGGCGACTGGGCCTGGTACCTGCAGCAGGACCTCGACAACCAGTGGCAGGCCGAGACACTGAACGCGGTGCATGAAGGTATCACGCCATTTTGCGTGGATGCCCTCGATTGGGGCGACAACCTCGAGGCCCGCGACTGGAACGCCGGTTCCCAGGTGCGGGTCGAGACCGTGCTCTACCAGGACATGTCTGCGCCGGTGAACGCGCTGACCGGGTACGAGATGCGTTACCTCTACGGCGAAGGGTCGACGGAGATGTGGGGGACCAGCGGGACCACCTTCAGCACCGCGGACCTCGACGCAGCAACCAACCCCCTGAAATCGGTCGAAGCCACCATTTACTCGCGCTGCGCGCGCCTGACCATCCAGAAACTAATCGGTACGCGGGAGAGCCCGGGCTCGCTCGCGTGGAACCCTGCCCTCGGCCAGTGGACCGGCGCTGTCGAGCCGCCGGACTTCAACCGCGGGGTCTGGGAGGCCGGTGAAGGCCCGGGCGGCTACTCCGCCGAGATCAACGTGCGCGGGCGTCTCATTTACGGTTTCAACTGGCGGGTCGCCGATCTGCACCCGGTCGACACGGCGGGCGACTACCGGCTGACCTTCAGCGTCGACGGGCTGGGCCCCGATCCCACGGGAGCGCACTGCGACGTCGCGCTCAACACCGACCTCCGTATGGCCGCCATCCTCGCCGGCAGCGACGAGGGTGAGGGCGGCGCCGGGGGCGGCGTCCCGGTGCTGGATGCGGTGAACAACCTGAGCTACATCGACGTGCGCATCCTGCCCGGTGGCAGTGGCGGCGGTTCCGGCGGCAGCCCGGGCGGCACTCCGGGCAGCGACCATGGCGGTGGCGGTCAAGGCAGCCATGATGTGGCTGCAAGTGCAGGGGCCTCTGCGGGCGGTGGCGGCGAGGCTCACGACGGCGAAAAGGAGGAAAAAAACCTGGTCAAGGATGCCGCCGGCACCCTGGTCGAGCAAACCGAGATCGAAAACGGCTCGGTCGGTGCCTCACGGCCCAACCTGGCGCTGGTTAGCAACACCGCCATCGTCGCCTACGAGGAGTCCAAGGGGGCGGGCCAGCCGGGGCTGGTTTCCGGCAAGTTCGTGCGTTATCACCAGTTCCCGTTCCAGTCGCCTCCCAGCGCCGAAATCGACAAAGTCGGCTGCATCATCAGCGACCCGGCGGAAAACGCGCGGCGCGTGCGACTGGTCACCCAGGGCACGCCTGGTCCAGAAAGCGGCCTGCGCTGGGTCATCTTCTGGCGCCAGGGGATCGGCGGCCAGGGCGCCCCGGCCGACATCGTGCTGCGCATGGGGACCAGCAACTTCATGCCGGCCAACCTCTCGCCGGCGGTGGATCCCGGCTGCGCGACCTCGCTGTTCGAAGAGGCCAGCCTGCTGCAGAACCAGGCCCCGTTCAACGTGAGCAGCAACACGCCCCTGGCCACGCCGGCGAATCTCAATGACATGACCGGTGCCAACAGCGTGGAGAACGCCCGCGCGCACCGCGCCCTGCTGCGCGGCGACGACCTCTATGTCGGCTACACCTACACCGAGGATGACCTGTTGTCCCAGCTGCTGCGGCCGCGGGCCAACTACAACTTCTGGATGCGCCCGTTCAACGCGGCGACCGGGACCTGGGCCTCGCCCAGGAACCTGTCGAAGGTCAGCAACCGCAACGTCGATGTCAAGGAGCCGCGCCTGATGGGCACCCCGGGCAGCAGACCGGGCTGTCCGAACAACCCGCAGGAGTGCCAGAACACCGATATTTTCTTCGCGGCCTGGGGTACGGAACGTAAGGACCCGGCCGCCGGGACCGCCAAGAACCTGGACCTCTTCATTACTTACACCACCAACAGTGGCCAGGACTTCGCCCCGGCGATACGCCTGGCACGGGGTGATAATGTCAATGGCCAGGCTGAGGCCCAGTTGCGCGCGACTCCGGATGGCAGCCAGGTCTTCTCGGTCTGGATCGAAGAGGATCGAAGCGGAGCCAGCGATGCCCGGCTGACCGTCGGTACGCTTGACGACAGCCACGGCAAATCGCCGGCCCACCGTGACAGACCGCAGGCTCACCATGACAAACCGCATGGTGACCGTGATAAACCGCAGGAAGACCGCGGTAAAAAGAAATAACGGGACCCCGTTACAGCCGGGGTCCTGAGGGAGGTCGGCTATGAAAAAAAATCTGCTCTGCGGCCTGTTCATCGTGACCGCCCTGCTGGCAACCGGCGTGGCCCTGCAGGCCCAGGATCAGAATCAGGATCGGCAACGTACCCAGGATCGCGACCGCGTCCATGTCGAAGATCAGGACCAGGTGTATGGCTGGCAGATGATGAACGAACAGGAGCGCCAGGAATACCGCGAGCGCATGAGGACCATGCAAACCGAACAGGAGCGCGAGAGATACCGTCTCGAGCACCGATCACTCATGCAGGAACGGGCGCGGCAGAGAGGTATTGACTTGCCTGCTGTCCCCGGAGGTAAAGGCAAGAAGCCCATGTCTCCCGGTGGCGGTGGCCACAAGTAACCCGCTATTCCGGGGACACCCTACTTAATTTAGTAAAAGATCAAACATGTACGTTGTCGACAGCGGTTATTTCTTTTAGAATAACCACGTTAGCTATTTTTATGTTCTGTAATGTAACGAAAAAAAGGAGGGGCTTATGGCACGGCTTGCGCGCGTTGTTGCGCCCGGCATCCCGCACCACATCACCCAACGTGGCAATCGTCGACAACTCACATTTTTCCAGGAATCCGATTATCAGCTTTATCTCGATCTCGCACTTGAATGGTCCCTGCAGCACGGTGTTCAGATCTGGTCCTATTGTTTGATGCCTAATCATATTCACCTGATAGCGATTCCGGATAAGGAAGAGAGCCTGTGTAGAGCGATCGGTGAAATCCACCAGCGTTATACCAGGGCAATCAACTTCCGTATGGGATGGCGTGGTCATCTCTGGCAAGGGCGTTTTCATTCCTTTCCCATGGACGAAAGCTATCTTCTCGCAACGGCACGTTATATCGAGTTGAACCCGGTCAAGGCAGCGATTGTCAAGGCCCCTGAGGATTACCTGTGGAGCAGTGCCCGACATCACCTCGGTCGCGGAGTAAGTCCATTGGTAGTCACTTCACCATTGAGGAACTTGGTTGGTGATTGGGGTGGGTTTTTATCATCCGAAGAGGAACTCACGCGCATTGGGGAGATACGCCGCGCGGAACGTACAGGGCGTCCTTTGGGTTCCTCTGCCTTCGTAGAGAATTTAGAAAAGAAGCTCCATCGCAGATTGCGGCAAATGAAGCCTGGGCCGAAGAGATTAATTGAATAATTAAGTAGGGTGTCCCCAAATATG
>JAHEEU010000184.1:3488-5194 GCA_024640545.1 Geobacteraceae bacterium
TCCTTTGGGTTCCTCTGCCTTCGTAGAGAATTTAGAAAAGAAGCTCCATCGCAGATTGCGGCAAATGAAGCCTGGGCCGAAGAGATTAATTGAATAATTAAGTAGGGTGTCCCCAAATATGCCCCGGAATACCGGATTACAGGTTCTCTTGCGCCCAGAGAACGGCCTGAAGACGGTTGTCTACGTTGATTTTATGAAAGATGTTGTAAAGATGGGTTTTGACGGTATGGGGGCTGATGCCCATCTGGTTGGCGATCGCGTCATTCGATGCGCCCATTGCAAGCACCCGTAACAGTTCGATCTCGCGTTCCGACAAAGAGAGGGCGTCCGGTTCCGGCCATTCATTGTCGATATAGCTGCCCTGCACGTATTCGGAAAGTATCTGCCTGGAGATCCAGATTTCGCCGGTGTTGATGGTGCAAATCCCGTTGATCAGGTCCTCGGCGTGGTCGTCAAGATACAAAAAACCGCGAGCGCCGAACTTCAGTGCGACCTTTTCAATTGAATGTTCGTGCTGCAGATTGAACAACGCCATCAGGTTATGGGCATGGCTCTCCCATACTTTCGAAGAGAGCAATTGAAGCAGTTCGTCCCGGGTCAGCATGCTGGTATCGACCAGGATCATCTTCTTGCCGAGCGGAACGTTCTGATTGGAGACGGGAATGGTTTCCAGGCTTTCAACATGAAACCACATGGCGCCCGTGTTGGCATTGATATACTCGGCAATCATCTCCCGCTCGAAACGAGAGGCGCCGACAACATATATATGGCGTCCACGGTAGGCGCACTCATGACATCTGCGGGCAGTGTTATTTTTCATGTCTTCTCCCCTAGGCAGTAATTGACGGCTGCTTGCTAAGCCTCTGACAGGCTTCGGTTAGGTGTTAAACCTTCAGGGGGCTTGCTGAATTCTGCACGCCCCCTGAAATCACCCGGGCATCGCCTGAGTTAGGGTAATTCCGTCAGGTAGATCCCGGCCATGCCGTCTTCCTCACCGCCGCCTTCGACCCCCATTTTCGCATTGACGGCCAGCCATTGACCGCGCAACCCTTCGCGCTCGAGGCCCAGTTCGGTGATAGTCGATTCCGCGGGGGCTTCAGAATCGAGGATCTGGCCGCTCATGGTGGTGTCGAGAACGGTTACGATATCGACAGGCCGCTCCGCCCCCTGCCAGCGCCCGAGGTAGATGCCGTCCACCGGATTGGCATAAACATCGTCAACAATGTCACCTGTTCTGGCCTTGAAGGCGGCGTTGAAAAGCGCGCCCTGGCCTGAAATGGCGACGAACGCCGAAGAACGCCAGCGCGCCGGCTCGCCGTCGTCTTCACCGCCTTCTTCCGAGTGACCGCCACCGGTGCAGGGGGTCTTTCCGGAGTAATTCCAGAACAGGAAGTCATCGAATCGCTCGCCGCTCTTCGCCACTGGCCAGGTACTTCCCGTCACGATGTCATGGACAAAGAGGCCCTGATTGACCGGCACCTCCTTCACCTGGTAGCAGCCGTTGTCGCCGCATTCGCTGTTCTCGTCGCCCAGGGGGGAGGTGTTCGGATCCTGCCAATCGGCGCAGACCAGGTTCTTATTGCAAAAGGCGATGCGGTCCTTGTTGCCTTCAGTAGGGCAGTAGAGGTGCACTTTCTTGGTCTCTTCGCCCCAGGCGCCCCAGAAGCCGACGAAGCGCCCGTCGAACGCGCCGCCCTCGCCGAGGC
>JAHEEU010000185.1 GCA_024640545.1 Geobacteraceae bacterium
ATATCTTCGCCGTACTCTTTTTGACCGTGTCTCTCGGCAAGAGCCCCTCGGCCTGGGCCCTTCTGGTGCCGCTGGCCCTGTGGGGTCTGCGTCCGCTGCTTTACCGCCTGGCCGACCGCTGTGGTCACGGTGAACTGTTGCTGCTGTTCAGCCTGTTCGTGGCGCTGGTAGTTGGTGCTGCCGGCTTCGAGCTGGTCGGCCTCAAGGCCGACCTCGGCGCCCTGGTGCTCGGGGTCCTGATGTCCGGCCACGAGAAAAGCTCGGAGATGGCAAAAAATCTGCTGGGGCTGAAGGACCTCTTTCTGGTCGGCTTTTTCCTGACCATAGGCCTCTCCGGCGCACCAAGCCTGGCCGCTCTCGGCGTGGCGGCGCTGCTGGTCATGGTCGTGCCGCTCAAGGGGGCCCTCTTCTTTACCCTGCTGACCCGCTTCAAACTCAGGGCACGCTCCTCGCTGCTCGGTTCGCTGAGCCTGGCGAACTACAGCGAGTTCGGTTTGATCGTTGCGGCAGTCGGCGCCGGAAACGGCTGGTTGGGACCGGAATGGCTGGTCATAATCGCTGTGGCCCTGGCCATCAGCTTCGTGATTGCCTCGCCGCTGAACACCGCAGCTGATGCTCTTTATGGCCGATACCGCGAGAGCTTACGGCGCTTTGAAACCGCCACCCGCCACCCGGATGATCAACCGATCGATACGGGTGATGCCAATATCGGCATTTTCGGAATGGGCCGACTCGGCACCATGGCCTACGATTTCCTTCGTGACAAGTATGGTGATACGGTGATCGGCTTCGATTTCAATGCCGACAAGGTGCGAATGCACCAGAACGCTGGGCGCCGGGTCCTTTACGGCGACCCGACCGATCCTGATTTCTGGACTCGGGTCCAGGCTCAATCGAGCAGTACGGCCCGGCTGGTCATGCTGGCCCTGCCCAAGCATGTCTCGAACCTGCACATCGCCAGACAGATGATCGAAAAAGGTTTCCGTGGTACGCTGGCCGCGACCGCGCATTTCGATGACCAGGTCGAAGAGCTCCGCCTGGCCGGTGTCCATGCGGCCTACAATTTTTATAATGAAGCCGGGCTCGGGTTCGCCGAGCATGTCTACACAATCCTGGAGAACAAGGGAGAGACCCTGCGCTGATGCCAATGAATCTACTGACCATCAAAACCTTTTTTTTCGGCCGCTACGGTGGTCTGCTGACAACCTTGCTGCTGGTCTTTTTGCTGGAGCCTTTGCTGGCAGATAACATGCTTGGCAAATACCTGATTGAGATCCTGTTCATCACGGTTCTCGTGGCCGGATTGCGGGCGATCAAGGTCGAGAAGAACCTGTTCATCTTTGAAATTTCCTTGCTTGCGGTCAGCCTGATCCTGAGTGTAGCCGGGACATTTCTGGGGAATGAAGCGCTGTTTGCCTTCAGCATCGCCGGGCGCATTCTGTTCATGGCCCTGGTTGCCTTGACCATTCTGTTCGACCTGTTTCGCAGCAGGCAAGTATCGGGGGATACCCTGGCGGGAGCTGTTTGTGTTTACCTGATGATCGCCTTGATCTGGGGTTTTGGTTTTCTGCTGATCGAATTCCTGGTGCCGGGCTCTTTCTCGTTCACCCAGGGACATGACCGCTTGCAGCTCTGGCTCTCCAGGGAGTTCTTCCCGTTCTTCTATTTCAGCCTGGTGACCATGACCACGGTCGGCTACGGTGACATGTCGCCGGTAACCACCGCGGCGCAAAGCTTTGCCACCATGGAAGCCCTCGTCGGGCAGATTTACCTGACGATCCTGGTAGCTCGCCTGGTCGGGATGTACCTGGTACATCAACAGGATTACAAAGAGTGATGGTCAAGATGCAAGCGACCATTAAAACAACCAGCAAAAGCACAGCTAAACGCCTTTGCTGAACCTAAAAAATCACTACTTACGGGAGAAGTCAACTCGCTCCCGAGTTCGTCATGCTGTGATGCGATGAATCATTTTTGGGAGACTGCCATGACAAAAACTTTGCAGAGCCCCCTGCTATTGCTCATGATCGCTTTGATTTCGAGCCTGGCCATGACTGATATTGCTTTGGCTGATCAAAGCCCCCTTGACGGGGCTGCATCATGGTCCGGAATTTCTGAAGACATAGATGAGGCTCCGGGTTATGAAGATGAGAGGGACAGCGAACGCGAGTGGACCCTGAGTATAGGTTTGACGAGCGGGTTTTCTCCAGACTATGAGGGATCCAACGACTACAGTTTTGGTTATGGCCCAAACATCTCCGCTTCCTGGAGGGACACGATCTTTTACAAGGGCAAAACTCTGGGTGCCAATCTCATCAGGCAGAAAAAACTCAAAGCCGGACTCCTCTTATCGAAGTCGTCGGGACGCAGTGCGGATGACAACGATAAACTGGAAGGGTTGGGTGACGTTGACGGCAGCGTCGAGGCGGGTGGATTTTTGAATTACCGTATGAAGTCTTTTCGCTTCCGGGTTGAGTCCCGGCAGGACATCGGCTCCGGGCATGAAGGCGCCCTGGTGATCATGAGCGGCAGAACAAAGCTGCCATTTGAAAAACCCCTGGTTTCTCTCGAGCTCGGTACGACCTGGGCGAGTGACGATTACATGGCGAGCTTCTTCGGAGTAGATGCGCAGCAATCTTTGGACTCTGGCCTGAAGAGGTACCATGCTGGCGCGGGAATCAAAGATGTCAAAATCAGCCTGACATCCGGCTATACAATCACCAATCGCTGGCGGATTGGCGGTGCCCTTGAGTACAAAAGACTGGTGGGCGATGCCGCAGACAGCCCGATCGTTGATGACAAAAATCAGTTTGTCGCAGGAATCAGCCTCTCTTACCACATGGGTTCCAAGGTTCTGCCCGAAGAGCTTCAATAGTGGGTAAGGCCCACCGACGAAACGGGATGGCGGCTTTCTTTTGATATGAAAAGTCTAGACATGCAGCTGCCCCTGGAAATCAAGGCAGAAACGGAGCATGGCCGGCTGAAGATTCAGCCGGCCATGCTCTGTTCGATGAGTGAATCGAATCGCTTTCCCGGCAGTATCATCGCACAGGAGAAGGATTCGAAGAGGGTCCTTACTTCCAGCGATAGGTGCCCATCAACCCGAAGGAGAGCTGGTTGCTGTCACCCTCTTTATCGACAATCGGGCTGTCCTTGGCGTCGTTGAGGAGTGACTTGTAGGACATCAGACCCATGACGCCCCAGTGCTCCCAGGGGGTGTAATGGCCGATCAGGTTGAGGCCGACATCCTTGATACCGGCGTCGGCCGAGTAGTTGGACAGAGTGCTGCTGCCACGGTTGCCGGAATTAACACTGAAGTAGGTCGACATGTAATCTTCGCTGGCGTAGGTCATGAAGACCCCTGGAGTGAGGGTCAGGGTTGGCGCAACTTTCCAGCGGTAGCCGGCAGTGGCCTGTGCGGTCATGCCGTCGTGCGCGTCGGACACGTCGGCCAGCAGTTCGACACCGAGCAACAGGTTGTTGACATCGATGCCGCCAAAGATACCGGCCTCGAAAGCGGCATCGACTTTATCCATGCGGTCGACCTGGTTGTTGTCGACGCTATCGCGTTCAAAACGATAATTCAAGACCGGCCCGAGACTGTAGTTCTTGTCGGCCAACAGGTTGACCTTGAGGTTGGGTCCGTTCAATTTGAAAAAGCGCCCGCTGTCGTAGTTGTGACTGAACAGGAAAAGCGGCACAGCCTTGGTATCATCGGAACCTTCGTAGTCAGGGGCAACCCCGGCACCTAAACCAAACATGCCATCGACAGCCCATACGGGGCTGGCCGCCAGCAGAAGCGTCAGGCACACAACCAGGATTCTTGAACTCTTCATAGCGAAACCTCCCAATGGAAAATATGTTAAAAATAGGCGACCTTAATTTAAACTCTTTCAATTCTAAAGTGTTTTTATCATTTTGCAAATGATATTTATTTATGCAGCAGGTACAATTCACAAACAATACTCACTTTCACATGCGGCCCAGGCCGACAATTGGTAAAAATAGCCTGATGATCCTGAATTATCTCAAGCGGCTTGTCCTGTTCTGGGCGCTTGCTCAGTTTGCACTCACCCCTGCCTGGGCCGATAATGAGCCAACGGTCCAGGTTGAGATTGCCGGGCTGCAGGACGCCCTGCTGCAGAATGCCAAGGCGGCCTTGACGCTGCCGCCGGGGATCGTCAGGAACGACAGGGTCGAGGAACGCTGGCTCGAACGCTTTGCCGGCAAGATCCCGCAGCTGGTGGCTGCCGCACTCGAGCCTTTCGGTCACTATCGAAGCGAAACCAAGGTCGTGATAGACCGGAGCAAGGAGCCCTCCTACCGGATTCTGGTCACGATCAACGCCGGGCCGCAAACGGTTGTACGCAGCTTGACCCTGAGCCTGTCAGGAGCAGGCCGCCAGGAGGAGAGCCTGCGCAGCCAGGTCCGCGCATTTCCCCTGAAAAAGGGCGACCCCCTCAATCATCAGCTTTATGAACAGGGCAAACTGGCCCTGCGCCTCGAAGCCAACAACCTGGGATACCTGGAAAACAGCTTCACTTCGCATACCATCCGCATTGACCGCGACGAGGATGCCGCGGACATCGAGCTGGTCCTGGAGACCGGGCCGCGCTTCTATTTCGGCAAGACCACCTTCGTAGATGAGAGCGAAAGTTACCCGTTAGAATTCCTGCAGCGCTTCCTGACGTACGAGGAGGGAGAGGTTTTTTCCCACAAGGAGCTGCATCTCAGCCGCCTCAACTTTTACGCGGCCGACCGCTTCGACGACGTCCTGATGGTGCCCCTCATGGATGAAGTTGTCGATCAGCATGTCCCGGTCAAGGTCACACTGGTCCCGGGCAAACAACGGCGCCTGCGCCCCGGAATCGGCTACGGCACCAATACCGGGGCCCGGGTTTCGCTGAGCTACCGTAATTTGCAGTCTGGCGAAAACCCGCATGCTCACTTGATCGACGTCAACCTGGCAGAGAAGACGCAGTATCTTGAAACCAGCTATACGATCCCTCAGGCCGGCAGTGTCAACAACAACTTGATCGGCACCTTCGGTCTCCGGCAAGAGGACCTCGACACTTACTCGACCCGGATGATCTATACTGAAGGGGAACAAACCTACGGTCTGGCGCAAGGGAAGGTCGGCTCGCTGTTTCTGCG
>JAHEEU010000186.1 GCA_024640545.1 Geobacteraceae bacterium
CCAGCTCGGTCGCGGCGTCGGCGATTTTCCATTGAATCGCCTGGAAATCGCTGATCGACCGGCCGAACTGTTTGCGCTCGAGCGCGTAGCGGCCCGCAGCTTCCATGGCCGCCTGGCCGATGCCGAGAGCCAGTGAGCCGATGCCGATCCGGCCGCCGGCCAATTCGCCGACCGCCACCCGGAAGCCGTCATTGAGCCTGCCCATCAGGGCGCCGCCGGGGACCCGGCAATCCTGGAACAGCACTTCATTGGTCGCCGAAGCGTGCTGTCCCAGCTTTTCTTCGGCGCGTCCGACGATACAGCCGGGGGTGCCGGCCTCCACCAGGAAGCAGCTGATGCCCTTGCCTTTGGGCGCGCTGCGGTCAGTCACCGCCCAAGCCACGAAGACCCCGGCATAGGGGGCGCTGGTGATGAAGATCTTGTTGCCGTTGAGAACCCAGCCGTCGCCGTCCCTGACGGCAGTCGTGGTCAGCGCCGCGGGGTCGGACCCGGCGCCGGTCTCGGTCAGAGCGAAGGCGCCGGCCAGGTACTCTCCGCTGCAGATCCTGGGGATGTACTTCTGGCGCTGCGCTTCGCTGCCGACCGCCTGGATCACCTCGCAGACCATGTTGTTGACCGAGACGGTCACCGCTGTCGAAGCGCAGGCCCGGGCGATCTCCGTCAAGGCCACGCTGAATGCGATCACCCCGGCCTCGGAGCCACCGTAATCGGCCTTGACGTTCAGTCCCATGAAGCCGAGTCCGGCCAGTTTCCCGAGGTTTTCCAGGAACACTTCCTGCTGCTCGCCGCGGTCGAGCGCCGGCGCAACCGGTTCCAGTTCGGCGGCGGCGAAATCCCGTGCAGTGGCGCGGATCAGGGTCTGCTCTTCATTGAGGTCGAGATTCATCTTTGGGCGGTCCTTTCATCGACCGGTAAACTTGGCCGGTCGCTTGTCCAGAAAAGCCTGCATCCCCTCTTTCTGGTCCGCCGTGGCAAAACAGAGCCCGAACAGGTCGGCCTCGAAGCGCCCGGCACGATCGAGGTCCATTTCCAGGCCGTTGTCTACCGACTCCTTGGCAAAACGCACGGCGACCGGCCCCTTGGAGGCGATCTTGGCGGCCATGCTGCGTGCCGCGGCCAGCAGGTCCTCGGCCGCGACCACCTTGTTGGCCAGGCCGATGCGGTAAGCTTCCTGGGCATCGATCATGTCCCCAGTGAAGATCAGCTCCTTGGCCCGCCCCTTGCCGACCAGCCTGGACAGGCGCAGGGTGCCGCCGAACCCGGGGATGACGCCGAGATTGACTTCCGGCTGGCCGAAGCGGGCATTCTCTGCGGCAATCCGGATGTCGCAGGCCATCGCCAGTTCGCAGCCGCCGCCGAGAGCAAAGCCGTTAACGGCGGCGATCACCGGTTTGGGGAACTTCTCGATGTCATTCAGAACTGCGTGTCCAAGCCGGGCAAACTGTCCCGCGGCAACCGCGTCGAGGGGCTGCATGGCGGCAATGTCGGCGCCGGCGACGAAAGCCTTGGCGCCGCTGCCGGTCAGGATCACGCAGGCCACCGCGTTGTTCCCCTTGAGTTCAGCAAAAGCGGCGGTAAGTTCCTCCAGGATAACGGCATTCAGGGCGTTGAGGGCGGCGGGGCGGTTAATCGTGACAACCGCGGCGCCGTCGGCAATGTCGATCAACAGGCTGCTATAATTCATCTTTGTATCCTCCATGCATCAGTAAGCGTAAAAGCCTTTGCCGCTCTTCTTGCCGAGCCAGCCGGCCTTGACCATCTTGCGCAGCAGCGGGCAGGGCCGGTACTTGCTGTCGGCAAAACCTTCATAAAGCACTTCCATGATCGCCAGGCAGGTGTCGAGGCCGATAAAGTCCGCCAGGGTGAGTGGCCCCATTGGATGGTTCATCCCCAGTTTCATGACCTGGTCGATCGCCTCCGGCTCCGCCACTCCTTCGTAAACGCAGTAGATTGCCTCGTTGATCATCGGCATCAGCACCCGGTTCGAGATGAAGCCGGGGTAGTCGTTGACCTCCACCGGCGTCTTGCCCATGGTGCGAGCCAACTCTTCAACGACCTGGTAGACCGCATCGCTGGTGGCAATGCCGCGAATGATTTCAACCAGGGTCATGACCGGCACCGGGTTCATGAAATGCATGCCGATCACGCTCTCGGGGCGCCTGGTCACGGCGGCAATCTCGGTAATCGGCAGCGACGAGGTATTGGTTGCCAGGATCACTCCCGGCCGGGCGACATCGTCCAGCCGACGGAAGATCTTCGCCTTGATGTCCATGTTCTCGCTGGCCGCCTCGACCACGAAATCGACGCCGGCGGCATCCTGCAGGTCGGTCGACGGCACCAGCCTGGCCAGCACGGCCTGCTTTTCCTCTGCGGTGATCCGCCCTTTTTCGACGTTGCGGGCCAGGGTCTTGTCGATAAACGCGACCCGCTTGTCGATCAGGGTCATGTCGATGTCGTTGAGCACCACCTGCAGCCCGGCCTGGGCGGCCACCTGGGCAATCCCGCCGCCCATCTGCCCGGCGCCGATCACCATGATTTTTTCAATAGCCATCTTCTCTGCACTCCTTCGCTGTTGAGTCGTTTCGTTCCGGGCTTTGCTAGCTGTCCTGTGCATCATCACCCCGGGCGGCGTTGCCAAGTTTGCGACGCTCCTCGAGCCGGCGCAGTTCCACCCGGCGGATCTTGCCGGAGACGGTCTTGGGGAGTTCGCTGAGGAACTCGATCTCACGGGGGTACTTGTAGGGAGCGGTCTCACGCTTGACGTGCTCCTGGATGTCATGCGCCAGCTCATCGGAGGGCTGATACCCCGGGGCCAGGATTACGAAAGCCTTGACGATGGTGCCGCGCAGGGGATCGGGGGAGCCGACCACGGCGCTTTCCGCCACCGCCGGGTGGCTCTGCAGGGCGCTCTCCACCTCGAAGGGACCGATGCGATAAGCCGAAGCATTGATCACATCGTCGGCCCGGCCGACGAACCAGAAGTAGCCGTCCTCATCCTTGTAGGCCTTGTCACCGGTGAAATACCAGTCGCCGCGGAAGGCCTCGGCGGTCGCCTCGGGGTTCTTCCAGTAGGCGCCGAGCAGGCCGACCGGGGGCACCGGCTGGATGCGCACGGCGATATTGCCCTCCTCCCCCTGTGGCAGGATGTTGCCGTCGTCGTCGACCACTTCGATGTTGAAACCCGGCGTCGGCCGCCCCATGGAGCCGTACTTGATCGGCATGCAGGGGAAGTTGGCGATCAGGTTGACGGTTTCGGTCTGGCCGAAACCGTCGTAAATGGTGGTGCCGGTGTGCTCCTTCCAGGCACGGATGATCTCCGGGTTGAGCGGCTCGCCGGCGGCCATGGAGTGACGTACGCCCGACAGGTCGTAAGCCGAGAGGTCCTCGAGGATCAGCATGCGGTAGACGGTCGGCGGTGCGCAGAAGGTGGTGACCCCGCAGGTTTCGATCAGCCGGAGGTGGGTGGCCGCGTCGAATTTGCCGGCGGCATCGTGCACCATGATGGCGCAGCCGATCTGCCACTGGCCGAACAACTTCCCCCAGGCGGCTTTGGCCCAGCCGGTGTCCGACAGGGTCCAGTGCAGGTCGGTTGGTTTGAGGTCCTGCCAGAACTTGGCGGTGATGATATGGCCGATGCCGTAGGAGGCCTGGGTGTGCGGCACCATTTTCGGGAACTTGGTGGTTCCCGAGGTGAAGTAGATGAGCATGACGTCGTCGGCGCGGGTCTTTTCGACATCCTCCGGATTGAGCCGCGGCGAGGCCGCGGCAGTCAGGGCCTGGTAGCTGTCCCAGCCTGGCGCCTCGCCGCCGATGCTGATGAAATGCTGCAGGCTCGGGCATTGCCCGCGCAGCGCGTCGATCTTGTCGAGGTTCTCATGCCACATCACCGCGCCGACCGCGCCGGCCTGATCGACCCGGTAGGCGATGTCCTGCGGCACCAGGACACTGGGGGCCGGCAGGGGGATGACTCCCAGCTTGAAACAGCCGAGCATGACGGCGTACCACTCGACGACCCGCGGAACCATGACGAGCAGGCGCTCCCCCTTGGCCACCCCCATTTTGCGCAAGGCGTTGGCGAAACGGTTGGAGAGACACTGCAGGTCGTAGAAGGTGTACTTGCGGATGTCCTCGCCGTTGCGGCTGGCCCAGACCAGGGCCAGCTTGGTGCGGTCGGCGGCACGCCGGTCGACCACGTCGAAACCGAAGTTGAAGTACTCGGGGATGGAGAAGGCAAAATCCCGCACCGTTTCTTCATAGTCGCGCATGTTCGGCCCGTGCGGGTTGACCGGGATATTGTCATAAGGGGTTGTCATTAATTCTTTCCTTATCGATAGCATCGAATTCCAGGCTGCAGGCCATCCGGCCTGCGTGCAGCTGCTGATCAGAACCGCTCTAAGACCACCGCCACCGCTTCACCGCCGCCAATGCAGAGCGTGGCCAGGCCATAGCGCTCACCGCGGCGGTCCATTTCATGGATCAGGGTGGTCGCCAGACGGGCGCCGCTGGCCCCGATGGGGTGGCCGATGGCCACCGCGCCACCGTTGACATTGACCCGCTCGGGATCGAGGTTGAGGTCCTTGATGGCGATCATGGTCACAACGGCAAAGGCCTCGTTGATCTCGAACAGGCCGATGTCATCCGTCGTCAGGCCGGCACTGGCGCAGGCTTTCTCGATAGCGCCGACCGGTGCATCGGGGTAGAGGTCGGGGTGCAGGCTGTTGGTGGAGAGCCCGACGATTCTAGCGCGTGGCTTCAGGCCATGGCGCTGTACCGCATCGGCCCCGGCGAGCATCAGGAAGGCGGCGCCGTCGTTGATGGTCGAGGCGTTGGCCGCCGTGATCGTGCCGTCCTTCTTGAAGACCGGACGCAGGCCGGCCAGGCGGTCGAAGTCGACCCGGAACGGCTCCTCGTCCTCGCTGACCGTCAGATCTCCCTTTCGGGACGGCTTGACCACCGGCACGATCTCATCGGCCAGCACCCCGTCCCGCACGGCGCGCTGGGCGCGTTGATAGGAGCGGATGGCGTAAGCATCCTGCTCCTCGCGGGAGAATTCGTGGACATCGACCCGCACCTCGGCAACCTCACCCATGTGGCGGCCGCTGTAAGGGTCGGTCAAGCCATCGTAGACCATCAGGTCCAGAGCCTGGG
>JAHEEU010000039.1 GCA_024640545.1 Geobacteraceae bacterium
GGCTGCAGAGTTCTCGGCAACAGGGCCAGCGTACTGCGCAGGATGGCGGCGACTCCGAGTTTGGCAAGTTCCTCCTGAACCTGGCGACAGCGCTCAGGGTGTCTGGGGACCAGCACCAGGAACAGTTCCGGGCAGATTTCGCGTAACCTCAGGTAGACTTCCAGCAGTGGGGCCGCTTCCCCATCATGGGTACTGCCGGCCACCCAGAGACGACTGTTCTCTGGCAGTTTGAGTTCATGTTTGAACGCCTCGAGGTCAGCCGGGTCAACGCTTGGCTGCTGCATGTCAAATTTGAGGTTTCCGGTCACCTGGACGCGTCCTGAAGGCGCACCGAGGTGACGAATGCGCCTTGAATCCTGCTCCGACTGCATGCAGTAGTCGGCAATGCTATCGAGAATTGGCAGCATCACCTTGCCGACCATACGATAGCGTGGAAAGGAACGGTCGGAAATCCTGCCGTTGGCTAGGATCACAGGTATCCTGCGGCGCTTGGCCTCCAGGACAAAATTCGGCCAGATTTCGGTTTCCACGAGCACGATGATATCCGGTTGGATGATGTCGAGGGCTTTACAGACAATCCAACGCAGGTCAAAAGGAAAAAAAATGTAATGATCGATCTCGGCAACACCCGTAGCGATCTCCCGCCCGGTTTCGGTGACATTCGACAACAACAGGATCGCATCGGGGTAGCGTTCGCGCATTGCCCTGAGCAACGGAATTGCCGCACGGGTTTCGCCTACGGAGACGGCATGGACCCAGATGACTTTACGCCCACGCAGCAAGTTGCGAAAATCCTGAGCATAAATCCCCAGCCTTTCGCGAAGGCCATGCCGCGTCTTACCGTAGCGCAAACCGCGATACAGGTAATAAGGCACCAGGAACAGTACCGAGAGATACAGGATCAGTTCATACAGCAGATAAACCATATTGACTCAAGTGTTCTCGGGCGCGCCGGGTATTGTCATCCATGGCCACCTGCAACCGGAGCAGGAACGCCTCCACGGTTTCATCATGCTCATACAAAAGCGGCTCACCGAAGCTGTAAACGGCCCGCCCCCAGGGATAGGGGAACAGGAATCGGTCCCAGGATTGAAAACGATGACCGTTGCTGCAGGCAAACGCCATCGGCACGACCGGTCGGGCAGAAACCTTGGCCAGTTGAGCAACCCCGGACTTGGCGACATGCCTGGGCCCTTTGGGGCCATCCGGGGTGAACGCCAGGTCATGGGGCTCCCGGGATAAGGCGATCATCTCCCTGAGAGCGGCGCGACCGCCGCGACTGGAGGAACCACGCACGGCGCCAATCTTGAAATAACCCATAGTCCGTGCAATCAGTTCACCATCTTGCGAGGCACTGATCAATACCTTGCTGCCGGGCCCTCGATAACCTTTCACCATCAACAGCAGCTGGTCGTGCCAGAACGCCAGGATCACCGGCCGGCCTTCCCCCCAGAGACGCTTGAGCGAATCGTCACCGATGGTCTCCGGTCGCAGAGCACGGTGCAGCAGGGCGATGACCTTCGCCGCCAGCCAGGGCGCCACGCCAAGCAGCAGTTTGTCCTTTATAGAGGCCATCAGGCCTCCTTGAACTGCATGTCGTAGAGCGAGCGGTAAAGACCATTGCGAGCCAGGAGTTCCTGATGGCTACCGACTTCGACCACCCTGCCCTGTTCGAGCACGATAATCCGGTCGGCGTGCATGATCGTCGACAGACGGTGGGCGATCACCAGCGTCGTACGGTTTTTCATCAGGTTCGCCAGGGCTCTCTGGACCATGGCCTCGCTTTCCGTGTCCAGGGCACTGGTCGCTTCATCGAGAATCAGTATGGGCGCATCCTTGAGGAGCGCTCGCGCCACGCAGAGACGTTGCCGTTGTCCTCCGGACAGCCGAACACCCCGCTCGCCGATCGAGCTGTCGTAGCCTTCAGGGAGCTTGTCGATGAATTCATCGGCATAGGCCTGGCGGGCGGCAGCGACAACCGCCGACTCATCAGCATCCAGCAGGCCGTATCGAATATTGTCACGAATCGACCCATTAAAGAGAAACGTCTCCTGGTCGACAAAGGCAAGATTTTTCTTCAGGCTTTCCTGGGAAACGTCACGAATGTCATATCCATCAATCTTCACTGCACCCTGCTGCGGGTCGTAGAAACGGGCCAACAAACCGGCGACTGTTGATTTCCCGGCACCGCTCGGCCCAACCAGGGCAATCACTTCCCCTGGGTTGGCAAGAAAGCTGACGTCCTTCAAGACCGGTTCATCACCGTAGCTGAAGGTCACATTGTCAAAAGCAACTTCACCATGTGCCCGCGACATCTCCACCGCGTTGTGCTTGTCCACGACATCTCGCGGCTGGTCCAATAAATTGAAGATGCCTTCAGCAGCGCCAATCGACTGCTGGATATCGTTGCTGACCTTGGTCAACCGTTTGACCGGAGTAAACGTCATCATGATCGCCGCCACGATGGAAAACAGCTGCCCCTGGGTCATTTCTCCGGTCAGGACCCGGTTGACTCCATACCAAACCACTCCGGCGCCACCTAAGGCGGCCAGGATTTCTACCGCTGGAGCAGTCAATGAATTGTACTTGATCGCTTTACGCAGAAACCGGTAATACAGCTTGTTTTCTCCTCTGAATTTCTGAATGTGGCTGTCTTCGCGACCGAACGCCTTAACGACTTTGATACCACCAAAAGACTCCTGCAGCGTCCCGGTGAGAAACCCGACCCTTTCCAGGCTACGTTTTGTATTCTGCTTGATTCTTAGGCCAAGCTGCCGTGCCGGGACCACACAAAGCGGCAGCACGGAAAAAGCGACCGCCGCCATTTTCCAGTCTTTGTAGAAGGCCAGGATGATCAATCCAACCAGGGTGAAACTCTCGCGTAAACCGTCTACCAGCGCATCGGCGGCAGCCCTTTGCATGGTTCCGACATCGTTCAGAACCCTGGAAGTCAGCCGGCCGGACTGTTGGCGGAGATGGAATCCCATCGAAAGCAGCATGGATTGTTTGAACAGGTCATTGCGCAGATCCTGGATAACCAACTGCCCCGCTGTCTTGACATAATATTCCTGCAGGTAGCGCCCAACGCCCTTGACCAAAGCCAAGCCAATGATAACCATTGGAACCAGGTAAACCAGGTCGCGGTTGCCAGCGGAGATGATCTTGTCGACCAATGGCTCGATCAGATTGACATATGAGACGTCCGTACCAGCCACGACCAGTGAAAAAATCATCGACAGGACAATACGCCATAAGTATGGTCGTGAATAACCGAGTAATCTTATGTAAATCTGTTTGTTGGTCATTGATATCCAGACGTCAAGAGGCGTGCTGCGGCTGAACCATGTCGATCAGCATCTCTGCAACCCTGGTCGAACAACCAGGGGCACCGAGTCCGGCCTGCAATCTACGCAAAGCCTCTCTCATGCTTTCGGCATAGTTGCCATCGTTCAGGACGTGCAGAACTTCGTCCGCCAAGGCTTGCGGCGTTGCCTGATCCTGAATGAATTCCGGGACGATTCGACTTCCGGCGACAATATTGGGCAGGCCGATATGGGCAACCCGGACCAGGCGTTTAGCGATGGCATATGAGAAAGGAGCCATTTTGTAAAGTATTGCCATAGGTGTTCCAGCCAGAGCAATCTGCAAGGTGACGGTACCGGAAACAGACAGAATCGCATCGCAGCTTCCGGCGACATCATAGATGCTTGCATCTCCTGCCTCAACAAAAGATATCGGCAAAGCGGGTGGAAATTTTGCCTGGATCTCCTCTTTTTTCAAGGTATCGGCAATCGGCACCAGAAAATGCACGTTCGGGCGACCGGCAAGGATAAGGTCAGCCGCTTCCGCCAGAGTCTGCAACATGTAATGCAATTCATTACGGCGACTACCCGGGAACAAACCGACCAGCTTTTTCCCTGCCGGAATCTGCAATTTTTGGCGCATATTAACTAAATCACCATGGGCGGCAAATTCGTCCAGCAGAGGATGCCCGACATATTTAACCTGGATAGCCAGGTTCTCGTAGTAAGCGGGCTCGAAGGGGAAGATGGCCGCCAGGGAATCGACGACTCGGGCAATCTGTTTCACCCGGCCCCGGCGCCAAGCCCAAACCTGCGGGCTCACATAGTAAAGAACCGGAACGCCGGCATTTTTTGCCTTGCGAGCAAGCCTCAGGTTGAAGTCAGGGAAATCGATCAATACCAGAGCAGCTGGTTTCTCCTGGCTACTCAATTCACCTTTAAGCCGTTGGAAAGAACGCCATATGAACGGAAAGTGGCCGACAATTTCGGCGATCCCCATCACCGACAATTCATCCCCTGGGATGAGGATGCGACAACCCGCCGCGGCCATCTTGCGTCCCCCGACACCGAAAAAGCTTATATCAGCATTTAATGCCTTGACCGCGGCGATCAGGTTTGCGCCATGCAGGTCTCCGGACGCTTCACCGGTCACAATCATGATGCGTTTGGCAGGCGTGGTCACTTCAAAGTCTTCCTTGCTATAGCCATGCAGGCGGCCACCTCTTGACTAAAACCGGGTTCTGACAGGGTCTAAACTGACCTGTCAGGCCAAACCATCCATAACGTTTACGATTCACTCGATCTGTAAGCAACGATCATAGAACAGTTCAGGCGAGTCAGGAACTTGCCCCTCGCCTGAGAATTCATCTTCTGCCAGGATCCGCCCTGACCATGCCTGTCAGAGCAGCTCAATGTCTGCTAGTTCACCGGGCGATGCCACGCTGGCTGCCGCGGATAAAGTCTACAAAATGATCCAACTCGGGGGTTGAGTGAACCTCATCAGATATTTTCTGCAGAGCTTCCTCCAAACGCAGATCGGAGCGAAAGACCAGGCGGTACGCTTTCTTGATGCCGCGGATCGTCTCCTCCGAAAAGTCGCGGCGTTTCAGCCCGATCAGGTTGAGCCCCACGGTTTTTGCGCGGTCGCCCTGGGCAACCGTGTAAGGAGGGATATCCTGAGTCACCATGGAACCGCCGCTGATCATCGCGTGACAGCCAATGCGGGTGAACTGATGGACGGCCGAGAGCCCCCCGAGGATGGTTGATGACTCGATCTCAACGTGTCCGGCCAGGGTTGCACCATTCGCCAGGATGACGTGGTCATGGATGATGCAGTCGTGGGCAACATGTGAATAAGACATGAAGAGGTTGTCGCTGCCAATACGCGTTACACCGCCGCCTTCTGCCGTCCCCCTGTTCAAGGTGGTGAATTCTCTAATCCGGTTGCGATCGCCGATTTTCAAATAGGTCTGTTGACCGGAATACTTCAGGTCCTGCGGTGCAGCCCCGATGGATGAGAACTGGAAGACCTGGTTATCACAACCTATTTCGGTCCAGCCTTCTATGACGACGTGACCGGCAACCACGGTCCCCGAACCGATAACAACATGTTCGCCGACCACGCTGTAAGGCCCGACCGTGACTTTGTCGGCGAGCCTGGCGCCGGGATGAATGATTGCCGTTGGATGGATCATCAATGCTTCCTATTTGTCTGCGAACGTTGCTTTCAGTTCAGCTTCGGCAACAAGTTTGCCATTGACCAGGGCCTTGCCGCTGAAATGGTAGATTCCTCTTCTGACCTTGAGCAGGGTCAGTTCGAGAAGCAGGACGTCTCCAGGCAGAACCGGTTTGCGAAATTTGGCATTATCTATGCCGACGAAGTAGGGCACCTGATGTTCACCGACCTCCTTGGCAAGAAGAGCATATACCCCGCCGACCTGGGCCATGGCCTCAAGGATCAGGACCCCCGGCATGATCGGGTGGTCGGGGAAGTGCCCCTGGAAAAAAGGCTCGTTGATCGTCACATTTTTTACACCGGCAATCCCGGTGCCGCTTTCAAACTTGACGATTTTGTCCACCAGAAGGAATGGGTAGCGGTGAGGCAGTAGTTTCATGATATCCAGCGTGTTCAATTCCATGATCAGCTTTCTTCCTCCTTCAATTTACTCTCCAGTTCTGCAACCTGCAGCTTGAGACGGTTTAATTCGCGCCGCATTTCTGGCAGGTGAGTCATGACCATGGTGGCTTTAAGCCACTCGCGATGCGGCATGGCCGGCAGACCGGCGAGCGTTTGGTTGCCTTCAACGTTATTGGTTATCCCTCCCCGTCCAGCCAGGGTGACATTGTCGCCGATTCTGATGTGGCCGGCGGTGGCGGCCTGTCCGCCGAAGGTGCAGTGCCTGCCGATCACCGTACTGCCGGAAATTCCAACTTGCGAGACGAGCACCGAATCTTCACCGATCAGCACGTTGTGCCCGATCTGTACAAGGTTATCAATTTTCACCCCACGGGCAATGTGCGTCGCCCCAAGGGTGCCTCGATCGATGCAGCTGCAGGCGCCGATTTCGACATCGTCGTCGATAACGACATGGCCGACCTGGGGAATTTTGTAGTAGCTCTGGCCGTCCGGAGCAAAGCCGAAGCCATCTGAGCCGATCACTGCGCCGGGCTGAACAATGACCCGGCGGCCGAGCACACACTTTTCACGCACAGCGACGTTGGCATGCAGCAGGCAATCCTCACCGATGATTGCATCATTGCCGATCACGACATTCGGGTGCAGAAACGTCCCCTTGCCCACCTTTGCCCCGGCAGAGATCACGCAACCGGGAGAGATCGTCACATTCTCACCTATAATGGCTTCCGGATGGACATGGGCTCCATCCTGGATCCCCAGGCCGACATGTTGCGGGCTCACAAAGAAGGTCAGGATTTTGGCAAAGGCCAGATAGGGATTCTCGGAGAGGAGCAGCGGAATCTCGACAGCGCCCCGTAGCGACGGGTGAGCAATGATTGCCGCCGCACGACAACCCGCCAGCTGTGACTGATACTTGGGATTTGCCAGGAACGAAATCTGCCCCGGTCCGGCAGTGTCGAGAGGGGCCACACCGGAAATAACAGTAGAGGGGTCGCCAGAAACGCCCCCCCCCACCAGATCTGCCAGATCAGCCAGGGATGCAACATCCCTGTGCTCAGTATGCATGACGATTATTTGCCCTGTTTATCAAAAGTCTTGATAATCTCATCCGTCATATCGATACTGTCATCCGCATAGACGAGAGAGCTTTCGGTTTTTTCGAGAATCAGCGTATAGCCATCACGCTTGCCGACATCCTGTACGACCTTGAGAATACTCTCAACAATCTTCCGGGTGTAATCGGCATCGGTCTGCTGCAGGGTCTCCTGGATATCCTTGGCGAAACGCTGGTAGTCTTTCACCTTCTGCTGGTAATCGCGCTCCTTGGCATTCCGGGCCTCTTCGGAAAGCAGCATGGCCTGTTTTTCCAGCTCTTCCTTGAGCTTTTTCAGCTCTTCCTGACGAGACTTCACCTCAGCGTCGTAGCCCTGCACCTTTTCCTTGATCTTTTCCTTGGCGGCCTTGCCGGCAGCAGACAGGTTCAGCGCCTTCTGCAGATCGATATAACCTATCTTTTGGGCGGTCTGTGCGAACACGGGGGAAGCAACCAGACCAAAACAGACGAACAGTAGGACCACGTACTTCTTCATACAAAATCTCCTTGAAAGTTACTTTTGAAAACTGCTTTAAAAGAAACGACCGATCATGAAATCGAACTGGCCACTAGATTCATAATCCCTTTGATCAAGATTGAAGCCGTATTCAAAGCGCATTGGCCCCAATGGGCTCAGCCAGCGAACACCGAACCCGGTGCTGTAGCGCCATGAAGCAAATACCTTGTCATCATCTCCCCAATAATCGTCACCCCAGGCATTGCCGGCATCGAAAAAGACCACGCCTTTGAGGTTAAGATCTTTATACAGCGGGAAGATATATTCGAGATTGACAAAGGCCTCGGTGTCGCCACCGACGAAATCACCATTCTCGTCTCGTGGCCCGACTTCGCGGGACTCAAAGCCGCGAATTGTGTAAATACCGCCCAGGAAGAAACGCTTGTCGATGGGCACATCGTCACTGTTGAGTGAATGTACGTAGCCGACCTGGCCGCGAAGGGAAAAGACGGTGTCCCACTTCCATGGCCAGAAATGACGGGCATCGACTATGTACTTGCTGAACTTTTCCGTCCCGCCCAGCCCGGCAATTTCCCAACTCGCGTCCAGATCCGTCCCGTCTGAAGGGTCCAGGCGGTTGTCGGTCGTGTTATAGGTATAGGTCGTGGTGACGGAACTCAGCGTCGATGTCCCTTCCTGATCGAGGATATCGCTTGAAGCATTAGAGCTGACATCGTAAATATCCTTTTGTTCGAGACGGTATGTAACAAAAACCCTGGAATATTCTCCGACCGGATGTCCAGCCTTGACTGCAAAACCCTCTGCTTTCTTGCTGAAATCATCCCAATCCCTTTCCGTGTGATAGATTTCGGCACCTAACGTCCAGCGGGTATCCAGGAAATACGGGTCGGTCACGCCGAGCTGGTAGGTCGTGCTCGTGCTGCCGAGCGAGGCCGCCAGGTTCAGCTTCAAGCCCCGCCCCAGGAAGTTCTCCTGGGTAATGGAGCCCTGTCCGACAAAACCGTCCACGGATGAATAGCCTGCGCCGATGCTGAACGTGCCGGTGGCCCGCTCCTTGACATTGACGTCGACATTCATGAGACTCTTTTCCGACCCTTCACTGGTGCTGACATCGACCGCCTCGAAAAAGCCGAGGTTGTTGATGCGCTGCTTGCTTCTCTTCAGGTTGGTCGCGTTGAACAGCTCACCTTCCACCAGCTTCATCTCGCGGCGGATGACTTTATCGCGGGTTTTGGTGTTCCCGGTGATATTGATCCGCTCCACGGAAACCTGTGGGCCCTGCTCAATGTCCAGCATCACGTTGACCATGAGTGTCGCGTCGTCGGTGCGGGTCAACGGCGTGACGTTGGCGTAGGCATAGCCCTGGTCCGCGTACACATCGGTCACCTTGTTGACCCCGTCACGCAATTTGCCCCGAGAAAAGACGTCGCCGGGGGCCAGGGCCACCATGGCGAGCAGTGACTCTTTATCCTGGATCATGTCTCCCTGTGCGTCCAAAGTGCCGACCTTGTATTGCGGCCCTTCATCGACATGAATCAGCAGCAGCATGTGCTTGTTGTCATCAACCAGGCTGATGACCGGCTGACTCACTTTAACGCGGACGTGGCCCTGGTCGTAATAAAGACTGGTGATCCTCTGGAGGTCCTGCTCAAGGAGTTGTTCGTTGTAGTTGCCACGCCCGGTGATCCAGGAGAAGATCCATTTCTTCTTGGTGTCCATGGCCTCCTGCAGCTCGCCATCGTCAAAAACCGTATTGCCTTCGAAGCGGATTTCCTTGATGCGTACGAGTTCGCCTTCCTTGATGCGAAAAGTCACCAGCGTTTCGTTGTCCGGGTTGACATGGCTGTCTGCAGTCACCTGGGCAGCGTAATAACCTTCCTTGGTGTATTCCGCTTTGATCATTTCGACGCTCTTGGCAACCTCGAAGGGGTCATAGATACTGGGTATACGGATGGTGACAACCTCATTTAATTTATCCGTTTTCAGCTCATCGTTCCCCTCAAAGCGGATATTGCGCACCAGCGGCCTTTCCACCACCTTGAAAGTCAGCACCCTTGCCCCGGCCTCGTCAGATATTTCCGCACTTATATCTGAGAAGCGCTCCATGCGATACATATCCGCCATGGCAGCGTCGATATCTGCCGCCGTCACTGTCTGCCCAGGCTTGATCTTTATGGCGTTCAGCACATCAGCCGCCGGCACACGCTGATTACCTGTAACGATGATATCGGCAACCTGGAATTCCTGTGCGGCCCACACGGGAAAGGCCATGGACAGGCAGATCAGCAGCAAAAGGGCCCTCTTGAACATATCAACGTCACTCCAAAATCATGATAACCGCTGAAAATCAGATTATTATATGGGATAGCCGACTGCAGGTAAACCATAAATTAGGCAGGTAAACCGCCGACGAAATCACCGCCGGCCCGCTGGATGTTGGCTTTCCCGATAGTGGGGCCCAGGAGCCGGAAGGCACCAGCCGACGATCATTTTTCCAGGCGGCCGTCAACCATGCGCACGACCCGGTCCATGTGATCGGCAACCTTTTTGCTGTGAGTCACAACAACGATCGTCAAGTCGCGTTCCGCGTGCAGGCGATCAAGCAGGGCCAGGATTTCATCGGAAGTCACACTGTCAAGATTCCCGGTCGGCTCGTCGGCAAGGAGCAGTTTCGGTGACATGATCAGTGACCGCGCAATTGCGACGCGCTGCTGTTCACCTCCGGAGAGCTGGCCGGGCTTGTGGTCGAGTCGATGCTCCAAGCCGACCGCGGAGAGAATGTCACTGGCCCTGCCTCTGGCTTCCTTTACCTGGCAGCGTCCGATAAGCGCCGGCATCATGACATTTTCCAGGGCACTGAACTCAGGCAGGAGTTGATGGAACTGGAAGACGAAACCGATCGAACGGTTGCGGAACGCGTCCAGCTCTTGCGCCGAATAGCGGGAGAGATTCTTTTCCGCGAAGGACACAGAGCCGCTGGTCGGTCGATCCAGCCCGCCGAGCAGGTGCATCAAGGTCGTTTTGCCGGCCCCCGAGGCCCCCATGATGGCGACACGCTCTCCGGCTGCGATGTCAAGGTCGACGTCCTTGAGGACGTCGACCCGGCCACGGTCAGTGACGAAACTTTTTGATAAAGCACGAACAGCAATCATGGTTTGAGCCTATTCGTAGCGCAGGGCTTCAGCCGGGTCCATTCTGGCCGCGCGCCAGGCCGGGTAAATCGTCGCCAGCAGGGAGATGGACATGGCAACGACAACAACGGCCAGCACGTCGCCCGAATTGACGACCGAGGGGAAATGATCCATGCCATAAACAGCCTGGTCGAAGATCTTGACATTGAGCAGGCCTTCCAGCCCCTTGATCAGCGGATCGGCGTTTTTGGCCAGGACCAGGCCGAGGCCTGTCCCCAGCAGAGTACCGAGGACCCCGATGACCAGCCCCTCGAGAATGAAAATCTGCATGATGCTGCGCGAGGTCGCCCCCATTGAACGCAGAATGGCGATATCACGATGTTTTTCCATGACAACCATGATCAGCGTCGTGGCGATATTGAAGGCCGCAACCAGAACAATAATTCCCAAGACGATGAACAGCCCGAGTTTCTCCAGTTTCAGTGCCGAAAGGAAGGATCCGAACATATCCTCCCAGGAGCGGACGGCATAGGGGAAGAGGTACTCCTGGCGCAAGCTGGCAGCAACCGGGGCAGCCTGATCGAAGTTGTCAACCTCCACTTCTACGCCGCTCACCTTCTCTCCCAGGTCGAAGAACCGCTGCGCCTGCTCGAGATCTATATAGGCATAATAGGCTTCGATGAAACCACCCCGATGCTTGAAAATGCCGACAACCTTGAACGGCTTCATCTTCGGTATCATGCCGAATGGGGTGATCGTGAACATCGGCGGGATGACGTTGATCGAATCCCCTAAAGCAACACCGAGGGTGGTCGCGGTATCCAGGCCGATCAGGATGCCCGGCTCGGTCAGGCTCGGGCTATACAGGAGTTCTGCAACGTCTGCCCCGGCTTCGGTCAGGAAGTCCTGGCGAAAGATCTTGTTATGGCGCTCGACTCCCTTGACGTTGACTGCAGCAACATTGCGTCGTGAAAGGAGCATCGCCTCCTTGCTGACAAATGGCGATGCATTGAGAACGTGGCCGGACACAGCACTGGCCTTGGCAACGACCGCCTCCGGATCGTCCAGGTCTTCGCCATGCTTCTGAATCAGGACATGCGGAATGTTGCCGAGGATCTGCTGCCTGACACCGTCATGAAAACCGGTCATAACGGCGAGGACGACGATCAGCGCAGCAACACCGAGGGTAATTCCGGTTATGGAGATAAACGAAATCACCGAAATGAACGTCTGTTTGCGCTTTGCCCGGAGATAACGCAGGCTGACAAAAAGTTCGTAGTTCATAAAACCGAGAGACGCGAGGCGCAAGGCGCGAGGCGCGGAAAACCGCCTAAAACCATGAAAGACTCAAACATTGATTCCACACTTTATCTCTACTTGTTCCCCATTGGGATCATTTCGATTCCGGGCGCAGTTGCGGGAAGAGAATTACGTCGCGTATCGACTGGGAGTTGGTCAACAGCATGACCAGGCGATCAATGCCGATTCCTTCTCCGGCAGTCGGTGGCAGACCGTACTCCAGGGCGCGGATGTAATCGTCATCCATGGCATGGGCCTCTTCGTCACCGGCCTCTTTCTCGGCCAGCTGTTTGACGAAACGTTCACGCTGGTCCTCCGGATCGTTCAACTCTGAGAAAGCATTGGCCAGTTCTCGGCCGACAACGAACAGCTCGAAACGGTCGACGACATCCGGATTCAGGTCATTCTTGCGCGACAGCGGTGAGACTTCGGTCGGGTATTGGGTGATAAATGTCGGCTGCCACAATTCCGGCTCGGCCACGGCGTCGAAGACTTCCGTCAACAACTTGCCGTAACCGATTTTGTTGTCCACTTCCAGCCCAAGTTTATTGGCATAGGCCAGAAGCCGGTTACGGTCATCGATGTCGGCCTCGCTGATCTCGCCATACTTGAGAACCGCTTGCCGAACCGTCAAACGCTGCCAGGGGCGGCTCAGGTCAACGTCCCGCTCACCATACTTGAACTGCAGGCTGCCGACAACCTGTTGTGCCACATGACAGATCAGTTCTTCGGTAAGGTCCATCAGGTCTTCGTAGGTTGCGAAAGCCTGGTAGAACTCCATCATGGTGAATTCCGGATTATGCTGGATGGAGATCCCCTCGTTGCGGAAATTGCGGTTGATCTCGAAAACCCGCTCGAAGCCGCCGACCACCAGGCGCTTCAGATAAAGTTCCGGAGCGATGCGCAGGAACAGGTCCATCTTTAATGTGTTGTGATGTGTGACGAACGGCTTGGCTGTTGCACCGCCGGCGATCGGCTGCATCATCGGTGTTTCAACTTCCAGGTAATCTTTCGAAACCATGTAATCGCGGATCAGTGCAACGATCCGGCTGCGCTTACGGAAGACGTCTCGGACATCCGGATTAACCATCAGGTCGAGATAGCGCTGGCGGTAACGGGTCTCCACATCGGTCAGCCCGTGCCACTTCTCCGGCAGGGGCAGCAGTGACTTGGTCAGGAGCTGAACCGATTCAGCTCGTAGTGACAGTTCATTGGTTTTGGTCCGGAAAGGACGTCCGACCAGCCCGACGATATCGCCGAGGTCGAACTTGCGAAACAGGTCGAAGCTTTCCTCCCCGACGAGATTCCGGGCCACATAAACCTGCAGCCGACCGGTGCGGTCCTGAATTTGAATAAATGCCGCCTTGCCGAAATCGCGCTTGGCCATGATGCGGCCGGCGACCCGGTAGACTTTTTCGATCGATTCCAGGACGGCGACGTCATGGTCGGCATGGGTCTGGGCAATGTCCTCTGCCGTCGCATCAACGGAGAAACCATTGGCAAAAGGATTGAGCCCCTGGTCACGATACTCGTCAAGCTTGGCCCGTCGCTGGGCAAACTCGTTGTTGCTTTCTACTGACATGATCTTCTTCCTTCACGCAAAACTATAAGACCTGCAGCTTACAGCTTTAAAATTGTGAAACTTTAAAGCATTACAGCTGCTTCACTTCAATAGATACGCCTCGATAAAACCGTCCAAATCGCCGTCAAGGACGGCATCAGCATTGCCGACCTCATATCCGGTGCGGTGGTCCTTGACCATACGGTATGGATGGAGCACGTACGAACGAATCTGGCTTCCCCAGGCAATCTCCTTCTTTTCACCGGCCAAGGCCTCGGCGGCGTTCTCCTTCTTTTCCAGCTCCATTTCGTAGAGCCGTGCCTTGAGCTGTTTCATGGCTGTTGCACGGTTCTTGTGCTGGGAACGCTCGTTCTGACAACTGACCACTATGCCGCTGGGGATGTGGGTAATGCGGATCGCCGAATCGGTCTTGTTGACGTGCTGGCCACCGGCGCCACTGGCCCGGTAGGTGTCTACCTTCAGATCCTTGTCGAGAATTTCGACGTCAACATCGTCAGACAGCTCAGGGAACACAAAAACCGAGCAGAAAGAGGTGTGTCGTCGGGCATTGGAGTCGAAAGGGGAGATACGCACCAGTCGGTGGATACCCTTTTCTGCCTTCAGGTAGCCATAGGCATAGGCGCCTTCCACCGTGAAGGTGACACCCTTGGCACCGGCCTCGTCTCCAGGCTGGTATTCGGTGATTTCCGCCTTGAAACCTTTGCGTTCACACCAGCGGAGATACATCCTGAGGAGGATTTCGGCCCAGTCCTGAGCCTCGGTGCCGCCGGCGCCGGCATTGATGCTGACTATGGCGCTGTTGGCATCATGTTCGCCGGACAACATCCGGGCAAACTCCATCTGGCCGATTCTTTTCTCCAGGCCAAGCAGCAACTCACGCACTTCCGCCAGCGTCTCCGCGTCCTCACTTTCTTCACCGAGTTCGATCAGAACCTGGGCATCCTCCAGGTCGCGATCGGCCGAAGACCAGTCAGTAACCTGCTTCTGAAGCAGGGTCCTTTCTTTCAGGACCTCCTGGGCCCGCTCATTGTTATTCCAAAAATCGGGCTTGGCAACTTCAGCCTCAAGCTCTGCAACCCGCTCACGCTTGCTGTCGATGTCAAAGATACCTCCTCAGCTCGGCGAGCTTGTCCTGGAGGCTTTTCATCAGTTCATTTTCTTCGCGAAACATCAAATACTCCCATAAAGTCGATAATCGAACGGCGAATTATAACCGCAGACAACAAACGTAACAAGGAAACTTCATGGATTAAAAGATTTTTCTGGAAAACCGCCCTTTGGCGAACACGCAGCGCCTTCGCTTGTGATGAGCAGGGCAGAAGACCTATGGCAGCAGGAACAGCCGCGTTAATGTGAATTCACAGGAACCGCCGGCGGGTCTGCAGCAGCCAGAGCACGCCGATCAGCAGGAAAGCCCCCGGGATCAGGTCCCCGAGATGAGAATAGAGACCCGGCCGGGCACCCAGCCCGACCTTGCCGACCAGAAAAACCTTTTCGAAGAGTCGGCTCTGTTCGACGATCCGCCCGGACGGGGCAATATATGCCGAAATTCCGGTATTTGCAGCCCTGGCCAGCCAGACCCGGTTTTCAACGGCCCGGAAGCGTGCCATCGCAAGGTGCTGCCACGGCGCCGACGACTTGCCGAACCAGGCGTCGTTGGTGATATTGACCAGGAGGTCGCTGCCCTGACGGACAAACTCGCGGGCCAGTTCCGGGAAAATCACCTCGTAGCAGATCAGGACCCCAAGTTGATGGTTACCCAGCGGAAGGGGGTTGATTTCCCCGGGTGAATAATCGCCGATGCCGGCAACCAGTTTATTGACGAAGGGCAGGAAACTGCTCAGGGGAACATACTCCCCGAACGGGACCAGGTGAATCTTGTCGCTGCGCCCCAGCATTTGCGCGTCGGGGGAAAGGAGAAAAGCGCTGTTGAGGTAGCGCATCCCGCCGGGGTCCTTGAGATAGGCCGGACTACCGAAAAGCAGGGCAGCGCCTGTTTCCCGTGGCAGCCCTGAGACAGCTTTCGCCAGCGGACCGCCGTCCTGGAAATAAAAGGGCATGGCGGCCTCTGGCCAGATAAGCAGGTCACGCGCACCAGCCCGCTCAGCCCGCAGTGACAGGTCCCGATAGATTCTTACCGTATTGACCTGGTTTTGCGGGCGCCATTTGAGTTCCTGCGGGATATTTCCCTGAATAACGGCCATCTGCAGGGAGTCTTCGCGCCCCTCGAGGTCCTGTTCCAGGCACCAGCAGCCATAACCGTAATTGAGCAACAGCAGCAAGGTTGTGACCACCAGGGCTTTGCCAGGGAATCCCTGGAGAAGTCTGTTCTGCCTAGCCAACAGAACCTCGCCGAGGACCACGTTGCATAATACGATCAGGTAGCTCAGGCCATAGACACCGAACAAGTCGGCAGACTGGATCACCGGCAGCCAGGCGTGCTGAGAATAACCGAGCGTTGCCCAGGGGAAACCGGTCAGCAGGAATTCGCGCAGGAACTCCAGCGCAACCCACAGAACCGGCAAGGTCAGCGCGTAGGAGTAGCCCCTGAATTCTCTGAGGCGGCAGGCTGCCCAGGTTGCAGCCCCCCAGTAAAGGGCCAGGTAGCCGGCGAGCAGCAGGTAGAGTAGAAAAGAGACGGCCAGCGGCAGATGACCGTAGGTCGTCATGACGATATTGACCCAGTACAGGCTTGCCGCGAAAAAAACCACCCCGGCGACAAATCCGCTCTTGAACGGCCGGCCCTGCATCACCAAGACCAGAGGGACGAGGCCGAACCACGCCAGCAAGCCGTAGTCCGGGAGCGGTAGAGAACATGCCAGCAAAAGGCCGGACAGGGCGCTGGCCCAGGTGACTTTGTCAGGCAGGAAACGGGGCATGTTATTCTTCAGCCGTTGCATCCGTATCACGCCAGATGCGGACCATGCCGATCCTACGTTCATCGGACTCTTCAACCATCATGACCAGCCCGTTGTCGACGATTTTTTCGCCTGCCGACGGCACACTGCCCAACAGGTGAAAAAGGTACCCGCCGACCGTATCGAACTTCTCCCTCGGGATGACGATATTGTAAAACTCCTCCAGCTCTTCGACATTGGCCCGCCCGTCCACGAGCAGCGTGCCGTCGTCCTGTAACTGCACCCAGGGAACTTCGAGATCGTATTCGTCCTGGATATCGCCGACGATCTCTTCCAGCAAGTCCTCAATCGTGATCAGTCCGGAGGTGCCGCCATACTCATCGACAGCAATCGCCATGTGGACCCGTCGGGTGCGAAAATCCCTCAACAGGTCTTCGATGCGCTTGGTCTCGGGGATGAAATACGGCGGACGCATGACATCACTGAGTTTCAGGGCATCGTCGCTGGCCCCCCAGTTGCGTAGCAGGTCCTTCGCATACACAACCCCTACGATCTTGTCCGTCGAACCCTCGTAAAGGGGGACACGGGAGTGGCCGGAGCGGATGATCAACTCGAGAAATGTGCTGAGTTTTGCGTCCAACGGGCAGCAGACCATGTCGGTCCGCGGCACCATGACTTCGCGCACAATGGTGTCGCCGAACTCGAAGATCGACTGCAGCATATCCCCTTCAGACTCGTTGAGTATGCCTTCTTCTTCGGAACTGTTGATCGCTTCCTGCAGCTCCTTTTCCGTTAAAGCCCGGGTCCGCCCGCGAATGATTCGACTCAAGGCCGAAGTCCACGAACCGTGACGGGGGTTGCTCCCCTTTTCCACCAGAATAGACTCCCTTCAATATCTGTTCTTCAACCGGTCTCCCGGATGGCCAGGCTTAATGAAAAACCAGATGCATGAACAGGGTTGTCAGAATGCCGAGCAGACTGCCGGCAACAATTTCCGCAAAATTATGCACGCCGAGCAAAACCCGGCTTTGTGCCACCAGTGCCGCCAGCAGCCAGGCCAACATGATGACCAGCAGACCGACATTGGCGAACGCAAACGATGTCGCAATCGAAAAAGCCACTCCGGCATGGCCGCTCGGCATCCCCCCGTGCAGCGGCGTGCCGCGGCCGATCCTTGACTTGATCAAGATCACCAGGAGCACGACAACGACCACCGAGATGACCGCCAGGTCGCCGGTTGACCTCATGAAATTCTGGCTGCCGTCTGCAGCTGCCGTAAAAAAGTGCCTGGATACCGCCAGATAGCCAAGGATCAGCGCTCCGCAGCTGGCGAGCAGTACGGCGCCGGCGGCAACATCTTTGGCACGTTCGGCAAGGGGATGGAAATCGGGAGAGACCAGGTCGACAACGGCTTCGATGGCGGTGTTCACCAGTTCAGCGAAAAGGACCAGAATAATGGCGAGGGCCAACAGCGCAAATTCGTGCTGTGAGAGATCCAGGGCCAGGGCTCCGATCAGGGCCACGATGGCCGCGACCAGATGAAAAAGCATGTGGCGCTGGGTCTTGGCCGCCCAGAGGATTCCCTCGATCGCACAATTCAGGCTACCGATAAATCCGCTGGGCCTGGTAGGCTCGCCTTTCATCCGGGTAAAAACTCCTCACGAATCAACGCGAATATTTCTCGTTCTCTGGCTTCCATGCGCTCAGCATCGGCTGGCGTACCACGTTCATGATCATAGCCCAGCAGATGAAGAATGCCATGCAGCAGGAGGAAATACAACTCGCTCTCGAAAGAGGTTTGTGCCTCGCAGGCATCGCGGGCCGCAGTCTCCGCCGAGATCACCACGTCGCCAAGCAGTTCCGGCTGTACTCCGCCCCCCTCGCCTTCCTGCATGGCAAAGGAGATGACGTTGGTCGGCCGGTTTTTCCCCAGGTAATCGCGATTGATCTCCTGGATAGCGGCATCATCGACGATCAGAATCGACAGCAGGGCGTCAGGACATGCCGAGGCGTTTAAGATCTTCCGTGTTACCTTTCGCAGAAGGATTTTGTTGATCTTTTGCCTGGTCTGACGATTTTCGATCGCGATCTTCATCTTTG
>JAHEEU010000040.1 GCA_024640545.1 Geobacteraceae bacterium
CCGGGGCCAACCCGATGCGCACGGCCTTCACCTCGTGGAAGCTGGCCAAGGGGCTTTACATCATCCCGATTATCATGGCCTACCGGCCGCTGCTGATGAACGGCCCGCCCGGTGAAGTGATCATGACCATGGTCAGCACGCTGGTCGGCTTGATCGCCTTCGCCGCCTGCCTGGACCGCTACCTGCTGGACCATGCGACCTGGTTCGAGGTGTTGCTGCTGTTCGGGGCGGCATGCGGGCTGTTCTGGCCGGAGGGCTGGGTCGACCTGGTTGGCCTCGCCCTGTTCGTTATCGTGCTGATCAAGCAGTGGCCGCGGCGTGCCGCCGTCCGCGAACGCTCATCGCCGCAACCGCTCGATCAGACAAGTGCTTGAAAGGCCCCTTGAAGGAGCAAGTATGTCAGATTCACCTGAATTCCAGGGGGTCTACCCGATCCTGGTGACCCCCTTCGATGCCCGGGAACAGCTCGATCTAGAATCCTTTGACCGGCTGGTCCGTTTCATGGCCGCCATAGGCGTTGACGGCGTCACCGTGCTCGGTGTGCTCGGCGAATCCAACCGCATGCTCGACGCCGAGCGTGAGCTGCTGATCCGCACGGCCGTGACCGCTGCCGATGGGCGCATGCCGATCGTGGTCGGTGCCAGCCACAAGGGTACCCTGGCTACCCGGGGTCTCTGCCAGATGGCCGAGGAACTCGGCGCCGCCGCCGTGATGGTCACACCGTCCCAGGAACCGGTCCCCAACGAGGACCGGGTCTTCGAGTACTTCCACCGGGTCGCTGACGGCCTTTCGATCCCGATGGTCGTACAGGACCACCCGGCATCCACCCAGGTGCACATGTCGATCCCTCTGCTGTTGCGCCTGGTCGAGGCGCTGCCCCAGGTCGCCTGTTTCAAGGAAGAAGGGGTGCCGACCCCGGCCCGCGTCGAAGCTCTGCTCCGGGGCATGACCGGTCGCAGGGTGCCGATCCTCACCGGGCTTGGTGCCCTGTACGGCCTGTTCGACCTGCGCAGCGGCAGCAGCGGCTTCATGACCGGCTTTGCCTTCCCGGAAGTGCTGATGGCCATGGTCCAGGCCATGCGCGACCAGCGCCCGGCGGATGCGGCCGCCATCTACCGGCACTTCCTGCCGCTGATCGTCTTCGAACAACAGCCGGGAATCGCCATCCGCAAAGAGCTGTTCCGTTTACGTGGTCTGCTGGCCGATGGCACCGTCCGTCACCCCGGGGCGCCCCTCAACCCGGCTGCTGCGGGACAGCTTCAGAGCCTGATGGCGGAACTGCTGCCCGGTGTCGACCTGAGCCGCCCCCTGAGCCCAAAAGCGTTCCTCGCCTAGCCGACTTCAGGGAGACATGACTTATGCGCCTGGCAACCATCAAACAACAGGGCAGAGAGGCTGCGGCCATCGTCACCGCCGACGGCTTGATCACCCTCGAAGAGCTCAACCGCCTCACCGACAGTAGCTGGCCAACCGACCTGTTGACGCTCATCACTTCCGGCCAGCTCGCAGTGCTCAACCGCTGGTATCGTCATGGCGGTGAGCTGAAGCTGCAACAGCAGCCTGCGGCCCGACTGCCGCTCGATGCCGATTACGCCCCGCCTTACCGCCACCCCCGCAAGATCTGGGGGATCGGCCTGAATTACGTGGAACACGCCCGGGACCTCAGCGAGACCGCACCCAGCTCGGAGCCGGCCAGTTTCATGAAACCGGACACCGCCATCATCGGTCCAGGCGAGACGATCCGGATCCCGCGGCAGTCCGAGCGGACCACCGGCGAGGCGGAGCTGGGCATCGTCATCGGCCAACGCTGCAAGGATGTCCCGCAGGACAAGGCCTACGGAGTGGTCGCCGGTTTCGTGCCGATCATCGACATGACCGCCGAGGACATCCTCCAGCGCAACCCGCGCAACCTGACCCTCTCCAAGAGCTTCGACAGCTTCTTCAGCTTCGGCCCACACCTGGTCACCCCGGAAGAGGTCGACGACCCCTTGTCGCTGCAGGTCGCGACCTATCTCAACGGCCGCCTGCACCGACGCAATGTCGTCGCCAACATGACCTTCCGACCAGACTTCCTGATCGCCTTTCACTCCCGGGTGATGACCCTGCTGCCGGGGGACATCATCTCAACCGGGACGCCGGGAGCCGTGGTCATCAACGATGGAGACCTGGTCGAAGCGCGCATTGACGGTTTCCCGGTCCTGACCAACCCGGTCCGGGATCTCAAGCTGGCCGGTTGATCCTGCGGAGGTTGGCCGCTTTCTCAAGACAGGCAACTCAGACAAAGGAGAATTCGAAGTATGGATTTGCAATTACAGGACAAGGTCGCTCTGGTGGTGGCTTCCAGCAAGGGACTGGGCAAGGCGGTGGCCGCCCAGCTTTCACGCGAGGGCTGCCACGTGATGCTGACCAGCCGCAACGTCGCACAGCTGGAGGCCGCCCGCCAGGAACTGCTGGGCGAGGCCCGGGGCAAGGTGGCGTTCCATCCCTGCGATATCACCCGGGCCGCCGACATCGAGGCCCTGGCCGCGGTGACCCGCGAGAGCCTGGGGCCGGTCGATATCCTGGTCAACAACGCCGGCGGCCCTCCGGGCGGCGGCTTTGAACAGGTTGACGACGCAGCCTGGCAACAGGCTTTCGAGCTCAACCTGCTCAGCTGCGTGCGCATGATCCGGGCGGTGCTCCCCGACCTCAAGGAGCAGGGCGGCCGCATCATCAACATCACATCGTCGTCCATCAAGCAGCCCATCCCCGGGCTGATCCTTTCCAATGCTTTCCGCATGGGGCTGCTCGGCCTCGGCAAGAGCCTGGCCAATGAACTGGCCCCTTACAATATCCTGGTCAACACCGTTGCGCCGGGACGCATTGCCACCGACCGCACCCGTTATCTCGATCAACTCAAGGCCGATAAACGTGGTGTGCCGCTCGATCAGATCGTCGCTGAATCACGCGGGCTCATCCCCCTCAGCCGCTATGGCGACCCGGAGGAATTCGCCCGGGTGGTTGCCTTCCTGGCTTCGGGGGCGAACTCCTACATGACCGGCAGCGCCATCATGATCGACGGTGGCATGGTCCGGGGGTTCTGACCGTAGCGTTGCGTTGGCCATCATCGTGCGCCTGCGGTCAGAGATCGGTTTTGCGTGACAAAGACGGCGGTCTGTTGTAGAAGAGAGCTCTTGCCAGCGCGAGGGCCTGGACGGGCAGATCTTAACGGGTCTGCCCGCGCCTTCATTTAACTCTGTAACCCCTGCAGGAGAATTTCCCGGGGAGCAGCCAGTCGGCTGCTCCCCGGCTTTTTGAGGTTGAACATGATCCATCTGGCCAATATCACCCGACAGCACGGCGCCCGCATCCTGTTCCAGAATGCCAGCTTCCAGATCACCCCTGGCAGCCGCAGCGGCCTGGTTGGACCGAACGGGGCCGGCAAGTCGACCATCTTCCGACTGATCACCGGCGAAGAACCCCTCGACGGCGGCGAGATCAGCTGCAGCAAGAAGACCGTGATCGGCTACTTCTCACAGGATGTCGGTGACATGGCCGGTCGTTCAGCGCTCGGCGAGGTCATGGCGGCCTCGGCCCGCACCATGCAGCTGGGTGAAGAGATCAAGGCGATGGAGGCCGCGATGTGCGAGCCGATGGCGGACGACGCCCTGGCGCCGCTGCTCGAGAAGTACGGCGAAGCCCAGGAGGAGTTCGAGCATCGCGGCGGTTATGACCTGGAGAGTCGCGCCCAGGCCGTGCTGACCGGCCTCGGCATCGGTCCGGAAGACTACGTCCGGCCGGTGGAGAGCTTCAGCGGTGGTTGGAAGATGCGAATCGCCCTGGCGAAGATCCTGACCATCAATCCCGATGTGCTGCTGCTCGATGAGCCGACCAACCATCTCGATGTCGAGTCGATCGTCTGGCTGGAGAGCTGGCTGGCGACTGATTTCAAAGGTGCCCTGCTGATGACCAGCCACGACCGCGAGTTCATGAATCGCCTGGTCACCCGGGTCATCGAGGTGGCCGGCGGAGCCATCACCACCTACGGCGGCAACTACGACTTTTACCTGCGAGAACGGGAGGTCCGCCGCGAGCAGCTGTTTGCCAGTCACCGTCGCCAGCAGGAGATGCTCGCCAAGGAGGAGGAGTTCATCAGCCGGTTCGCGGCCAGGGCCTCCCATGCAGCTCAGGTGCAGTCGCGGGTCAAGAAGCTGGAGAAGATCGAGCGCATCGAGATTCCCGCCGAGCAGAAGGTGATCAGGTTCGAATTCAACGAGCCGCCACGTTCCGGCGACGACGTTGCCAGGATTGACCGGCTGGCCAAGGTCTGGCCATTGCCCGGCGGTGCGGGGAAGTCGGTCTTCAGCGGGGTCTCCGGTTTGATCCGCCGCGGCGAAAAGATCGCCGTGGTCGGAGTCAACGGCGCCGGCAAGTCGACCTTCCTCAAGTGCCTCGCCGGCCAGACCGAGCCGAGCTCCGGCGGCGTGACGATCGGCGCCAACGTCCATCTCGGCTACTTCAGCCAGCACTCGATGGACCTGCTTGACCCGAAGAAGACGGTCTTCGAAACTGTCCAGGATGCGCTGCCCATGGCCTCGATCGGCGTGCTCCGCAACCTCTGTGCCGCCTTCCTCTTCCAGGGTGATGATGTCGACAAGCGCATCGACAAGCTCTCCGGTGGGGAGAAGAGCCGGGTGGTGCTGGCGACGCTGCTGGCCCGGCCGCTCAATCTCCTGGTGCTCGACGAACCGACCAACCACCTCGACATCCAGTCGCGCGAGGTACTGCTCGAGGCTTTACGGAATTTTGCCGGTACCGTGATCCTGGTCAGCCACGACCGCCACTTCCTGCGTTCACTGGTCTCCCGGGTGTTCGAGATCGACCACGGCCAGATGCTTCCCTACGAAGGGGATTACGATTACTACCTGCACAAAAGCGGGCATGCGAACTTCTAAGGGCTGTGTGATCGGATTTGACAGGTTCAAAGGCATGTTGTAGAAGTGATATAAGATCTCCCTTGAACCGGTTGCCGGTGTAAAGGGTGCGATCAGGCACCGACGGTGCCGGCCTGCACGAAGCAGAAAATCATCTTTTCAATCGCTCAGGAGGACTCATGAAACTGTCGATCGTCTTAGTCGCTGTCGCTTCACTTTTACTGCCTGTTGCTGCCTTCAGCCAGGACTCCATGACCGGTGAAAAGGTCTACCAGAAAAGCTGCGCTGCCTGTCACGGCAGCGGTATTGCCGGGGCACCAAAACTGGGCGACAAGGAGGCCTGGGCTCCCCGCATCGGCGAGGGGATGGACGTGATGTACAAGAGTGCCCTGCAGGGCGACGGCGCCATGCCGGCCAAAGGCGGCAACAGCGCCTTGAGCGACGTCGAGGTCAAGGCTGCGGTCGATTACATGATCGGCAAGAGCAAGTAACGACCGCTGACAACTGCTGCCAAGGCAACGGCGCGGGAGGTTTCTCCTGCGCCGTTGGTCTTTTTGAAAAGGGTGCTTGGAATTTACTGCTGAATTCACCCCTGTCTCAACACTCTGTTTTTCAACTATGAATTTTGAAAATAAATGTCCTGTTAATATTGAGGACATCTATCTTGACATCCACCGAGAAAGACATGCAGCAATACTTAGGAAAGCCCTAATCCGTCAAAGAACGGTTAGGGCTTTTTGTCTAGAAATAGTAATAAAAAAGAACCCCACAACTCTGGGAGGACAGAGCCATGGGGCAAAATTCTTTTCAGGAGGTTTTGAAGAAGATTGTCTCAGGTCCGCCTGCCACAGCAGACCGTTGATGTATCTCCAGGTTGCCTGCCACAACAACCCTTTGATGGTTGTTAAGATATCGAGTTTTTCGAGGAAAATATACGTGGAGTCTCGTAAAAAATTCGGCCTTAATCTACGTAAACCTACTGTGCAAAGGCACAGCTTCAATTGTGAAAAGCAAAATGGCCACCCGTTTCCAGGTGACCACAATTTTGCGGTTAATGAGCGTCTTAAATTGCTCTATCAATAACACGCCCGTTTTTGTCTCGGCAGTGGTTATTTTTGAGAAACAGAAAGCAAATTAAGCTATGAGTAAGGTCACTTTGCGGCCACAGCATAAAATTCTACACCGTGCCTGCCTGGTTTTCCCGACAATTCCGGAGCCATTTCCCAACCTGAACTTATTAAGAAAGGGCCAAGTTCTTCAGGCAAAATACTCCAGGTCCATGGTTCACCAACAAGCTTCTGCAACCAGAGCATTAACCCCGTCCAACGGCCAGCGTCAATTCGACCGTCGGCACCTGTTGGGATATAGCTAAAAGCGAACCGACTTCCCCCACTGACCATCTCTGCGCACTGGCGAAACAACTTTGAGACTGCCTCTGGAAGGAGGTACATCACAAGGCCTTCGGCCAGAATGACGGTTCGGGCATTCTGGCTCCATGATGTGTTGTCATTTAAAACCTTCGCGAGTTGGCGTTTACCCAGATCCTCCGCTATCAGGTAGAGATTCTTACGCTTCCCCATAGAAGCAATCCCTTTCGATTTCAGACAAGCTGTTGCCGGATGATCAATTTCAAAGAAGCTAACCTCGTCATATTCAGGGGCTAACCTCCACCCGAGCGTATCATAACCGGCCCCAAGAACGAGGACCTGGTTCGCTCCGTCACCAATGCTCTCTCTTACTTGCCGTTCAAAGAAAGCTTTTCTGTGGGCAAAGGCCTCAAATTGGCCCGGCAGCATCCAGTCAAAAGCCTCATACACAGACACCGCTCGCCTAGAACCGGCCAAGCTTATGGTTCTAGGCCCCACCACACCGGAAGCAAGGAGCAGCTCTTGCGAAGCTTGGACAATGCCGGGCGGCAGGATGTTTTCCATCCCCGGCTTAGCACCCAGAGTCACTATATTCAGGGCAACCTTTAAAGCTGTTCGACTTGGTTTATTATCACGCATAATTTCTATTGTCTCAGACTAATAGAAAAACCACCCTGGATACCTGAGTGACCTTTTTAAAAAGCTTATATATGTCTATCAATAATAAGTCTTTTCCCTCTCACCAGGCCTGAATTCTGAGATTCAATACTATCTTCCAATTTTGATCATGACTCACAACTCAGTGTTTGACTCGTTTTCAACACTAGATTGCATATATCTTTTAAAATAACCATTGCTCCGGTTTTACATAGGCCGACCGCCCTGTGAGCGCTTTCTCTGAATGACCAGTGGTCAGTAGATCGTCATTTCGCCTTTGCTGAGATGGTCACACAGCTGGCCGATTCCGCCGAGGGCTGTATCTAAATGTTCCTGGGTCTGCCGCCTGACATCCTCCAGGGCGCAGCCGCGCATCAGCACCAGCTGGGCGTTTGCCATTACGGGCCGATCGATCGGCTCGCCGATGCGGCTGAGCAGCCAGACATAGGCTTCCCGCACCCCCGCGATATTCTCCTGGATCTGGCGCGCGGCCTGCTGGGCGAGCACGTTGTAGATCTTGCCGACATGGCTGACCGGGTTCTTGCCGGCGGCGGCCTCGGTGCCGAGGGGGCGATTCAGGGAGATCAGGCCGTTGATGCGATTGCCGCGACCAACCTGGCCGGAATCGGCGGATTCGGCCGAAGTCCCGAGCAGCGACAGGTAAACTCCGCCCAGTCCACGGCCGGGGGCGTCGAGGGCGTTCAGGTGGACGCTATGACTGATGGAAAAAGGTGTGAGGAAATCGTCCAGCGTGGCACACAGCTCCTGTTTGCGGAGGAAATACGCCGCTTCACTGCCGACCATCCCGGCCAGCAGGGGCATGGCGACTGTCAGCTGCAGGTGGTGGTCCTGGCGCAGGGCCATGATCTTGATGTCTTCGCCGCAATCAGAATGACTCTCTTTGAAGGCTGCAGAAGAGAGGAAGGCGTCGAGTTCCAGGACCAGGGCTTCGGTCGGGCTGAGCGGCCAGTAACCGACCGCCGCCGAGGTGTCGTTGGCCCCCGGCAGCTTCCCCGGACGGGTAAAGATGTCGGTCAATTCAGCTGACCCCGGGGCCAGTACCGGTCGGCAGCGCAGCTGCCGCTGCGGGTCAATCCGCGGCAGGTGGTCGCGGAACCACTGCTGGATGGCCGCCGTGGCGATATCGAGGACGGGAATCTTCTTGCCGTCCCAGCTGTCGGTTGCCCGGTCACCGACAATCAGTTCCATCGGCTGAAGCACCTGCCCACCGCCGAATTGCAGCTCGACGCGGCCGGCGACCAGCAGCCCCTTGTCGATGTTGTGGTGGAGAACCCTCCCGCAGCGCTCCCGGTAGGCCCGGCACAGCTCGACGGAAATCGCTTCTGCCACTGCGTCGCAGATCGAGTCGGGGTGGCCGACTCCCTTGCGCTCGACAATCTCGACGGCCTGATCTTCCACGGCCTGACCCTGGTAGTGACCGACGACCATCATCTCCCGACCTCCCTCTTGCGATGACTCTGTCTCGACGTTAACAGGCTGCGGGGAACTGTCAATCCTCCCACCCGCAACTTTACCCGGCAGAAGGCCGCAATCGGGAGATCGCGTCAGTCCGAGCGGTCGACGGGGTTGAGGCCGCAGAGACAACCTGCTGTTGCCAGGAAATGATCGCTCCCGGTGCAAAACAAAAGAGACCGCCAAAGGCGGTCTCTTCGTGCTTCTGTGACGTTTCGCCGGGTTCGGACCAAACGGAACGCGATGTCGGAACTCTGATGAGGCTGTGGCGGTTCAGCCCTTGCTGATGAGTCGTTTGAGGTCTGCGCTATCCTGCTTGACCAGTTCCTTGACTAACTCAACGTTAACCCGCGCCACGATGATCTGGCCGATCTCGATCTGGATGTTTTCGTAGAGGCCCAACCCCTTCATCCCCTCGGCCTGGAACTGGTTGTCCTCGGTGGGGGTGACGTAGTGCACGGCGACGGCTTTGTAACGGTGGATGAGGAACAGCGTGATCAGGGTCATCAGGCGCTTCTGGCGGAAGTCCTCGTTGAAGGTGTTCTGGTCGCGGATCGACAGCATGTTGCGTTCGCGTCGGTCCTGGAGGACGGCGAAGATGATGTTCGCCATCCTGGTGCCCTGGCTGTCGACCAGGGTCAATTCCAGAAGTTCGGAGCCGGCAATGTGCGGCCTGAGGGTGACGCGCAGCCCGGCGTCCAGCCGGTAGTGGCCGCTCCAGAGCTTGAGCCACTCCTCGAGGCGCCGTGGCGGCACTTCGGTCTCGATCAGGTGCTGGTACTGGGTCGAACCCTTGCCCATGGCCTTGGTCGTCGCGGTGCCGCCGGAAACCGCCATGAGCCCGGCGTCGGAACGCGGGCCGCCAACATAGGTCTGGGGAGTCTTGTAGGGTGAATCGACCAGGCGCAGTTTGCGCTGCAGGCGGGCCAGGGCGAGCATGCCGTCTTCTTTGAGAGCCCGGGCGAATTCCTCCCCGGCCATGCCGTCGACCTGGTGGCCGCCGTAGGTGATGAAGTTGAATACGAAGCCGAGCTTGCCGAGCTCTTCAGGGAACCGCCGCATCTCGTCTTCACTCATCCCGGTGGTATCCCAGTTGAAAGACGGCGAGAGGTTGTAGGCCAGCATCTTGTTTGGGTAGACGGCATGGATGGCGTCGGCGAAGACCCTGGCGTCGTGCAGATCGGCGGTCTTGGTCTCCATCCAGATGATGTCGGCAAAGGGCGCCACGGCCAGGGATTTGGCAACCGCGTACGGGATGCCGCCCTTGACCTGGTAGTAGCCCTCGGGAGTGCGGGCTATGTCGCAGTTCCAGATGATGTTGAAGCCCATTTCGCGGGCTTTTTGCCGTGCTTCGGTGAAAGAGGCCTCCTCCACGTAAGCGTGCCATTCATCGACGGTCATCGGCAGTTCGGCGCCCTCGTCGAGGTGGAAGGCCATGACGTCGGCGACGGCCTCGTCGAAGGTTTTCATGCTGGCTTCCATCTGCCAGAGGTCGAGCAGACGGGTTGCCGTGTTGTCGAGGGCTGCATTGATGTCAGCGGTGCTGCGGCTCGGCATCTTCTTGATTGCCTCCTCGATATCCGCGGAGAGGCCGTTCTTGTTGAGCCACTGATCGGCTTCGGCATACATCGCATCCGAGATGCGATACATGAGGTGGCCGTTGATCTCCGGCACCCCCTTGGTGTGAAACTGGCGCATGACCGCGAGAAAAGCCGTCTTGTAGTTGGGGATATTGGTGTTGGTGGCTCCCAGGATGAAGCGCTGATCGCGCTCATCACCGCGGCCGTCGAGGAAGGTGGCCGCTTCGGCGTCGGTTCTGGCGACGATTATTCCCGGCACCTGCATGACATCGAGCTGGAAGCGCGCTGCGTTGAGGCGCTTGATCTGCTCGTCGACCGGCACCAGCACTTTGCCGGCCTGGTGGCCGCATTTCTTGACCCCTGGCTTCTGGTCCTCGATGTGGTAGCCGGGGACACCCACTTCCACGAAGCGCCGGATCAGGTTACGGACGTGGGCATCGCCGCCGTGGCCGGTATCGGCATCGGCGATGATGAACGGCCGGTAATCGACCTCGGGAATCCGCGACTGCTCCTGCTCGCTCATGCGCAGGCGCTGGAAATACTGGTTGCGGTCAGCGGCGAGCAGCGCCCTGATCAGCGGTGCGGCCTCGTCAGGAACCTGGCTCAAAGGGTAGCTGGCCAGGTCGGGGCCGGGGTCTTCCATGGCGGAACCCTTGGCCGAAGTGGCCCACCCGCCCAGGTAGATCCCTTCGATCCCCATTCGCTTGATGGACACGGCCTGGCCGGGCGAGTAGGGGCCGAAGGTGGTGATCGACTTTTTCGCGGCAAACAGTTCGCGCAGTCGATCGTAGAAGGCTGCGGCGGCATCCCGGGCGACGGTGTAATCGACCGGGATAGTGCCGCGCTGTTCGACGACCTGGTCGGGTGTGTAGAGGCGGGTTATCTCCTTGAAGCGGGGAGCGTCAAACCAGCCCCGGGTCGCCCTGATCTTTTCGGCAAAGGTTCCCATCGTTATTCTCCTGCTGGACTAGCCGCGGCCTTTCGGTAAAGTGTCGAGGTTTTCAGAAATGCGCATGTCTTTATTTTTCAGGGTGTCCAGGTACAAGGCGATGCGCTTCCTGGCGGTCTCCAGGTCGTAATTGTTGAGGTTGAGGTTGAGCAGGTCGATGTACCAGGGCGTCTTGATCGGGTCGAGCACGTAGGCTTCGACGATGGCCCTGGCGACCGGCAGGCTGGTGCCCTTGGAGTTGTCGTGCACGTCGCGGTTGCTGGCGGCCAGAAGCTTGGCGTATTCCTCCTCGAGCAGACGGTGAAAGATCTCTTCGGTGAAAACGGCCCCGGCCATCAGAGCGGTTTCGGCATCATCCTCGGTCAAGGCTGCGCCTTTGTGAATCCATTCCCAGAGGATGCTGAGGCGAATCTCGCCGGTGGCCATGTCTTCCATGAGGTAGAGGATGTCGTCGTTGCCGAAGAAGTCGGCGGGTTTGAGAGCCGCTGCCTGCATCCCCTGACCGAAAGCGTTGCCGTACTGCAGCGCCACGCTCAACAGGTTGCGGGCGCCGCGCACCGTACGTGGCGCCGGCTCGAGCAGGGTCAGCCCCGCGGCATCCGCCTCCGTGTAAGTCAGCGGCGGGAACTTGCGGCCGAGCTGATTGGCTTCGCCAACTTCCGCCCAGACCGGACGAATGATGTGCGCCATCTTCCAGTGGGCGATCCACTTGCCGCTGGCGCCTTCCTGCTGTTCGCGCACGGCTCCGGCGCGGGCCTTCTTCATGCTGCTGGCGACCCCTTCCGCCGAGCCCACCGGGATGTTCGGCTCCATGCCGCCCTGCCAGAGGGCATAATTGCCGTTGAGGTCGGGGGTGTTGACGGCACGCCGCACGCGGTCCTCGTAATTGCGCATGTAACCGTAGGTCATGACGATCAATTCGATGTTGGGATTGATGAAGTCGGGGTCCCAGCAGTTGGCATCGGAGACGCTGTTGATATAGTCCCAGCGGCCGGTGTTGAAGCCGACGAAATGGCGACCGAGAGCGGCGCGAATCTCCATCAGCTGGAAGGTTTGCTCAAGCTGTTCAACCAGCACGTAGACCTTGATGGTGCCCTCATCAAGGCCGAGGTAGCCTTCGAGTGCGGACAGCAGTCTGTTCCAGAACCCGGCCTCTTCGGCGGTCTGGATTTTCGGCAGGTAGAGGACGATGGAGGAGCCGGCACCGAGTAGGACCTGGTAATTGTTGACGATGTAGAGGGACATGTCGACGATGGACGCCGAAAGCGACTGGCCGTCGACCCGGATATGCCGGTCGTCGAGATGCAGTCCGCGGGCGCGGAAGATCTTGGTGGTGAAGTCGAGCTGGGCGCGCCAGTCGGTGATGATCTCCCGGCCAAAAAAGTCGCGTGCCCAGGCATTCATCTCTCCGGAGACAGCCTCGGCAACCTCGAGAAAGAGCGGGTCGCGGGCGAAGGCCAGTTTGAGGCTGCGCTGGTTGTCCAGGGACATGGTCGTGATCTGGCCAAGGGCGTCCTCGCCGTCGAACATCCAGCCGTCGGCTCCCGAAAGCAGGGCGTAGGCGACGTTGCGCAGGTTGGCCTTGACCGGTGAATTCGGCTTGGCGGCCGGACCGGTGCCCTGCAGCCACTGGCGCTGCAGGTCATGGGGGATGACCGCGCCGACGAATTTGCCGTCGCGGGCGTCCTGTACACGAATTCCAGTCCCCTTGATCTCGGCATCCGCGGGCAGGAAGGTGACGGGGCGACGATCCCTGATGCGTGTGGTTCGTCGATGGGTCCGCTCGGCCATCAGGCGTTTCTGCTCGGCATTGAATTGCACCATGTGTGCGAGGGCAGCCAGCACCTCGGGCGTGTAGACATCGCTGTATTCCGAGGCGAGATTGTCCCTGATCTGCAGGCCGGTTGATTTGTTGCCAGTCGTTGAAGTCATCTTTTCCTCCTTTTGAATGCAGTAGACACCAATGTAGCAATGGGCAATAGGCTTACCGATAATATATGACTTATTTGGTCAGTTAAGACATTTTCAGGGTTCAGGTCAACTAGTTTTTTTGTGCCTGCGGTTTTAGCTGACGGGGCCGTCATGTCAGCGGTTGATGATCGGCCGCTGAAAGGCAGGGGGCCCCTGTCGGGCGCCCCCTGCCGCATAAAGGGCTGCAAAGCAGTATTCAGGCGAGAGCTTTCTGCATCGCCGGAAGAGCGACACCACGCTTGATCTCAGCGCCCATGTCACCGAGAATCGACTCGAGTGCACCGATGCACAGGAGGATGTTCTCGGCACGGCTGGCATGCCCCATGAGGCCGATTCGCCAAACCTTGCCGGCCAGCGCGCCGAGCCCGGCGCCAATTTCAAGGTTGTACTCCTTGAGCAGGCGACTGCGGACCGCCGCGTCATCGACCCCTGCCGGGATGGTAACGGCGTTCAGCTGCGGCAGGCGGTCAGCCTCCTTGACGACGAAGCTCAGTCCCATCGCCTCCAGGCCGGCCCGGAGCGCCAGGTGGTTTTTCCGATGGCGGGCCCAGGCGTTCTCCAGGCCCTCTTCCTTCAGGATCACCAAGGCCTCATGCAGGGCATAGAGGGTGTTGATCGGCGCCGTGTGGTGGTAGGCCCGCTTGGTGCCGGTCCCCCAATAGCCCATCACCAGGTTGAGGTCCATGAACCAGCTCTGCACCTTGGTCCGACGGTTGCGGATCTTTTCGAGGGCGCGTTCGTTGAAGCTTACCGGCGACAGGCCGGGCGTGCAGGAGAGGCATTTCTGCGACCCGGAGTAGATCGCGTCAATCCCCCATTCGTCGACCTTGACCGGGGTTCCTCCGAGGGAGGTCACCGTGTCGACGATGGTCAGGCAGCCATGCGCATGGGCCAGTTTGACCAGCGCGGCGACGTCCGATTGCGCCCCCGTCGAGGTTTCGGCATGGACCATGGCCACGATTTTGGCGTCGGTATGAGCCTTCAACGCCTCTTCAAGCTTGCCGGCATCGATGGCCGTCCCCCAGGGATCCTCCACCAGGACCGGAACACCCCCGCAGCGCTCGACGTTTTCTTTCATGCGGCCGCCAAAGACTCCGTTCTGGCAGACGATTACCTTGTCACCGGGTTCCACCAGGTTGACAAAGCAGGTCTCCATGCCCGCCGAACCGGGGGCAGAGACCGGCATGGTCAGGGCGTTTTCGGTCTGGAAGGCGTATTGCAGCAGGACCTTAAGCTCGTCCATCAGTTCGATGAAGGCAGGGTCCAGATGGCCGATGGTCGGCCGCGCGAGTGCCTCGAGAATACGCGGGTGAACATCAGAAGGGCCGGGACCCATCAGGGTGCGAATGGGTGGGTTGAATGATCGAATGTCCATGTGGTCTTTTTCTCCTCAAGATTATAGGCTTCAGAGCATCATCCGTGGAAAAAACGGATGGGCAGATACGATGCGCAAGGGGTAAGCAAAATAATACCTGTTCCTGCGGAAGGGTCAAGAAATACTTGTCTTTTCATGGAAATGTGGCCGCCGGCTTGCCTTTGCCTGAAGCCATAGGCATAATGCCTGCAGGCGATTTTGACGGTTGCGATCGAACGACCTGGATGATTCTGCTCATGGGCCCAAGCAGCGGCATGCAAAGATCCCCCTGGCTCTGCCACATCTGTGACTTCAAATCGGATGCTACCGAGAGCAGGACCTGTGCGATCTGCTACCGAACGACCTGTGCTCTGCACCTGCGTCCGGCGTCAATCTACAATGCCGGTAACGGCCTTTACGAAACCGCCGAAGTCTGTGTCTCCTGCGGCGCCACGCGTTGAGGAGGACAGGTCCCCCCTGGATTTCAACCAGAACCCAGGCGCATGCAGCGGCCTGTCCGGCCGCGTGGCCCGGCTGCCAAGCTCGTTGGTCGAGCCAGAATGGGTTGTCTTTTAAAAGGAAGCACATGTCATGAGCTTTGTCGAAGAGAAGCTTCTGCTGTTTGACGGTGCCTGCGGCACCAACCTCCAGGAAGTGGAGATTCCGGATGCGGCCTGGCAAGGCTGCGCTGGCTGCAACGAGCTGTTGAATCTCACGGCTCCGCAAACCATCAGCACTCTCCACGAGGCGTTTCTCGACGCCGGGGCGATGGTGCTCGAGACCAATACCTTCGGCGCCAGTTCCATTGTCCTGGCCGAGTACGGCCTGGCGGAAAAGACCGCGGCAATCAACCGCGCCGCGGTGGCCAACGCGCGGGCGGCGATCGGGACCCGCAAGGGGTGCTACGTTGCCGGTTCGGTCGGCCCGACCACCAAGCTCCCTTCGCTGAGACACATCTCTGTCGACGAACTGGCCGCCTCCCTGGCCGAACAGATGCGGGCACTGGTCGAGGCGGGAGTGGACGCCCTGGTGATCGAGACCTGCCAGGACCTGTTACAGGTGAAAACCGCGGTCGTGGCCTGCTTCGAGGTGCTCGAGCAGCTCGGCGGCAATGTGCCGGTCCTGGTCTCGGTGACCATGGAACGCCAGGGAACCATGCTGGTCGGCAGCGACATGGCCGCGATCTGCGCCACCCTGGAACCGTTCCCGATCTTCTCTCTAGGGCTCAACTGCGCGACCGGGCCGACTGACATGGCCTCCCATATCCGCTACCTCAGTCGCAACTGGCCGGGACGTATCTCCTGCATGCCGAACCAGGGCCTGCCGGAGGTGGTCGACGGCAAGACCTTCTACCCGATGAGCCCTGACGAATTCACGCGCCACATGCGCGCGTTTATCGAACAGGAGGGGGTGAGCATCATCGGCGGCTGCTGCGGTACCACCCCGGAACATATTCGCAAACTCGCCGTGGCCTGCCGCAACCTTGAGCCGGCCGAGCGGAAGGTGCTGAGATGAAACCGTCGCTGTCAAGCCTCTACCAGGCCGTCGAGATCGCTCAGGAGATTCCTCCGCTGCTGATCGGCGAACGCTCCAACCCGAACGGCTCGAAGAAATTTCGCGAATGCCTGCTGGCCGAGGACTTCGACGGCTGCCTGCGCATCGGCCTCGACCAGGAGGCGCGCGGTGCCCAGGTGCTCGATTTGTGTGCGGCCTATGCCGGCCGCGACGAGGCAGTCGATTTGACCACTCTGGTCAAGCTGTACGCCGAATCGGTCAAGGTCCCGATCATGATCGATTCGACCAGCCCGGCTTGCATCGAGGCGTGCCTCAAGGTTTACCCGGGGCGCTGCGTGATCAATTCGATCAACCTGGAAGACGGCGGCAAGACCCTCGAAAGGGTCTGTCGGCTGGCGAAGAAATACGGTGCGGCGGTGGTCGCCCTGACCATCAACGAACAGGGCATGGCGATGACCGCCGCAGACAAGCTGGCGACCGCCCGGCAGATCTACGCACTGGCGGTCGAAAGCTATGGCCTGCGTCCTCAGGACATCCTCTTCGATCCGCTCACCTTCACCATCGGTGCCGGCGACGAGACCCTGCTCGATGCGGCAATCCAGACGCTTGAAGGAATCCGCCTCATCAAGCAGGAGCTGCCGGGGGTTTTCACCCTGCTTGGCTTGAGCAATATCTCTTTCGGCCTGCCGGCGGCGGCACGCAAAATTCTCAATTCGGTCTTCCTCCACGAAGCGACCGAAGCGGGGCTGGATGCGGCGATCATCGATGCCGGCAAGATCCTGCCGCTGGCCCAGGTCAGCGAAGCAGACCGGGCCTGTTGTCTCGACCTGATCTTTAACCGCGGACAGGACCAGGAGAAGTCGCCGTTGATGCGGTTCATCGACCATTTCGCCGAACGTGCTGAAACCAGCGACGAGGATGACGTGCGCGCCGGTCGTCCCGAGGAGGAGCTGCACCAGAAGATCGTGCGCGGCGACAAGGACGGGACCGAGGACATCCTCGCCGTACTGCTCGAACGCTACCCGCCCCTCGAGATCGTCAACCAGATCCTGGTGCCGGCCATGCGCCACGTCGGCGAACTGTTCGGCAAGGGTGAGCTGCTTTTGCCCTTCGTGCTGCTTTCGGCGGAAGTCATGAAGAAGAGTGTTGCCTGGCTGGAGCCGCATATGTCGCGGGTAGAGCAGGAGGAGGGGGTCAAGGTGCTGCTGGCCACCGTGCAGGGTGATGTGCACGATATTGGCAAGAACCTGGTCGACATCCTGCTGTCCAATAACGGCTACAAGGTCTACAACATCGGCATCAAGGTGCCGGCCGAGACCATTATTGCCAAGGCCCGCGAATACGAGGTCGACATCATCGGCTTGAGCGGGCTGCTGGTGAAGTCGGCGATCGTCATGCAGGAGAGCATGCCCCAGTACCGCGAAGCGGGACTCAAGATGCCGATCCTGCTCGGCGGCGCCGCCCTGACCCCCGAGTTTGTCGCCAAGTCCTGCGTGCCGGGTTATGATGCCCCGGTGGTCTACTGCGGCGATGCCTTTGCCGGACTCAAGGCCCTCAAGGACTTTGAGGCCGGCCGGCTGATCTCTACGCAACTGGCGGTTAAAAATGGCCAGCCGCTTATGAAACCGGGGTTGAAGAACGTCGAGATTGATCGAAACCATCCGGTCCCGGAACCCCCTTTCTACGGCATGCGACATGTGGTAGATATCGATCCGTCCAAGCTCTTCCCCTATGTCAACGAAGCGGCACTGTTCCGCGGCCGCTGGGGCTACCGGCGCACGGCCAGTACCAGCGCCGAGGAATACGTCAAGTTGACCGAAACCACGGTCATGCCACTCTACGAAAAGCTCAAAGAGCGCTCTCTGGCCGAAGGCCTGCTGCAGCCGAAGGCGGCCTACGGCTATTTCCGCTGTTACAGCGAGGGCGACACGGTCTTTGTCGAGAGCGACGGCGAAACGCTGGCCTTCGATTTCCCGCGCCAGCAGGCGCCGCCCCACCTCTGCATCGCCGACTATTACCACAGCCGTGACGAGGGTGGTGATGTGGCGGCGTTCTTCGTGGTCACCATCGGCGACCGGATCGCTGCAGAGACCCAGAAACTGTTCGCCGCCAACGCCTATCACGACTACCTGATGCTGCACGGCTTCAGCGTCGAGGTGACCGACGCCCTGGCCGAGTACTGGCACGAGGTGATGCGCGCCGAGCTCGGCATTGCCGGGCAGAAGCCCGCCGACCTGACCGGCTACGTGACTCAGGGCTATCAGGGCTCACGCTACGGTTTCGGCTACCCGGCCTGTCCCGATCTGGATGCCCACAAGCTGTTGTTCCGCTTGCTGGAACCGGAGAAGATCGGCGTGACTCTGACCGAAACCATGGAGATGGTGCCCGAAGTGAGCACTTCGGCAATCATCGCCCATCACCCGCAGGCGAAGTATTTTGCCGTTTAAGCACGATTTGGCAGTGCGGGACGCAAAAAGTGAAAAGTGAAAAGTGTGATTATCGAGGGTAAGGGAGGACAAGAGCGTGCGATATATCTGTGCCAACTGCGGTTACATCTACGATCCGGCCAAAGGTGACCCGATGAATGATGTCCCCCC
>JAHEEU010000187.1:0-1312 GCA_024640545.1 Geobacteraceae bacterium
GCAGGCCCTGGTGGCCAGCCTGGCCGGTCGCGAGAAGGTTGCCCACAGCAGTGACAACCTGCGCCTCGGCCAGGTCGAAGTACGTCACCGCGCCGGCTCCGGCAGGGCCCCGTCTCCGCCGACTGCTGCTGCCGGAGCAGACCGAGGCCTGCTGAACACCGCTGCCAGGAGCCCTGGCAGCGAAGATGAACCCGACGCCGGGCTGCGCGAGCAGGCCGTGGACAGCAAACTGCTGATCGAATCCGCCCAGATACTCGAGGATATCAGCAGCGAAGAACTGGCCCGGGTCATGGAGGTCTACGAAGCGGTGAAGCAGAATCGCCGGCTCAAGGTGGTCGGCCTCTCGGAAATCATCACCGGCTTCATCAATATTTTTGCCAGCTACGCCGATCCCCTGTTGACGCTCGTGCCGCTGCGCAACATGGACGAGTATACCTTCACGCATTCGCTCAACGTCTGCCTGCTAAACCTGGCCCAGGCCACCGCCCTGGGGATCGAGGGGCAGCTTCTGCACGATATCGGGCTTTCGGCCATGCTGCACGATGTCGGCAAGCTGTTCATCCCGGAAGAGATCCTCAACAAGCCGGGAAAACTCGATCAGAAAGAGTGGCTCCTGATCCAGGAACACCCGGTGCGCGGGGCCGAGTACCTGCTGGACACTCCCGGGGTGCCGCGCATGGCGGTGATCAATGCCTACGAGCATCACCTGCGCTATGACAAGCGGGGCTATCCGGGCGTCAAGGTCGAATGGCAGCAGAGCATCTGCAGCCAGCTCACCTGCATCTCCGATATCTATGATTCCCTGCGCACCAGGCGCCCCTATCGCGAGCCCATCCCTCGCCAAGAGGTCATGGCCATCATTGAGGCGCAGAGCGGAACTCAGCTCCACCCGCTGCTGGCCCGGAATTTCCTGCAGCTGATCTCCCGGATCACGGTCTAGGACGGCGGTCCACCCGCCGGGCCGCGACCGGCCCCCAGGCGTTACCATCTCGCGTTCGGCAGACGTCCCTGCCAGATCACAAGCAAGCTTGCACGGCACTAGCGGCAGTCTGCATGCCAGAGGCAGCGGTCCTGCCCGCAGCTCTGCACCTGGCCGGAATTGTAGCACTCGACATTGCCTTCCTGGCGCTGTATGGCGTGCACCAGCTCGGTCTTGTTCATCCTGCCGCAGTTGAGTCCTCGCTCCCTGGCGATCGCCCTGATCTCGGTCATTTTCATCGTCTCACTCCCTGGTCACAGGTTGAACCTCGCACTGACGTGGCTGTCGGACCTTATGGGAGAAGTATACGGCGAATTCTGTGGTTGGCGAGGG
>JAHEEU010000187.1:1412-5078 GCA_024640545.1 Geobacteraceae bacterium
TTCTTGATGGCCGCTGCGGCCAGGGGGATGTCGGCGGTGATCACCAGGTCGCCGGGCTGCAGCAGCTCGACGATGCGCTGGTCGGCCACGTCGAAGCCGGCGCCGACCACCAGCGACGTGATGTAGGGGGAGGGCGGGCAGGGCATGGGCTTGTTGGCCACCAGGGTCAGCGGCACATGCCTCCGGTCGGCGGCCCGGAACAGGATATCCTTGATCACCCTGGGACAGGCATCGGCATCGACCCATATCTGCATGGTTGTCTCCTTGGTCGGGGTTCGGGAACAAGCGTTCGGGAGTCGGCCGGATCGCCGGATCAGTAGATCGACTTCTCCGTGGCGGCATCGAAGATGTGCAGGTGCTGGAGGTTCATGCGCATGGCGAGGCGGTCGCCGACGGCCACCAGGCGGCGGCCTTCGCACCGGGCCACCAGGCGGGAGCCTTCCAGGTCCATGTGCAGGTTGGTCTCGTTGCCCAGCGGTTCCACCACCTTGACCAGGCCGTCGACGCAGTGGCTGACGGCGAGGTCTTCCGGTCCCTGGTCGATGAACAGGTCCTCGGTGCGCAGCCCCATGACCACCTTGAGGCCGTTTTCGAAGCGGCATCCCGGCTTCGGCGGGATCGGGACGCTCAGGCCGGCGCCGAGGTGCAGCGCCTGGCCGTCGCCGGCCGCCTCCACCACGGCCGGCACCAGGTTCATCGGCGGCGAGCCGATGAAGCCGGCGACGAACACGTTGGCCGGGTTCTGGAAGATGTCGATCGGGCTGCCGACCTGCTCGATATAGCCGTCGCGCATGACCACGATGCGGTCGGCCAGGGTCATCGCCTCGACCTGGTCGTGGGTCACGTAGATGATGGTGTTCTGCACCTCCTCGTGCAGCAGCTTGATCTCCAGGCGCATCTGGGTGCGCAGCTTGGCGTCGAGGTTGGAGAGCGGCTCGTCGAACAGGTAGACCGCCGGGCGGCGGACGATGGCCCGGCCCATGGCGACCCGCTGCCGCTGCCCGCCGGAGAGCTCGTGGGGCTTGCGCTGCAGCAGCTCCGACAGCTCGAGGATCGCCGCGGCCTCCTTGACCCGCTGGTCGATTTCATCCTTCGGCATCTTGCGCAGGGTCAGGCCGAAGGACATGTTCTTGTAGACGTTCATGTGCGGGTAGAGGGCGTAGTTCTGAAAGACCATGGCCGCGTCGCGGTCCTTGGGCGCCAGGTCGTTGACCACCCGGTCGCCGATGGCGATGGTTCCCCCCGAGATCTCCTCGAGACCGGCGACCATGCGCAGGACGGTCGATTTGCCGCACCCCGAGGGGCCGACCAGGACCACGAACTCCTTGTCCTCGACCAGCAGGTTGATGCTGTGCACGACTTCCAGCTTGCCGTAGCACTTGACGACATCCTTGAGAATCACATTGGCCATGAAACTGCTCTCCGCGGGCCCGGTCGCAGCGGCCGGGCAGGGTGGGTTAACCGGTATGTTGCGGTTCCGACAGACACCAGTTTTGAACTGTAGAATTTTTTTCGTCTCAAGCCAAGTATTTTAAGGCCTCTTTCTTGACGAATAGGTTCGCGTGGTTTTTACTTGATCTGCAACAATTTCAATTTGATAGACCATGCACCATCCGTCGGTGTCATATGTGCCCAGAAACAGCCAGCATTCAAAACAGGAGGAAAACCATGTTCAAGAACCGATTTGTCTGGATCACGGTGGCCGCAGCGCTTATCACCAGCTTCGCTGTTCCGGTCCTGGCCGCACCCATCGAGATCAACTGGTGGCACGCCATGCGCGGCCCGCGCGGCGAAACCGTGCAAAAGATCGTCGACAGCTTCAACAACTCGCAGTCCAAGTACAAGGTCATCGCCACCTACAAGGGCGAGTATGACGAGGTGGTCAACGCCGGGGTCGCCGCAGTGCGCGCCGGCAAGCAGCCGCACATCCTGCAGTCATTCGAGGTCGGCACCCAGACCATGATGCTCTCCGGGGCGATCTACCCGGTTTACCAGCTGATGGCCGACAACGGCTACAAGGTCGACTGGTCGCAGTACCTGCAGCCGGTGCTCTCCTACTATATGAACGCCGACGGCAACCTGATGTCGATGCCGTTCAACTCCTCGACCCCGGTCATGTACTACAACGTCGACATGTTCAAGAAGGCCGGCCTGCCGATGCTGTCGAAGGAGAAACCGGTGTCCTGGGACGAAATGGGCGAGATCACCGCGAAGCTGGTCAAGGCGGGGGCCACCGGCGGCCTGGTGACCGGCTGGCAGTCCTGGACCCAGGTGGAAAACTACAGCGCCATGCACGACCTGCCGTTCGCCAGCAAGGCCAACGGCTACGAGGGGCTGGATACCGAACTGATGATCAACAACGACAAGGTCGTCAACCATGTCGCCCGCCTGAAAAGCTGGATGGCCGACAACCGCTTCTACTACGGCGGCCAGAAATACCAGGGGCCCCAGGCCGAGTTCATCGCCCAGAACGCCGGCCTCTACATCGATTCGATCAGCGCCATCGCCAAGCTCCAGAAATCGATAAAGGACTTCAGCTGGGACGTCGCGCCGATGCCGGTCGAGGCCTGGATGCCCAACCCGCAGAACAGCATCATCGGCGGCGCCTCGCTGTGGGTGTTCCAGGGCCTGCCGAAAGAGAGCTACGCCGGCGTCGCCGCGTTCCTCAACCACCTGGCCGGCACCGAGTCTCAGGTCCTCTGGCACAAGGAGACCGGCTATTTCCCGATCACCCTCGGCGCCTACGAGCAGCTCAAGAAGGACGGCTACTACAAGGAATTCCCCTACCAGGAAGTCGGCATCAAGCAGCTGACCCGCCGCAACCCGACCAAAAACTCCCGCGGCCTGCGCCTCGGCTATTTCATCCAGATCCGCAATATCATCAACGAGGAGCTGGAACTGGTCTGGAACGGCAGCAAGACCCCGAAACAGGCCATGGACGCCGCCGTGGAGCGCAGCAACACCAAGCTGCGCGAGTTTGAAAGAACCTACAAATAGCGGGACTGGCCACAATCATCAACAGGCAACCGGGGGCGTCTTCGCTATTGAGGACGCCCCCGACTGGTGGTAGTATCGGGCATGCTGAAAAAACGTTCCTACTTCAAGAAGCGCACCCTGCCGTACCTGCTGATCCTGCCGCAGATCCTGATCACCTCGGCTTTTTTCTACTGGCCGGCGGCGCAGGGGCTGGTCGCGTCGTTTCAGTTGAGCGACCCCTTCGGCTTCCGCACCCGCTTCGTCTGGTTCGACAACTTCATCAGCCTGTTCAGCGACCCGCTCTACCTGAAGTCGTTTCTCACCACCCTGGTCTTCAGCGGCTCGGTAGCGGCGGTGTCGATCTGCTTCGGCCTGTTCCTGGCGACCATGGCCAACCGGGCGCTGCGCATGACCGCGGTCACCCGGACCCTGCTGATCTGGCCCTACGCCATCGCCCCGGCGGTCTCCGGCATCCTCTGGCTGTTCCTCATGCACCCGTCCTACGGCGTGGTGGCCATCGCTCTCAAGCGCTGGTTCGGGGTCGACTGGAACCCGCTGCTGGAGAGCGGCGACGCCATGCTGCTGATCGTGCTGGCCAGCTCGTGGAAGAACATCAGCTACAACTTCGTCTTCTTCCTCGCCGGGCTGCAGGCGGTGCCCCACTCGCTGATCGAGGCGGCGGCCATGGAC
>JAHEEU010000041.1 GCA_024640545.1 Geobacteraceae bacterium
ATCACTTCACCGGGCGGGCCGTTCATCAGCAGCGGCCGGTAGGCCATGATAATCGGGATGATGTAAAGCCCCTTGGCCAGCTTCCACGAGGTGAAGGCCGTGCGCATCGGGTTGGCCCCGGCGATGCCGGCACCGGCAAAACTGGCCAGGCTGACCGGCGGCGTCACGTTCGAGTCCTGAGAATACCAGAAGACGATCATGTGCGCGACAATGATCGGCACGCCCAGGTTCTCCAGGGCCGGACCGGCCAGGATCACCAGTACGATGTAGGAGGCCGTGACCGGCAGGCCCATACCGAGCACCAGGGAGGCGGCGCCGATAAGCAGGATGGCCAGCGCCTTGATGCCCATGGAGAGGTCGAGGACCAGGTGGCTGAACTGCAACCCCAGGCCGGTCAGTGAAACGATGCCGACGATGATGCCGGCCGCAGCACAGGCCACCGAAACCATAATCGCATTCTTGGCACCGATTTCCAGGGTTTCGAGCAGCTGGCGCAAGCCCAGGCGGCTCTTCTTGCGGATGAAACTGGCGGCGTAGGTACTGACCACCGCCAGGAAACCGGCCTTCATCGGCGAGACGTGAACCATCAGTGCGGTGACCAGGATCAGCACCGGAATCAAAAAGTGCAGGTTGTCCTTGAGGACCACCCAGGCCTTCGGCAGCTGGTCCTTGGGCTGCCCCTTGAGGCCGAGCTTCTGGGCCTCGAAGTGCACGAACATCAGCACCGTGACGTAGTACATGATCGCCGGGACGATGGCGATCTTGACAATGTGCAGATAGCTGGTGTTGGTGAATTCCGCCATCAGGAAGGCGCCGGCGCCCATGATCGGCGGCATCAGCTGCCCGCCGGTGCTCGCCGCCGCTTCCACGGCGCCGGCCACGTGTGGCGGATAGCCGAGCCGCTTCATCATCGGGATGGTGAAGGATCCGGTCGCCACCACGTTGCCGACCGCAGATCCGGAGACCGAACCCATGAAGCCGCTGGCGATGACCGAGGTCTTGGCCGCACCGCCGCTGAAGCGCCCGGTCAGGGCGTGGGCCAGGTCGATGAAGAAGTTGCCGCCGCCGGTCTCCTCCAGGAAGGCGCCGAACAGCACGAAGATGAAGACAAAGGTCGAGGCCACGCCGAGCGGGATGCCGAAAACCCCCTCGGTGGTCAGCCAGAGGGTGGTGGAAATGCGTTCGATGCTGTAGCCCTTGTGGATGACCAGGTCCGGCATGTAGGGGCCGAAATAGGCATAGAGCAGGAAGGTTACGCAAATGCCAGCCATGATGTTGCCGATCACGCGGCGGCAGGCCTCGATCACCAGGCATACGCCCATCGCGCCCACGAAGACGTCACCCGGCAGCCAGTCCCCCTGGCGTTGGAAGATCTCGTCCATGTTGATGACGACGTACAGGATAGTGTAGAGGGTGGCGGCCACCAGGGCCAGGTCGAGCAACAGCCAGATGGTCAGCTTGTCCTTGCGGGCGCCCTTGAAGGGCGGCCGCAGCAGGAAAGTCAGGCAGAGGATCGCGCCGAGGTGCACCGAGCGCTGCAGCAGGGCGGTCATGGCCGTGAGGCCGGCAGTGTACAGCTGGAAGAGGCTCAGGGCGACCGCCACCGCGAAAACCACCTTGGCGATGGTCGCTACCAGGTATCGGTTCTGGTCATCGGGGATCCTGTCGTGGCCCCGGTGGTGGACCTCAACCGGTTGAGGGCTGCTGGCTTCTGACATCGACTGCTCCTGAATGTGGCGTTGCGGCATGGGGCGCCAAGCGGCGCCAAATGCTGTAGATGCGAGTGACCGGATACGCCGACACCCTTACTGCTGTCCCGGCGGCCAGGTTGGACAGGTTGGTCCGCGTGTCCCTCCAGAGAATGGTGTGGTCGACTCCGGGGCTGCCGATGCGCAGGACGAATTCCCCGATCGGGTAGTGCATGTCCTTGACCGACTGCAAGCCATCGCGGCCGGTCCATCGGCCCCGCCCCGGCAACTCACCCATACCGGCGCCGACCATGACGAAGCGCTCCTCCTCGATAAAGATTTGCCCTGTTCGGTCGACGCTGTGCACCTCCCAGATCGGCTCACGGTCCACGGAGTGGACGTAATGCAGCGTGAAGCCTTCCCCGAAGTCCAGGGGAACAACCAGCAAGGGGGCACCCCCGGCGACCGGCTCGATTCTCAGCTCCAGGCTGGAAGGTGTCGCCAGGCACCAGATACCGGCCAACAGGGTGCCGAGGATCAGCAAGGCCTTGAGGCTTACCGCGGCAGGGATCGTTCGCTTCATGAAAGCTGACGCCGCTCCCGGCAGGGAGCGGCGCTCTTGAGGTATTGATCAGGGCTTCAGACGGTCCGGTACGGTCACGCCCTTCTCTTCAATGGCGCGGATGGCGCCCGGATGGAGAGCGATCGGTGTCTTGCCCACGGCGTTCTCGGGGGTCGAGTACTTGGCGAAGGGATGAATCTTCTCCAGGAACGCGGTATTCTCGAACAGCGACTTGCTGAGCTGGTAGACCAGGTCATCGGGCAGGGAACTCTGGACGATGATCACGTTCCACACGCTGATGGTCGGCACCGGCTGGTCAACGCCCCGATAGGTACCGGCATCCAGGTCCCAGCTGGAGTAGAAGCCGTACTGGTCGGTGACCTTCTTCTGCTGCTCGGGGGTGAAGGCGACGACCTCGACATCGTGGGTGGTCGCCAGGTCCATGATGGAGCTGGTCCCGGGGGCGACGACCCAGAAGCCGGCATCGATCGTGCCGTCCTTGAGGGCGTTGGCCGTTTCATTGAAGGACAGGCGGCTGGTTTCGAAGCTGTTCATATCGACACCGAGGGCCTTGAGCACCAGGTCGGCCATGAATGCCGTGCCGCTGCCCGGCGCACCGAGGCTGATCTTCTTGCCGGTGAAGTCGGTGACGTTCTTGATCCCCGAGCCCTTCAGGGTGACCAGCTGCAGTACGTTCGGATACATGCTGGCCATCGCCAGCACTTTCTGCGGCTTGCCTTCGAACTTGCCTTCGCCGCGGTAGGCCTGGAAGGCGACGTCGCCCATGATCATGCCGACCACGGTCTCGCCGCGATCGGCCAGCTTGACGTTCTCGACGCTGGCACCGGTGACTTCCGCCACGGCCTTGACGCCCGGGACGTTCTTGGTCCAGACCTCGGCGAGACCGCCGCCGTAGGGATAGTAGACACCGCCGGTGCCGCCGGTGCCGATGGAGAGGAAAGTGGTCGCGGCGACGGCTGCTACTGGCAGACACAGGGCCACACAGATACTCAGGGTTGTCAGTATGCGTTTCATTGTTTGATGCCTCCTAGGATCGTGGTCACTGGCTGACGGTTTTAACCAGCAGGGTCACATTGCCGGCCTTCTCAGCCATACCCTTGACGGGATAGGTGAAGTGTGCTTCTGCGCCGGATTTGACGACCGCAGGATCGCCCTTTGGCGGCAGCAATCCGCCGACCGCCTTGCCGTTGTCCAGGAAGAGATTGACGCGGTAGCGCTGGTCGGCGCTGGAGACATTCTTCACCTTGACGTCGAAGTGCAGGGACGGAACGCCCTTGTAATCTTTGACGTAGCAATCGAGACCGACGACTTCGGCTTCAGGGGCCACCTCGGCATCGATACTGCCCGCTTCGGCACAGGACAGGGCCGAAGACGCGGCGGCGGGGGTGGTCATAGAGCTGCTGCTGGCACAGCCGGCGAGGGCCAGCGCGCAGATCAGCATAACCGGCACGGACAAACTGCGTGGGAGCTTCATTTCTGTTCCTCCTTTTTTTGGTTAATAGACATGCCCGGCACGATAGCACGCACCAGGGAGCGAACCTGCCTGCATTGCTGCGGAAAAGGGTGTTACCGCTTGATGGCTGATTTTCCTGGTATAAACGATGCCAATGGCGGCCAAACCGAGCCTGAGCCCCGCTGGGGATTGGTTAGCTCAGGTTATCGACGAACCCCGTATCAACTCTTTGATGCAACAGACGCGCAAAGCTCAAGTCCGACTTTGGGCAGAGCGAAGGGGAAACACGATGGTACGGGAACATTAATATAGTAAAACAATGTTACATAATTACAAGGGGGGTCGCAACCGAAAAGTCTTCGCCACGCCAAGTTAAGAGCGCAGGGATCTGGGCCGCCGCGGGCTCTTCGGCAAGCCGGTGCAGGAGTTGACGGAAGACGCAGGGGTGTCTCTCTGCAGCGGCAGGACTTAACACATGTGAGAGCGGACCAACGGATGAATACTGAACAGGGGGAATCTCGTTAGATTGAACAGATTATATACACAAAAACGCCTTCAACTCATATGAGCGAAGGCGTTCTCGCATCTGGTCAATGTCGGTCAATCAAAGCAGGTCGACCCAGCCATGGGGATCGGGCTGCCGGCCATACTGAATACCCGTCAGGGTGTCATAGAGTTTGCGCGTCACTTTCCCGGTGGTCTTGCCGTCGCCCAGGGCCGCCGTCCGGTCACGATAGGTGAACTGGCCGACCGGGGAGATCACCACTGCGGTTCCAGTCCCGAAGGCCTCGCTCAGGCGGCCGTTTTCGGCACCGGCGAAGATCTCGTCGACCGACAGGGCACGCTGTTCGATCTCCAGCCCCATATCCCTGGCCAGGGCCAGGATCGACCGGCGCGTGATGCCATCGAGGATGGTGCCGGCCAGGGGGGAAGTCAGCAGCTTGCCGTCGTAGATGAAGCAGATGTTCATGCTGCCCACTTCCTCGACGTGCTTCTTCTCCCTGGCATCGAGCCAGAGCACCTGGTCATAACCTTGCGCCGCGGCCTCACGGGCGGCAAACAGGCTCGCAGCATAGTTGCCGCCGGTCTTGACCTCCCCGGTACCACCATGTGCGGCACGCACGTAGTGGTCGGAGATCCAGATTTTCACCGGGGCCAGCCCGCCCTTGTAATAGGCCCCTACCGGGCAGAGGATGATAAAGCAGAGGTATTCATCGGCCGGGCGGACGCCGAGCATCGGTTCGGAAGCAATCAGGGCCGGCCGGATATAGAGGCTGGTCCCTTCGCTGCGCGGCACCCAGTCCGCTTCGAGGCGCACCAGTTCCTTGAGAGACTGCAGCATGAAAGCCTCGTCGACTTCAGGCATGCACATGCGCCGGGCGCCGTGATTGAAGCGGCGGAAATTATCCAACGGCCTGAAGAGGGCAACCTTGCCATCCGGACGCCTGAAGGCCTTCAGACCTTCAAAAATTTCCTGGGCGTAGTGCAGCACCATCGCCGCCGGGTCCAGCGAAAAAGGCTGGTAAGGCTGAATACGCGCATCATGCCAGCCCTTGCCGGTCTTGTATTGCATGACGAACATGCGGTCGGTGAACTGCTTGCCGAAGGCCAACTGGGCCTCGTCGGTGATACGCGGTTTGGTTTTTTCCAGTGGCAGGATCTGCAGTTGCATGGCTTTGGTGCCCTCCCTGAAGTGCGGCATTTTTCAAGACTGCGATTTTGAATTTTTAGCATAGGGTTGAGCGCTTAGGCAAGCTTTAAGCAGTCTGCGCCCAACAAGCCCTGCCGGAGAATCAGTCTCCCCGTTGGCTTTTTTCAGGCGCACCGAACCGGGCCTCACCGTCAAGCAGCCGGCCCTTGTTATCACCTTCTTCCATCTGTCGAGAATGCTCCATGAAACGGCTCGCGCTTGCTCTAGCGCGTCCTGCTTATGGCTTGAAATTACATGCCGTTTTCTGTTTTACTGGAGAGAATCGGAGGGCCAGGGCAAGAGGAGCGAGACATGACTTTTCAGGAGTTCAGAGACGCCGTGGCCGTGTTCGGCCTGGGCGAAAGGGCGACCCTCGCACAGATCAAGGCGCGTCACCGGCAGCTGGTCAAGGAGCATCACCCGGACCGGGGCAAGAGCGCTGACACCGAGACGATCCGCAGGATCAACCACGCGCATGCGCTTCTCACGCAGTATTGTCGCGGTTATCACTATTGCTTCAGCGAAGCCGAGTTTCTGGAACAGACCCCGACCGAGCGGATCAGGCGCCAGTTCGGCTGGGACCCGGTCTGGAGCGGCGGCAGCGAGACCCGGGAGGAGTGATCAGAGGCCGTTCACCAGTTCGAACGTTTCGGTCTGGTCATTGAAGTTGAAGATCTCTCCCGTTTCAATAATGTAGTACCAGCCATAGATATTCAGGGAGCCCAGCGAATAACGTTCCTTGATATAGGGGTAGGTCAGCAGGTTGCGCATCTGCACCAGGATGTTGATCTGCTCGGTCAGCCACTCGCGCTTCTCCGGGCACTCCACATCCATCTGCCGGTCGACCCGCCCCCGCACCTCCTTGGAGATTTCCAGCCAGCGCCTGACATTGGGGAGATGGGCCAGCTGCTCCGCCGGCTGGTTCATGGCTGCGCAGCCGCCGCAGTTGGAGTGGCCGCAGATGACGATATTCTTCACCTCGAGCGCCTGGACGGCATACTCGATCGATGACGTCGTACCGACATACTCTTCGGTGTGTCGAAAGGGCGGTACGATATTGGCGATATTCCGTACCGTGAAGAGCTCCCCGGGCATGGTGCGGGTAATCAGGTCCGGCACCACCCGCGAATCGGCACAGCCGATAAACAGGGTATGCGGCTTCTGCGCCCGCTTCAACGACTGGAAAAGCTCCTTGTGCGACTCAAAGTCATCCTGGCGGAACTTGGCAATACCTTTGAAGAGTTTATCCATTATTTCTCACCACGAAGTCTTATTCAGGCAGGCCTGTACCCATAGATTATCAGCAACCAACAGCAGACCGCAATGGGATCATCTCGACCTGCCAGTCCCTTTTACCAGCTCTGGCCGCCATAGAGGCGTAACCACCTCGAACAGGCTCTCCAGCAGCTCTTTCACCAGGGCATCGTCGCCGCTTTGCGGCTGCATGACCACGCTGCGTCCACGACGGTGTTCGAAGCCAGCCACCCGAAAACCGACCATCTCGCCGGAAACCAGGTAGCTGCTGACCAGCGCCTGCGACACATAGGCCACCCCGGCTCCTTCCATAACCGACTGAATCGTAAAGCGCAAGTCGTCGGAGACGATCACGCCATCAAAATCGGCGAACTCAAAACCGCAGGCGAGCAGGTTCTTGCGCATCAGCTCCTTGGAGCTGCAACCATCCCGCCGGGCAAAGAGCCGGCACTCCTTGAGGTCGGCGAGTTGAATCACTCCGTCGACGTTGGGCAGGGCCATCGTAGCGGCGGCGACCAAGAGCATTTCATCGTCGGGCATGGCGTATCTTTCAAAACCGGTGAAATCCTGGTCAAGGCCATGCTCGATCACTGCCAGGTCGAACTCTTCGTTGCGCAGGCCTCGCAGGGCTTCCGCCGGCTGCAGGAAAACGAACTTGAAGTCACTCAGGTCGGAGTTCCGCCGCAGGAAGCTGCTCAGGACCTGAGGCAGGAAGGCCATGCCGAAGGTCGGCGTGCAGCAGAGCGCCAGACGTTTATGCGCTGCGGACTCCTGCAGGCAGCTCAACAGCTCCTTCTCTTTTTCGAGGATATCCTTCGCCTTGGCAAACACCACCTGGCCGGCAAGCGTCAGGACCAACCTCTGCCCCGAACGGTCGAGCAGCTGTTGGCCGAAATGCTCTTCCAGAAGCTTGATCCTCTGCGACACTGCGGACTGGGTGATATGCAGGGTTTCCGCTGCTTTGGAAAAAGTTCCCGCGTCGACAGCTGCGATCAGCGTGTTCAGGTAACGAGTTTCCATATATTAATCCATATATATCATTGAAAAATTATAACCCCTGCTAATACACCCCATTAAAATCATTCGTTTTACCCTACCACCAAAGACCAATATCATACAACAACTTGAAAAGCTCTAATGAGCAACCGCACACCATGCGGCCCGCATTCAGTGAAAGGAGGCAGACGCGACAATGCCGGCTGACAATCGTTGAGTTCAATACTATTGAGGCATTCAGCATCGAAAGGAGAGAGCATGTACAGAATGACATCACTATCCAGGGCGCCCTGGCTGGTCAGGCTCATTCCCCTGTTACTGTTCCTCGGGGCATGTGCCACCGGGGCGATCAGGGAGAAGCAGTTGACGCTGCCAGTTATCGACGGCGCCGCTCCGGTGGGTCAGGAGACCTGCCTGGAGTGTCACGATGGCATGGGCGCCGGCATTCATTCGCGCCTGGCCGGGTTCGAATACATGGGCGGCACCCAGGGGTGCGAAGCCTGCCATGGCGGCGGCAGCCTGCACGTCGACGCTGCCGACAACGGCCAGATCATCAAGTTCGGCGAGCTGCGCCCGGAAGAATCAGCTGCGGTCTGCGCCAAGTGCCATAGCGACGGCAAGCTGATGGACTGGACGCACAGCGAGCACGCCTTGAGCGATGTGGCCTGCAGCGACTGCCACACGATCCATGGCGGCGGCAAGACCGCGTTGAAACAACAGGACCCGGAACTCTGCTACTCATGTCACCAGGAGCAGATGGCCAAGGCCAACTTCCCCTCCCATCACCCGATCAAGGAAGGCAAGATGACCTGCGGCGACTGCCATAACCCCCACGGCGATCTCAACACCGAGGAGCGCACCAACGACCTGTGCCTTAACTGCCACAGCCGCTACCAGGGTCCGTTCGTGTTCGGTCATGCTCCGGTCGAGGACGACTGCACCATCTGCCATGATCCGCACGGCTCGGTCGCCAACAACCTACTGGTGCAGAACGAGCCGTTCCTCTGCCTGCAGTGCCACGAGGGACATTTCCACATTCTGCGCAAGGGCTTTGATCCGGCATCCGGTGCCTACACACCCGCCGGAACCGTAAGGAGCGGCGTAACGATCGGTGCCGCTGCGGTTGATCCAGCGAGAGTCGACGCAGCCAACCCGCATGGCGCAGAGGGGTTCCAGATGTCCTTCGGCACCAAGTGTACGACCTGCCACGACGTCGTACATGGCAGCGATTTTCCATCACAGCCGCTGAATGGTGGCGCCCTGACCCGTTAATGGAGAGAAGAGGAGGTTAGAAATGAAGCTGAGCCATTTTTGGCTGCTTGCATTGTTGTCGACCCTGTCTCTGGTGTCGACCTCCACGATTGCTGTCGCGGCAGATGGCCCTGCCCATCTGAGCGGCAATGTGGAGATTGGCGTCACCGGCATGGATACGGATGACAACCCTGCACGCGTCAATGAATATGCAAAATATCGGTCCGACAAGGGGGTCAACTTTGCCCCGAGCCTGGACCTGGAATACCTGAGCAAGCAATTTTCACTCGGGGCTGAAGCTGCGGTCAGAGGTCCCCACGACCAGGACTATGCTCTTGAAGCCGATGTCAACCGGGTGCTGAAGCTCGACCTCGATTACCAGGTCTTCCAGCACTGGAAGGATCATGACACGCTTGAGAACCTCGGGGCGACCATGTTCGGCGACGTCGGAGGGCAGCAGCCGCGCGTTACCACCGACCTGTCCGCCGGACAGATCGGTGCTGAATCGCCCGCGGTTGCCAAGGAGCGCTATTACCAGGAGCTCGACAACAACTACATCATCGACTACAAGGAATTCAAAGGCGAAACCGACCTGACGATCCCTGCCCTGCCGAACGTGACCTTCCATACCGGGTTGCGCATCGAAACCCGCAAGGGTCTCGAGCAGGCCATCACCATGAGCAAATGCAACCAGTGCCATGTTCAGGCTCAAGGCAAGGACATCGATGAGAAAACCCGGGACTACACCCTTGGCGCGACCGGCAAATTCGGCCTGTTGACGGTCGATTACGAGTACCTTAATCGCAAATTCGATGCCGACGGATCCCTGCCGGAATACAACTACCTGTCATCCGGCCTGACCCGCGACGGTGTTGCGGATGCGGATACCATGCTCTACACCGGCATGCAGGAGTACAACGACACGCCCGATTCCGAGAAGGACAGCCACAGCGTCGAGGCCAGATTGGACCTGGCGAAGAGCACCACGCTTTCGGCAAGCTACGTCCACGCTGACATCGAATCCGACAAAGATGGCGAAGCCGGCACCTATACACTCGACCAGGACACCCTGTCCAGCAAGTTCGAGTCCTTCTTCCTCAAGGGGGCCACGCGCATCGGCAACCTGCGGCTCTCCGTAACCGGCGGAACCTATGAAATCGATGGCCCTGATTACAAGGTGAACTTCCCAGACCGGGATGACATGCTGATCGCAGATGGTGGCAGCAGCACCTATGAGAACCAGGATTTCGACAATCCGCAGCATTACGAATCAGCCGAATCCCGTGAGGTGACCCGGCTGGGCATAGACGGCGTCTACCGGCTCTCCCGGGGGACGACCTTGCGGCTGGGCTATGAATACGAAGATGTCGACCGGGACTTGGAGGAGCTGGGCGAGAGCGTGACCAACACTTTCAAGGTGGCCCTCAAGTCCCGCTTGAACAGCAAGTTGTCCGGCCGGATCAGCTACCAGTACCAGGACATCGATGATCCTTTCCATGGTGAAGACGCCACCGGCATCGCCCAGGGCATCGGCAGCACAGACCCGGCCTACCCCGGCCTGGCATGGCTCAATACGGCTGATTACGTGGGTGTTTACCCGAACCCCGACAACAGCACTGTTTACTACTGGAACAGTGTCTACCCCAACCGGACCCTGGATGCGACCAACCAGCCCGATAAAGTCCACGAAGGCAAATTTTCTTCGACCTGGGCCCCGGCCAGCAACATGGCCATGACGGTCTTCGCCCGGGTACGCGTCGAAGAGAACGACGACGTCGACTACAAGCAACACAGCTACGTTCCCGGCGCGTCCGTTTACTATGCGCCGAGCAACAACGTCATCCTGACCATGGCGTACACGTTCAACAAGATGAAAACGGAGAACCAGATGTGCGTCGGCTGGTACCATGGCTGAGCGAACGGCGTCTCATCGACCCAGTTTGGGTCGTACTGTGATACAGCAGAATATGACTCCAATGTTCACACTCTCTCCATGGCCGTCGACTACCAGGCGACGGAGAAGCTGAAGCTGAATGCCAGCTTCACATACAACAATGCCAAAGACAGCTGGGATTGGGATTTTGCCGACCGTCCGTCGCTGGTCTACAGTGGTGGAGAAAAACCTCACTACGATACCTCGGAGCAAAACGACCTGATCGACGAGTATTCCGACTTGTCTTACCAGCAGTATGAACTGACGGTCGGCGGCAGCTACAACTTCACCGAAAGTCTTTATACGACGGCCAGCCTCACCTACAGCGATTTTGACTCCGACGAAATGTACGTTTACGGAGACGAGGACGGCTCGGCCTACTACGGCTACCTTGGGGTGGGTTACCGCTTCTAAACAACCCGCTGAAGAGTTTTGCCTCATATTGTGCCCGGCTGGATATCCAGCCGGGCTTTTTCTTGTCTGCCGGGAAGCACCCGTTTGCCCAAAACCACAGCGCGGAGGCGAACTCTTTCATTAACCTGCACAGAAAAAAACCCCACAGTCAGGAGGTTGACTGTGGGGTAACGGGTTTTAGGGTTTTTCTTAGGAGGAGAAGAACATGAAGAAGTATGTTCTCTTGCAAATAGATTACCTTATTGGTCAGATATGTCAAGGAAAAAATTCCAGGACAAAAAGAGCCAACCGGCGATCATGTCAGGAAGCCGAGATCAATCCTGCACAGGGCCGGCGATAATCCTCATGTAGGTCTGGCGGCACAAAGCCTCGATCGCCGAGAGGCTGGCAAATGCGTCACGGAAATCCTTTTTACCGACTGTAAATACCCCGTGCCCGTAGACGATCGCCCCCCGGCGTCCATGCACGGCCGGAGGGAGCGTGTTGCTGAGCCCTCTCGGGCCGGTGCCGACTTCACCGGGGATCACTGGGACGTCGGCGACAAAACGTTGCTTGTCGCACTTGATGTGGCACTTCCCCCGGTTCTCGCAAGCCGCCTCAAAACACAGCATCGACATGATCACGCTGAATTTCGGGTGGCCGTGCAGAATGGCCCGGCTGTCACCTGCCAGGTAGATATCCCGGTGCGCCACCAGCTCGCTGGAAGCCGTGATCCCCGTGCTTGCTGAGTTGTCGATTGGGCAGGCGTCGATGCAGCCTTCGAGCTCGTCCAGCGAAGAACCTGTCTGGCTGATATACACCGTGTCCCCGGCAAAGTAGGAGATATTGCCGAAGAACGAATCGACCATCCGTGCATCGACCGTCGCCTGGCCGGCGCGGGCCATGGCCCTGAGAATATCATCCTCCTCGGTAAACGCCCCCGACTCGAGATCAGCGTCCGCCTCGGCCGGGAGAAACCTGTCATAAGCCGCCAGGACATCCGGCAGGATCTCTGCGGCGGCCATATCGGCAACCCCGGCATGCCGGGCATAAGCGTAATCGACAAAGAACTTGACGAACGCAGAGAAGATGATGGAGCTGAACACCACGAAAGCCTGTTCCGGGCTGACCGTGCCGAAGGCGATCACGCCATGCCCCTCGACCACGCAACCTTTGCGCTTGCGCAGCAGGGGGACGATCTCTGCAGCCGCCATGGAACGCGCCACGGGGATGGAATGGAGAAAGGTGCGGGTCTCGGTATCTTCCGGGACCAACTCGGCATCGCTGCGGCGGCAGTGATAATTCAGGATACTGAAGAATGGTTCCGTCGGCCGGGCGAAGATGATGCTGTTGATATTCAGGGCCGCGATGATGGCTTCCAATTCTGCAGTCAGCGGGTCCGGGCGGTTCCAGATCACGGTGTCATTAACCCCGCCGACCAGCGGCTTGCCGGGTTCGCACAAGCCGTGGCCAACCAGCTTCTCCTGGTACTTGTGCAGCAATTTCAGCATGGCAGATCCAACTCTCGGCATTTTTCCTGTGTCGGCAGCCCCTGATCATCAAGCCCGCGGATACGATAATATGCCGCCCGCTCCCGGAGAAACTCACTCCGGTTGATCGGATCGATCCGCAGAGACTCGCTGCTGCTGCCGCTTTCCCGGAAAAACCGTGCGGGGATGTCGTCGTCTGCCGCGGTAAAGCCGTTCCGGGCGTTCATGATGCGTTCCCGGTAGTAGATGCGCTCGCCGGCCTTGAGCAGTTCCTGTGCGGAGGTCCGCATCCCGGTAACCCCTTGCAGGGCCTTGGCATATTCTTCCAGAGATGCGGCAAAGAACAGGAATTTGCAGGCCGTCAATGAATCGACCACCGCGTTCATATCTTCGCTGATCTTGATGATCCGCGCCTTGCCGCTCAGAGAAAAGCGGTCGGTCGCGACGGGCTTGCGCAAGATTTCATGGGCGACAGGGTAGGCCCGCAGGTGGCAGCCGCCACGGGTTGACGTGGCGTAAGCCAGCGCCATGCCGTAGGCCCCCCGCGGGTCGTAGGCGGGGAACTCCAGCCCCTTTGAGACCATGGCGACTTCCGGCCGGCCCGACTCGCGAGCATAGCGCAAGGCTCCCTGGCCCAGCAGAGCACCATCGTTTCGGCCGCAAGCGATATCCTCGAGCATCTTCAGCAAGACCTCCGGGGTCATCTGCAGGCCGGTTATTTCCGCATAGGTCGCGAGGGCGACGGCTGCGGAAATGGTGTCCATGCCCGTTTCGTTGCAGACCCGGTTGGCAGCCACGACGGCATCCAGGTCTGCGTTGCCCACCAGTGCGCTGAAGTGGGACATGGTTTCGAATTCCGGGATGATCTCCCCCCGCTCGCCGACCTTCTTGCACAGGATGTGACACCCGGCGCAACCGAATTTCTTCGTGGCATAGCGTTTTTTGTAGGCATAGGCGTTCATCGACGGTGCCGGCTCGAAATAGGTTTGCCGGAAATTATTGGTCGGCATCATCCGGCGACTGCGCATCAGGTCATAGAGGGCGCCGGTCCCGTAATTGGTGAGGCCCAAATCACCGGTCAGCACGGGGGACGCGGCAACCAGCCGGTAGATCTCCTCCCGGGCCAGCTTGAGTTCATTGCGGTCGAACACATCGGTTTTGAGGGTGCCGCTGACTGATATGAATTTCAGCCTTTTCTCGGCCATTACCAGGCCGAGCCCGCCACGCCCCGCGAAGTAATGGCCGTCGAACACGATAGCAGCATAGCGCACACCGTTTTCCGCGGCCGGGCCCACCATGGCGTGCGCTCCGCTTTGCATGCCCGGGGCCGTTGTCAGCCGGGCATGGAGGTCGGAGATGGCGAAGCCGGCCAGATGCCCAGCGCTCTGCAACGCGACCCCGCTTTCGTTGATGGTCAGGCCACACCAGTCGCCACTCCTGCCCGTGACCAGAATCCCGTCATAACCGGCCCGCTTGAGGACCGTACCCAGACGGCCGCCGACGGAGGCGTCACAGACGGCGCCGGTGAGGGGGGAGCGGGACATGACTGTCATGCGCCCTGAGGTCGGCGACGAGGTGTTGTTCAAAGGTCCCGTCATGAAGGCCAGGGGCAGGCGCGGGTCGTCCCACACGTAACGGAAATGATCGAACAGCAACTCGCCGCACAGCCCTTTGCCGCCGATGTTGCGCTGGTAAACCTCAGCAGGGAGGATGAGCTCTGCTGTGGTCCGTTCGGTCAAGTTGACCGTCAGAATTTTTCCGCTCCAGCCGTGCACGCCTTACCTCATTGGGATTCAGTGATCTGGTCTTCCGTCCGTCGCTCCGATGCCATGACAGCATAGACGATCGGGACCGTTTGTGAAAGAGGCTGGCTGAGCAGCGCCGGAACCGGCTTTAGCATACAGGAGTCGCGGGCAACGGCCTGGCGATCCGCGGCCGGCGCCCTGCCCAGGCAAAGGCCACCTGGAGCCGGGCGGCCTTTGCCTGGGTTCGGGAGGAGATGCTGAATTCGGGCCTCGGGGCTTGCAGGCGACTCGCGAAAAGCCTCACTTGACCGGCACGGTCGTATAGAGCAGGGTCGATTTGCGCTGAATCAGCAGGCGCAGGACCTTGCCGACGGTTTTCCTGCCGACGAGCTCTGCAAATGTGCTGACCGATCTGACCTCCCTGCCGTCCACCTCGATGATCAGGTCGCCGACACGCAGATTGGCTTCGGCGGCCGGTCCATCAGGTTCGATCCTGGTGATCAGGATCCCTTCCTCTCCCTCCAGGCCGAAACGCTCCACCAGTTCCGGGGTCAGGTTGGCCAGCGTCATGCCGAGGGGGCCACCGGTCTGCCTGTCTCCGGCAGCGGCTTTCTGGGCCCCTTCGTCAAGTTGGCCGATCGTGACCTTGACCCTGCGCTGCTTGCCGTCCCGGAAGATGGTGACCTTGACGGTCTGGTCAACAGGGGTTGCCGCAACCAGCCGCGGCAGGTCGTTCAGTTCTGCGATCCGCTGCCCGTCATAGGTCAGGATGATGTCGCCGCGCTGCAGGCCGGCCCGGTCGGCGGGAGAGCCCTTGACAACCTCGTTGATCAACGCGCCGTGGGTTTCCTCCAGGCCAAAGGACTCGGCCAGCTCCTGGTCGAGAGCCTGCACGGTGACACCCAGCCAGCCGCGGATGACCCGCCCTTCATCGCGGAGCTGGGGAATGATCTGTTTGGCCATGTTGACCGGGATGGCGAAGCCGATCCCCTGTCCGCCGGCAACGATGGCGGTATTGATGCCGATGACCTCACCCTGAACGTTGAACAGCGGCCCGCCGGAATTACCGGGGTTGATCGACGCGTCGGTCTGGATGAAATCATCATAGGGGCCGGCCCCGATCACCCGCCCCTTGGCGGAGACGATCCCCACCGTAACGGTCTGCTCGAGACCGAAGGGGTTGCCGATCGCCATGACCCATTCGCCGACCTTGATAGTGTCGCTGTCGCCGAGCCCGGCCACCGGCAGGCTTTCGCCGGCGTCGATCTTGACCAGGGCCAGGTCGAGCTTCGGATCGAGGCCTCGAACCTCGCCCGTGAATTCACGACCGTCGGAGAGCTTGACCTTGATCTCATCGGCGCCGTCGACGACATGGTCATTGGTCAAAATATAGCCGTCTGCCGAGATGATGAAGCCGGAACCGAGCGAGCTGGCCTTGCGCGGTGACTGCGGCGCACCCCGGAAAAACCGCTCGAAGAACTCATCAAAGGGGTCCCGCCCCCCCGGCACCTCGGGTTCGCGAAACGATGGCAGTCGCGGCTTGACGGTTTTTTCCGTGCTGATGTTGACCACCGAGGGCTTGAGTGTTTCGGCAAGGGCTGCGAAGTCAGGAGGCTGGGCACCGGCAGGAATGACCCAGCAGACCAGCAGAACAATCAGAAAGGGGATGTCCAAACGCCTCATCTTGCTCATGATTTCCTCCACTGTGGTTATTGCATAAATGTAATAACCGGCGGGGGAATGTCAATCGCCCACCCGATAGAAACTGACGGGAGAGGCCGGGCGCCGCGGGGACTACTCCAGGATGGTCGATCTCGGGTGCTTGCCCTCTGCCGGGCCAGCGACCGGCAGGCGCACCGAGAAGGAGCTCCCCTTGCCGACTTCGGAGCTGACCGTGATGCCGCCGCCATGGGCCTCGGCGATCCACTTGACAATCGCCAGCCCGAGTCCGGTACCGCCGTCCATGCGGTTGCGGGCCTTGTCGACGCGGTAAAAGCGGTCGAAAATGTGTGGCAGATGCTCGGCGGGGATGCCGATCCCCGAATCGTTGATATTGACCCGGGCGAAGCCGCCTTCCATCGCCAGGATAATCTCCAGATGGCCGTCTTCGGGGGTGTACTTGATGGCATTGGAAATCAGGTTGAGGAACATCTGGCGCAGGCGAAGTTCGTCGCCGCGGATGCGGATCTCTTCGTTGACATCAAGCAGCAGCTGGACCTCGATGCGCTTTGCCTCGCACAACAGGCGGCTCTGCAGGTAGAGTTCCTGGACCATGTCGCTGAGGCTGAACTCCTTCATTTCCAGGGTCAGCTCTCCGACCTCGCTCTTGGCCAGGGTCAGCAGGCTCTCGATGATGCGCTCCATGCGATCGATCTCCTCCATGTTGGAGCGCAGCATGTCGCGAAATTCCTCCGGGGTCTTGGCCCAGCGCAGCGTCACTTCGGTCTCGCCCCGCAGGATGGTGAGCGGCGTGCGCAATTCGTGGGAAGCGTCGCCGGAAAACTGCCGGATGCGCCGGAACGATTTCTCCAGGCGGTCGAGCATCTGGTTCAGGCAGGCGACCATCTGGGTGAGTTCGTCCTGGTGGCTGCCAAGAGGCAAGCGACGGGAGAGATGGTCTGCGGTAATCCCCTGAGCCGCCTCGGTGACTTCGAGGACCGGCGCTATGAGCCGCTCCGCCAACAGCCAGCATCCCAGGCAAAGCCAGAAGATGGCAAAAGGCCCGACCACCAGGTAGATCAGGCGCAGCTCCTCGATGGTCTGGAAGAGGGGGCCGAGTTCCTGGGCAACCTGGATGACACCCGCCAGGCGGCCGTTGTTGACCAGGGGGTAGGACAAAAGCCGCAGTTTCCCGCCGCCCGCCAGGTCAACTGTCTCCAGATGCTCATGGAGCCAGCGCACCTGCTGGCGGGCGACCGGACCGAAAGGCAGGACACGGTCCACCAGGTTGTCTGAAGTGCAGAGGACCTGCAGGCTGGCGTCACGCAGCAACAGGAAAGATCCCCAGTTGTGGCTGTGGATCAGGCCCTGCAACAGGTCACAGTTCTGGGCTGCAGCGGAGTCCCGGAGTATGTCGTCACGGTTCCTGTCGAGGGTGCGCGCGATTTCCCTGACCTGGAAGTCCACCTGCTCACTCAGGTTATGGGAAAAATAGTGATATGAAAAAAGCGCACTGACTGCCAGGATGACAGCCAGTGTCATGGCATACCAGAACGTCAGGCGGACCCGGATCGACCGTAGTGGGGAAACGGCCAAGCTTACTCCTCCTTGAGGACGTAGCCAATCCCGCGCACGGTATGAATCAGCCGCTTGGAGAAATCGCGATCAACTTTCTTACGCAGATAGTTGACGTAGACGTCGATGATATTGGTGAACGAATCGAAGGTGTAGTCCCAGACGTGTTCAGCGATCATGGTGCGCGTCAGGGTCGTCTCAGGGTTGCGCATGAAGAATTCCAGCAGGGCATACTCCTTGGCCGTTAGGTCGATTTCCTGGTCGCTGCGCCAGACCTTGTGAGCCAC
>JAHEEU010000188.1 GCA_024640545.1 Geobacteraceae bacterium
CGCGGGGAGGAGCAACTGGCGCGCATGGTGACCGTGTTCATCAGGACCAGCCCCTTCGACAAGAACGGCCCGGACTATGCCAACGCGGCCACCGGAACCCTGTCGCAGCCGAGCTCCGATACCCGGAAGATTCTCGAGATGGCCGTGCGGATGTTCGACGCGGTCTGGCGCGAGGGTTATCGCTACGCCAAGGCAGGGGTTATGCTGGGCGAGTTCTGCTCGCCTGGCGATGTGCAGCTCGACCTGTTCGAAGATCAGACGCATGCACAACGCAGCGACACGCTCATGCATGCCGTCGATGCCCTCAATCGCAAAGGGCAGGGCAGGGTCTGGTTCGGCGGACAAAGGCCGGAAAAGGACTGGTTCATGCGCCAGGCCAATGTCTCGCCGGCCTACACGACGCGGTGGAGCTGCCTCCCCGAGGTTAAGTGAGCCGACACCGAAAACTGGCCGGACGGTCCGGATATGGATGAGGGGCTAGCCGAGCCGGTCCGCGCGCACGGGAGGCGACAAATCAATTAAATCAGTCTGTTGAACCTTCGTTTCGAGAAACCGTGTGAGGATCTTGTAGCCGTCGAGATCGAACGGCAGGCGGGCCTGGGATTCGAGGATGTCCCACAAGCGTTCCTCGCTGTCCGCCGTTCCCAGGTGGCACCAGTGGTTGAAGACGTGTATCTCGCTGCGGTCGTTGGCGGCGGATGTTTCCCGAATGCCGATGGCCCCGGGATAGGGCCAGGAACGCACTTTCATCGAGGCGAAGGCCGCGGTCAGCCTGGCCTCGTGCAGCACCAGGGGCTCCTGGCCGACGCAGGCACCGCGGCATTTCCTGATCTGGAAACTGAAGCAGGCGCCAGGGCCTTTCTCCAGGCCGAGAACCCGGTTGCACAGGCCGTGCGCCAGGATGACCTCCCGCAGCGCCGTCTCGGCCTGCCGCCGGGTGCGGAACAAACCGTGCAAGCCCGCAAGTTCGTTACCGCCAAGGTCCTTCAGCACGACGACCTGCGGCCTGGAACCATCCTGCACGCATTTGCCAAGGCGGATTGAATACAGATCCCGGGTGCGCCTCAGCTGCCGGTTATGGACCGGCGTCAACTCCTTGACCAGCCTGGCTTCGAGCAGCAGCGCGCCGAACTCTCCGGCCGTTTCCACGCAGTCGATGCGCCTGACCTGCTGGGAGAGACGCATCTCCTTGTGGGCCCGGTGGTCGCCGGCAAAGTGCGAGTAGACCCGGGAGCGAATATCGACGCTTTTGCCGATATACAGCACCGTGTCGTTTTCGCCGTAGAAGAAGTACACCCCAGGTGAGGCGGGGAGGCGCTTGAGTTGCGCGATATTCAGGTGGGGCGGCAAGCTGGGCTGCTTCAGTTGGCTCCGAATGGCCTTGGCCAGAGCCTCGCTCGGCAGTTCGTCGCAGAGCTTGGCAAAAAAAGCGCGCAGCACCTGCGCGTCGCCGAGCGCCCGGTGCCGGTTGTGGGCCTGCAGATCGTGCCGCTCGATGAGTTCGTCCAGGCTATGTTTTTTCTGCTCCGGGAAGAGCGCCCGGGACAGCTTCAGGGTGCAGAGCATTTGTTCCTGGAAGGTCTGCTCGAGGCGGCGGAATTCGCTTTTCAGGAAACCGTAATCAAAGCGCGCGTTATGGGCGACCAGGACTTTCCCGGCGAGCTTTGTCTGCAGCTGGTCCGCGATTTCGGAAAATCTCGGCGCGTCGGCCACCATGGCCGTCGAGATCCCGGTGATCTGCTCGATGAAGGGCGAGATCGTGGTCCCTGGATTGACGAGTGACGACCATTCCTCGACCACCGTGCCATTGCGAACTTCGCAAAAGCCGACCTCGGTCACCCGGTCGTGCGTGGTATTGGTGCCGGTGGTTTCCAGGTCGATGAAGACGAGCTGTTCAGGTATCATGCGGGACAGTTTTTCCAAGAGTGAAGGATGATGGCGTGACAACTTTTACAGGATAAGGGGTTTCGCTCCTGCCGGTCAACTTTGGCTCCACGATTCTCCGATGCGGGAGCGCATGGCCGGCAAATAATCATTTTGGAAACGGTTCCGATCTGATAAATTAACAACCTGAGAATTCATTCATGGGGGAGACTCCCTCACCGGGCAAGGAGCTGAGTATGGCCATCCAGTACTTGAAAAGCAGCAAGCCGGAAGGCGAAAAACAGGCCGATGATCTGCAAATCAGGAGCGTTGTCGAGAACACGCTTCAGGATATCGAAAACCGCGGTGACGCTGCGGTGCGCGAACTCAGCGAAAAATTCGACAATTACTCGCCGCCCTCGTTCCGGCTCAGCCAGGCTGATATCGAGGCGCTGATGAAGAAGGTCAGTCCAGGTGATCTGGACGACATAAAATTCGCCCAGCAGCAGGTCCGGAATTTTGCCAAGGCGCAACGGGACTCAATGCTGGACATCGAAATCGAAACCCTGCCCGGCGTGATCCTGGGGCACAAGAACATCCCGGTGCAGTCGGTCGGGTGCTACGTCCCCGGCGGCAAGTTCCCGATGGTTGCTTCAGCCCACATGTCCGTGGCGACCGCTTCGGTGGCCGGGGTGCCACGGATCGTCGCCTGCACGCCCGCTTTCAAGGGGGAGCCCAATCCTGCCGTGATTACCGCGATGCAGCTTGGCGGGGCCCACGAGATCTATGTCCTCGGCGGGATCCAGGCTATCGGCGCCATGGCCATCGGCACGAAAACCATCGCCCCCGTCCACATGCTGATCGGTCCCGGCAACGCTTACGTGGCCGAGGCGAAGCGGCAACTGTTCGGGCGGGTCGGGATCGACCTGCTGGCCGGGCCCACGGAAACGATGGTGATCGCCGACCAGACCGTGGACGCGGAAATGTGTGCCACCGACCTCCTGGGCCAGGCCGAACACGGCTACAACTCGCCGGCATTCCTGGTCACCAATTCGCGCAGGCTGGCGGAGACAACCCTCGCTGAGATCGATCGCCTCCTGCAGATACTGCCGACCGCCGAGACCGCCCGGGCCAGCTGGGCCGATTACGGGGAGGTCATACTCTGCGACACTTATGACGAGATGCTCGACGTTGCCAATGACATCGCCTCCGAGCACGTCCAGGTCATGACCGACCGCGACGACTGGTTCCTGGAACACATGACCTGTTACGGCGCCCTGTTCCTCGGCCCACGCACCAATGTCTCCAACGGCGACAAGGTGATCGGGACCAACCATACGTTGCCGACCAAAAGGGCTGGCCGCTATACCGGCGGATTGTGGGTGGGCAAATTCCTGAAAACCCACAGCTACCAGAAAATCACCACGGACGAGGCCGCGGCGACGATGGCCGCTTACTGCTCGCGCCTCTGCCTGCTGGAAGGGTTTGCCGGCCACGCCGAGCAGGCGAACCTGCGCGCTCGCCGCTATGGCGGCAGCAAGGTCGGCTTCGCCCAACCGGTCGAGAAAACCTAGTAACCTCTTCCCGGCCCGACCTTCTGCCGATAACTCCCACTAAGTGTGTGGAATAGGGGTCAGGTCTACACATTTCACAAAAAATGCCTTCGGGGACACCCAACGGGGACACTCTTTTTTGAGTGTCCCCGAACTCGCGCCTGGTGATAATGGGGATGCTATCAAAAGACCCTTTACAGGATGGCAAAAGGAGTCAGAATAGGAAGCATGGCGACAGGTACACCGATCTATATGACCCCGGACTGTGCGCAACAGATGCGCGCTGAACTCAAGGAATTGCTCTATGTAAAGCGGCCCGACACCGTGCGGCGCGTGTCCGATGCGGCCGCCGAGGGTGATCGCTCGGAAAATGCCGAATACATTTACGGCAAGCGCCACCTGCGAAAGATTGATTCCCGGATTCATTTTTTGACCAAGAGGATTGAGAACGCTGAAATCGTCGATCCGGTCGCTCAAGGCAAAACCGCTGCCGGACGCGTTTTGTTCGGTGCTACCGTCACCGTCGAGGATGAGGACGGGGAGGAAAAAACCTACTGTATTGTCGGCGCCGACGAATACAACGGCGCCAAAGGCCTGGTGAGCTGGCAGTCCCCCATCGGCAGGGCCCTCATGCGCAAAGAGGTGGGCGATGTTGCGACAGTGAAAACCCCTGTCGGGGCCAGAGAGCTTGAAATCCTTGCCATCGAATATAAGCCGATCAAGGGCGTCGAAATCATCAGCCGGGTTTAGACTGGACGTGACAGGCCTGCTGTGGGCGAAGCCGTGCCCCTCATGAACTCGTCGACAGCCAAAGTATTTCCCCCCCATGAAGTCGCCCTGTATCATGCCCGTAGAATCTCTCCCCGGTTTTGCTCTTTCCAGTACTGCACCTTCAACTCCTCCAATCGTATCTGACTTTCTCCAGCATATTACATCTAACATCTATCAAAAGGGTATTATCAGTGATATTTTTATCTTTGATGCACGCCTATCAATACAGTCATATATGGAATATGATAGGTGATATCATTTAAACACCCTATTGATATGGTAATGGATAATGTCACGTATTCTAGGTTACTTAAGTCAAGGTTTCGACGGTCAAAGCGCACAAGTACAGTTTAGTCGACTCAAGGCGGCCGGTGCGGCCAAGGTCTTCCAGGAGCAAAGCACCGCCGGCAAGCGCGACCGGCCACAACTGGACGAGCTGATGAAGGCGGTCGGGGCCGGCGATACCCTGCTGGTCACCAGCCTGTTTCGTCTCGCGCACAACACTCAGCACCTGCTGGAGATTGTGGAGGCGCTTAACGCTACCGGCGTGTCTTTGAAGGTCATCGATTGTGGGATCGACACGTCGTCGCCTCATGGTGAGGTCATAGCTCTACTGCTTGGCGCGATTGCCGACTTCGAGCGGCAGAAGGTGCGGGAACGCCAGGCCGCGGGCATTGCCCGGGCCAAGCGAGAAGGGCGCTACAAGGGCCGAAAACCCACCGCCAGGGCGAAGACCGACGAGGTGCTGGCACTGAATGCCCAGGGCCTGACCAGGCAAAAGATCGCCGATCAACTGGGAATCGGTGTTGCGA
>JAHEEU010000189.1 GCA_024640545.1 Geobacteraceae bacterium
GGGCGGGCAGAATGGAGGAACGGTTCATCATGAATAAAGGACGCATCACGCAGGTCATCGGTCCGGTTGTCGACGTGGAATTCGAAGCCGGCAAGCTTCCGGAGATCTACCACGCGCTTAAAGTGTCCAACCCGTCGGTCGACGACCGGGAGTGGAACCTGGTACTGGAAGTCGCTCAACACCTGGGCGAGAACACCGTAAGGACCATCGCCATGGACGCCACCGACGGTCTGGTTCGTGGCCAGGACGTGCTTGACACAGGCAGGCAGATCGTCATGCCGGTTGGTCACAAGACCCTCGGCCGGATTTTGAACGTGGTTGGCGAACCGGTTGACGAGGCCGGCCCGGTCGATAACGAACTGGAATGGGAAATCCATCGTCCGGCACCGGAATTCACCGAGCAGTCGACTACGGTCGAAGCGTTCGAAACGGGGATCAAGGTCGTCGACCTGCTCGCGCCCTATGCCCGTGGCGGCAAGATCGGCCTGTTCGGTGGCGCCGGGGTCGGCAAAACCGTTCTGATCATGGAGCTGATCCACAATATCGCCAAGCAGCACGGCGGCTACTCGGTTTTCGCCGGCGTCGGCGAGCGGACCCGTGAAGGCAACGACCTCTGGCACGAAATGAAGGACTCCGGCGTTCTCGACAAGGCCGCCCTGATCTACGGCCAGATGAACGAGCCGCCCGGCGCCCGTGCCCGAGTCGCCCTCTCGGCGCTGACGGTCGCGGAATACTTCCGTGACGAGGAAGGCCAGGACGTGCTGCTCTTCGTCGACAACATTTTCCGTTTCACCCAGGCCGGTTCCGAAGTTTCGGCGCTGCTTGGCCGGATCCCTTCGGCGGTCGGCTACCAGCCGACGCTGGCGACCGAGATGGGTGAGCTCCAGGAACGGATCACCACCACCAGCAAGGGTTCGATCACTTCGGTCCAGGCCATCTACGTGCCGGCCGACGACTTGACCGACCCCGCGCCGGCCACCGCCTTTGCCCACCTCGATGCGACCACGGTTCTTTCCCGTCAGATCGCCGAGCTCGGTATCTACCCGGCGGTTGACCCGCTCGACTCCACCAGCCGGATCCTTGACCCGCAGGTCGTCGGCGAAGAACACTACAAGTGTGCCCGTGACGTTCAGTACGTGCTGCAGCGTTACAAGGACCTGCAGGACATCATCGCCATCCTCGGCATGGATGAACTCTCCGAGGAAGACAAGCTGATCGTTGCCCGCGCCCGCAAGATCCAGCGCTTCCTCTCGCAGCCGTTCTTCGTCGCCGAGACCTTCACCGGATCCCCGGGCAAGTACGTGGAACTGAAGGACACCATCAAGGGCTTCCGCGACCTGGTCGACGGCAAGTACGATGATATCCCTGAGCAGGCCTTCTACCTGGTCGGCACCATGGAAGAAGCCCTGGAAAAGGCCAAGCAGCTGGCTGCTTGATCGGGACATTCAGGCAAAAAGGAATAAACTGGCATGGCAGACAAGCTAAAACTGGAACTGGTCACACCGTACAAGCGGGTGTTGTCGGAAGAGGTTGACGAAGTGACCGCTCCCGGCAGCGTCGGTGAATTTGGTGTGCTCCCCGAACACACGTCCCTGCTGACCACGCTGAAGGTTGGTGAACTGACCTATAAAAAGGGCAACGAGACCTTTCATGTCGCGGTGAACTGGGGCTATGTGGAAGTCGAGGACAACGTCATGACGGTGCTGGTCGAGACCGCTGAGCCTGCTGATCAGATCGACGTGGAACGGGCCAGGGCGGCGCTTGCCCGCGCCGAAGAGGCCCTCAGGAAACTGACCAGCGAGGACAAGGAGTTCAAGATCATGGAGGCCGCTCTGGAGCGGGCCCTGATCCGTGTCCAGGTGGCGAGCAAGAAGCTGCACTGACTCGCTGCGGCCATAATGATAGAGAAGAAGGGCGGCTCATTCGAGCCGCCCTGTTTTTTTCAGCGGAGCAACCGGTCGACCTGGTGACGTGAGCGCATGAGGTGCTCGGGGGTGTGAGCTTCCAGGGTGATACTGGGAAGAGGGTCCATGCGACGAAGTTTTTCTTGCAGGGGACTGAAATCAATGGTCCCCTCACCAACCGGCAGGTGCTCGTCGGATCGCCCATGATTGTCATGCAGATGCAGATGGAAAAGCTTTGCGCCGAGGGCATCGAGCCATCCCGCCATCGGCTGCCTGCCGAACAGGTGCCAGTGCCCGGCATCGAAGCAGTGCCCGAACCATTCCGAACCAATCCCATCCACCAGCTGGATCAACGTCACCGGTGACTCCTCGTAAATATTCTCCAGGGCGAGGCGGCAGTCGCAGGCTGCGGCCTGCTCGATCAGTGGCGGGAAAAACGCCCTGGCCTGGGTCAGCCAGGCCTGATCGAGATTCGGGTAGCGCCATTTATCGACGCCGGGGTGCACGACCATGAGGCGGGCGCGCAGCTGGCCGGCGACGTTTAGGGCCTGAGAGAGGCGCTGGAAGGTCACCTGCCGGATCAGCGGGTCGAGGGCCCCGGGATTAAGGTCGAAAAAGGGTGCGTGAACGGTCGGCCGGACACCGGCCGCGGTGAGGGTTTGCGCGGTGCGCTGTACGAGGGACGGGTCGAGGGTATCCAGTTCAGGGCCCTTGATCGCGATCTCCGGGAACAAACCGAGATCGAGGACTTCTGTGAGATGATGATCGATCAGTGCCCACGGGATGTGAGCACCCAGGTGGAGGGTCATGGCAGAGCTCCCCCGGCGATCTCCTCCAGCTGGCTGATGGACTGCTGCTGGCCGGGGAAAAACAGCTTCGGGTTGAGGCCGCGGGCGGTCAGGGTGATGTAGACATTGTCGGTAGCCGAGGTCTCCACCGTGATCAGGCCCTTGGCACGCTCAATGCCTGCCGTCAGCAGCGTGTCATCATCAGTGGCGTCGCCCTCGACATACAGGTCCCCTTCACGGTCAAGGCGTTCGATATGGTGCGGGTCCTTCTCCACGACCACGAAAGGCGTCGGCCGAGACTGAAATTCACGACAGATCAGATGGCCGATGCGGCCATAGCCACAGATAATGTAGTGGTTTGCGAGTTTGCTGATGCGGCTTTCCAACTTTTTCCTCCCGAGTATTTTGCGCAGCTGTCCCTCGAGGGTGAACTGGAGCAGGCTGCTGAGAGTATAGGCAATGATCCCCGCGCAGATAATCAGGACGATGGTAAAAACCCTGCCTTCAGGGCTGAGTTCGTGAACTTCCTTGAAACCAACCGTAGCCAGAGTGATTACGGTCATGTAGAAAGCGTCGAACATGTGCCAGACCTCGATGAGGGAGTAGCCAAGCGAACCGAACGCCATGATGGCAATGAGTGCCACAATGGAGAGGCGTATACGCCGAACAGGATCCATGCATAATCCTTGAAATCGTCTCAGGAAATGATAAACACGGTGGCATTAAAAGGCAAGCAGTTAAGTAAGTTAGCTTATGCGACCAATCAAAAAGAGCTTGACATTGTTTGTATACTGTATACAATCCTTTGTAGCCTGATAAAACGGAGTTTCCTTGTGCGCAGAAAACAGATAGAAAAACACCAGACGCTACGTGAAAAAATTCTGGAAACGATCCGGGATGCCATCCTTAAGGGGAGCCTGAAGCCGGGCGAGCGTGTTTCGGAGCCCGACTTGGCTGAACGCTTCGGCATCAGCCGAACCCCGATTCGGGAAGCTTTCCGACAATTGGAATCGGAAGGTTATCTCGAGGTTATACCGCGAAAAGGGGCGGTTGTCGCGTCTTTGTCCGAACGGGATGTCGAAGAGTTTTATGCGATCAAGATTCTTCTCGAAGGGTTTGCTGCCAGGATGGCCGCGGAAAACCTTTCCGCAAAAGATATCGAGCGCCTCGAAACGATTAATGCGCGACTCAAGCAGATCGCCAAAGAAGGTGACGTGAAAACCTTTTTTCGCGTGCACAACGAGTTTCATGAAGTCTTCATCAAGGCGTCGGGTAATGAGAAGCTTTACGAAATGATCAATCAGCTGGTCATGAGGTTCAAGCGCCTGCGCCTGGCATCGCTTTCAGTACCGGGACGCATGGAGATTTCGGTTGAAGAGCACCGCAACATGATTGAGGCGTTCAGGAAGCGTGACGGCGACCGTGCCGACAACCTCGTGCGGCATGCGGCGACGATTGGCGCCGATGTCCTCATCCAGAGCATGAGTCAAGCTGATAAAGCTGAGAGCAAGGTTGCCTCGATCCTGGAAAAGATCAGTTAAGCGCCGTTTCACTTGCGAGGAATGGAAAAAACCGGGGGCCCGTCGATTGACGGGCCCCCGGTTTTTTGGGGTCTTTGATCCACGCAGAGTCGCCGGGCTTGTTTGGCGGCCCAGGACCGCGAGTGTCCAGTTGCTTCGTTGAGCTAATTGTCCGGATGGCTGACCTAGTTGCGCAAGCGGTAACTGCGCGCGATCAGGCTGGCCGCCCAGCAGAACAGGACCAGCGCCATTGCCAGGGCAACACCGAAGGAGACCGGGAAAGACAGGTCGCCAACACCGAGCAGCGCATAGCGGAAGCCGTCGATCAGGTAGAAGAGCGGGTTGAGGTGAGACAAGCTGGCCCAGAGCGGCGGCAGTATGGAGATCGGGTAGAAGACCCCGCCGAGATAGATCAGCGGCAAAATGATGAAGTTGGTGTACATCGACAGGGAATCGAAATTGTCGGCGTGAATCGCGGCGATGATACCGAACTGGGCAAAGAGAAAACTGGCCAGGCAGGCCATGCCGATCGCCGCGAGGGGGTGTGCCCAGGGGAGCGTCGCGAACAGGCACGAAATCAACCAGACGATTATGCCGACGGCCAGGCCCCGCAGCATGGCCGCCAAGGTATAGGCCATGATGAATTGGGTCGGCGTGACCGGAGTGACCAGCAGGTCGACAATGTTGCCGAGATAGCGCGACATGAAGAGCGATGAAGCCACATTGGAAAAAGAATTGTTGATCACGCCCATGAGGATCAGGCCGGGAATCACGAA
>JAHEEU010000190.1 GCA_024640545.1 Geobacteraceae bacterium
CGTACCGATGATCGAGGTGAGAGCCAGTAGAATCAGGGTCACGATCGCCAGCTTCAGGGAACAGAAAAAATCCCACAGCCGGTCGGTGAAGCTCTGTTCTTTACTCAAAGTTGTTTCTCCTGAAAAGAGGGGGAAGGGCATACGCCCTTCACCCCCGAAAGTTAGGCTGTCGCAGCGGAGACAACGCTCATGTTCCGGTGCGACAGCGTGGAAGCAAAGTAATACATCTCTTCCGTCCCTGTCAAGACCGCTCAGGGCGAAGGAAATCCATGATCAACCAGGGCTAGAATTACTTGAAATCTTCTGCGACGCGCAGCTTGAGCGCTTCGGCCTTGGCCTCGACGGACCGGGCCATATCGGCCTTGAACCGGACCAGCTTTTCGCTGAGTTCGGGACTGCCAACAGCCAGCATCTGTGCCGCGAAGATGCCGGCATTGCGGGCGCCGGGCTTACCAATGGCCATGGTCGCCACCGGGATTCCGGCCGGCATCTGTACCATCGCCAGCAGCGCATCGATGCCGTTCAGAGCGGTGGCGTCGATCGGCACGGCAATCACCGGCAGGGTCGTTTCCGCGGCGATCACACCGGCAAGATGGGCCGCCGCCCCGGCGCCAGCGACCAGCACCTTGATGCCGCGGTTTTTGGCTTCACGGACATAGGAGACGGTGCGCTCAGGGGTACGGTGCGCGCTGGAGACCGTTATTTCAAAGGGGATGCCGAACTGGGCGAGGGCCAGCGCTGTCTCTTTCATGATGTCGTAGTCGCTGTCGCTTCCCATGAGAATACCAACGAGGGGTTTGTCGTTCATAAATTCACCTCTTGTCAATTAACGTCAAGTCACTACCAACTTGCAAAGGGCAACCGCACTCCGATACACGTTGCGGTTGCAAGATTCAGCGGTTCAAAGCCTTCCTGCCAATGTCCCTGCGAAAGTGCACACCCTTCCAGTGAATCTTGGCAACGGCCCCGTAAGCACATGCGATCGCCTCGGCAACCGTACGGCCGAGACCGGTGACGCCGAGTACGCGGCCGCCGGTATTGACGACCCTGCCGTTCTCGAGGCTGGTGCCGGCGTGAAAAACCATCACGTCGTCCATCGCCAGGACATTATCAAGGCCCGTGATTTCAAAACCCTTGGTGTAGGCTGCCGGGTACCCGCCACTGGCCATGACGACGCAGACGGCGGCCTTGTCGTGCCATTTGATGGAGTCCTGCCGCAGGTCGCCGCGGGCGCAGGCCTGCAGGACCGGCACGATATCGGACTTCATGCGCATCAACAGCGGTTGAGCCTCCGGATCACCGAAGCGGGCATTGTATTCCACCACCCGCGGCCTGCCGTCCTTGATCATCAGGCCGACGTACAGAATGCCGCTGTACGGGCAGCCCTCGCTGGCCATCCCGGCGATGGTCGGCTTGACGATGGTCGCGACGATCTCGTCATGCAGGGCCGCGGTCACCACTGGCGCCGGGGAATAGGCCCCCATACCGCCGGTGTTGGGCCCTTCATCGTTGTCGAAGGCCCGCTTGTGATCCTGGGAAGAGGCCAGCGGCAGGATATTCCGGCCGTCCGTGAAAGCAAAGAACGAAGCTTCCTCGCCCTCCATGAATTCCTCGATGACCACGCTCGCCCCGGCGGCGCCGAACACCTTGTCGAGCATGATGTCGTCGACCGCGGCAATCGCCTGGTCCATGCTCATGGCGACGATCACCCCCTTGCCGGCGGCCAGGCCGTCTGCCTTGACCACGATCGGCGCGCCCTGCGCCTTGATGTAGGCCACCGCGGCGTCACGCTCCGTGAAGGTCCGGTACGCGGCTGTCGGGATAGCGTACTTGGCCATCAGGTCCTTGGAGAAGCTCTTGCTCCCCTCGATACGCGCCGCGGCCTGGTTCGGGCCGAAGATCTCCAGCCCTGCGGCCTGGAACCGGTCGACGATGCCGAGTGTCAGGGGCACTTCCGGGCCGACCACGGTCAGGTCGATCTTTTCCGCCAGGGCAAAGTCGAGCAGCGCCTCGATATCATCAGCGGGGATATGGACACAATCCGCCAGGCGCGCAATTCCCGGGTTGCCAGGGGCGCAGTAGAGAGTTTCCACCAGAGGCGACTGCGCCAGCTTCCAGACCAGGGCATGTTCACGACCGCCGCCGCCGACCACCAGAATTTTCATGCAACGAACCTCCAGAGGGTTTGTCATTTCACAGTAGGCTGTTCCAAGGAGCGAGTCATTTTTCGCAAGGTCAAGGCGTTCGAGCAAAGAGCGCGGAGGCATACCCACGTATGCCGCACAAGCGGTTTGCGACGGACAACGCCGAGATTGCGGAAAAGGACCGCTCCCGAACTTTAATGCCTGAAATGGCGCATCCCGGTAAAGACCATCGCCATGCCGTGCTCGTCGGCGGCTGCGATGATTTCAGCGTCGCGGATCGATCCGCCCGGCTGGATGACGGCGCTGATCCCCACGGCAGCGGCGTTGTCGATGCCGTCGCGGAACGGAAAGAACGCGTCCGAAGCCATGACGGCCCCCTTGACTTCGAGACCGGCGTGCTCGGCCTTGATCGCTGCGATACGCGCCGAGTTGACCCGGCTCATCTGGCCGGCACCGACGCCGATGGTCATGCCGGACTTGCCGTAGACGATGGCATTCGATTTGACGAACTTGGCCACCCGCCAGGTAAAGAGCAGGTCCTGCAGTTCTTCCGTGGTCGGCTGGCGTTTGCTGACCACCTTGAGGTCGGCGGTCAAGGCCAGGTCGGTTTCCTGCACCAGCAGGCCACCGTTGACCCTCTTCATATCAAGTCGCGGCGTTGTCTGCTCCGGCCATACGCCGCATTCGAGCAGCCGCACGTTCTTTTTGGCAGCCACGATTTCAACCGCTTCCGCAGTCACCTGCGGGGCGATGATCACTTCGACAAACTGCTGGTCGACAATCGCCTTGGCGGTCGGGCCGTCGAGTTCGCGGTTGACGGCGATGATGCCACCGAAGGCCGACTCGGTGTCGGTGCTGAAGGCGCGCTGATAGGCATCGAGCAGCGTCTCGCCGTAGGCGACCCCGCAGGGGTTGGCGTGCTTGACGATCACGCAGGCCGGGCCTTCGCTGAACTGCTTGACGCACTCGAGAGCCGCATCGGTGTCGGCGATGTTGTTGTAGGAGAGCTGCTTGCCCTGCAGCTGCCTGGCCGTGGCGATCGAAGCTTCGTGGATGTCGCGCTCGACGTAGAAAGCCGCCTTCTGGTGCGGGTTCTCACCATAGCGCATGACCTCGGCGCGCTGGTACTGGAAGGTCAGGGCGCTTGGGAAATCGGCACTTTCCGCGTCGATGCGGCGGCCCAGCCAGTTGGAAATGGCGGCATCGTAGGCCGCTGTGCGCTGGTAGACCTTGAGGGCCAGGCGGAAATTGGTTTCGCACGAGACGTCGCCGTCCCTGGCATTCATTTCGTCAAGCACCACGGCATAGTCGGCCGGGTCGACGATGACCGTCACCGACTGGTTGTTCTTGGCAGCGCTGCGCAGCATGGTCGGCCCGCCGATATCGATATTCTCGATGGCGTCCTCAAGCGTACAATCCGGATTGGCGGCAGTCGCTTCGAAGGGATAGAGGTTGACCACCACCATGTCGATCGGGGCGATGTCGTGTTCCGCCATCTTGGTGACGTGGGCCGGGTTGTCGCGCAGGCCGAGCAGTCCGCCATGGATCTTCGGGTGCAGCGTCTTGACGCGGCCGTCGAGCATTTCGGGATAACCGGTATGCTCGGAAACATCCTTTACCGCTATCCCGGCCTCCCGGATCATGCTGGCGGTGCCGCCGGTGGAAAGGATCTCAACGCCGAAGCGGCTCAACCCCCGGGCAAAATCGACAATGCCTTTTTTATCGGAAACACTGATCAGTGCACGTTTGATGACAGCCATGGCAGTTCCTCATGAGAATTGGGTGATGATCTGAAGCGTCTTCACGCACCAAAAGCGTAGAGAACAACAAAATTATCCCGGGCTTCTTCGCGCTTGTTTATCCGGATCTTTGCAGTTTAAAACTCCAGGGACGCCAAAAAATGTCTTTCGAATGCCGGCGTACCCGACAAGGGAAACGACTGCATCGTCGCTATCAGTCCGGCCAGTTTCTGCCGGCCGTCAATTGCGTTCAGGTAGGCTTGCAGCCCCGCCAACACCCCGTTTGCGACCAAGGAGGTTTTATCTAACATGGGCTCAGGCAGCAAGGCAACCATTTTCAGGACCGCGACCGGCAAAGCCGTGCCAAGGGCACCTGTCACCACAACCTGCGGCACCTGCTCGGGCTGGAAACCGCCACGCTCCAGCAACACCTGCACACCGGCACGCACCGCGCCCTTGGCCACCTGGAAATTGCGCAGGTCCTCCTGGGTCAGGAGCAATTCGGACGCAGCGCTGCGGTGAAAACGGATCGCCCATGTGCCCTCATGCCAGACCAGGTAACGAGCCAGGTTGGTCTCAACCTCATCGGCCGAGAGAATCCGTCCGCCTGCATCGATCAATCCGCCCTGGCGTGCCGCCGCAACCAGGGCCGCCAGGCCGCTGCCGCACAGGCCAAGAGCTTCTCCATTCCCGGCAACGGTCAGCTGCAGCCGATCACCATCACGTTTGACATCAGTGACCGCCCCGGCGGCCAAGTTCATCCCCGAGCTTATGTTGCCACCCTCGAAAGCCGGGCCTGCCGCCGCGGAGGTCACCCACCAGCGGTGTCCATCCCACAAGGCGAGTTCGGCGTTGGTGCCGATGTCGATCAGCAGCGTCCCCGGCGCCGTAGTCTTCAAGGCAAGCAGACAGGCAGCCAGGTCGCCACCGACAAAGCCTGAAACCGGTGGAAAAAGCTCCAATGGGACCGACAGCCCGAGATCAATGGTATTGACAGGGATGCTTGACAGTTCCCTGAAGGGAGGTTTGTGCGGCGGGAAAAGCACATCCGTTACAGGCAGCTGAAGCAGCAGGCAGGTGACCCCCGGATTGCCGG
>JAHEEU010000191.1 GCA_024640545.1 Geobacteraceae bacterium
TTCGACACCGAGACGACCGGACTGGACCCGCTGCGCGCCGACCTGGTCGGGCTCTCGTTTGCCGTGCAGACCGGATCGGCGTGGTATGTCCCGGTCGCACACCGCTACCTCGGTGTTCCCGAGCAGCTGCCGCTGGACACCGTACTCGCTGCCGTCCGGCCGCTGCTGGCATCACCTCAGTATCTCAAGATCGGCCAGAACCTCAAGTTCGACATCCTGGTCCTGGCCAGGGCCGGAGTCGAGGTCGCCGGACCACTCTACGACACCATGCTGGCCAGCTATCTCGCCAATTCGGCCGCCAAGTCCCACGGTATGGACAGCCTGGCCGCGGAGCTGCTCGATTATCGGACGATCAGCTATCGGGAGGTTGCCGGCAGCGGCAAGAACCAGATCAGCTTTGACGAGGTCGAGGTGGAGAAGGCGACGGTCTACGCCGCCGAGGATGCCGACATCACCCTGCGCCTCTATGAAAAGCTGCGGCCGATGGTTGCCGAACAGCAGCAGGAGACGCTCTTCAATGATGTCGAGATGCCCCTGCTGCAGATTCTGGCCGGCATGGAGCAGGCCGGCATCCGCATTGACCCCGACTTTCTCGGCGGGCTTTCTGCCGAGCTGGAGAAGAAGCTGGCGGTGCTCGAGAAGCAGATTCATCAAATGGCAGGCGGACCCTTCAATATCGGTTCACCGAAGCAGCTTGGTGAAGTCCTGTTCGAGCGGTTGGGCCTGTCGAAGGGTAAAAAGACCAAGACCGGCTGGTCGACCGATGTCGAAGTCTTGAACAACCTGGCGGAAGAACACGAAATTGCCGCGAAAATCCTCGATTATCGTTCCCTGGCCAAGCTCAAGGGGACCTACACCGATGCTCTGCCGAAGCTGATCCACCCGGACACCGGGCGCATCCACACCAGCTTCAACCAGGCGATCACAGCCACCGGGCGGCTTTCATCGAGCGATCCCAACCTGCAGAATATCCCGATCCGCACCGAAGAGGGCCGGCGTATCCGCGAGGGGTTCATCCCGTCTGATGGATGTCTGCTGCTCTCCGCAGACTATTCCCAGGTCGAGCTGCGCATCCTCGCCCACATGGCCGACGAGCCGGCCCTCAAGGAGGCCTTCGCCCGCGGTGAGGACATCCACAGGCGCACCGCCAGCGAAGTGCTCGGCCTGTTCCCGGAAATGGTCACCGATGAGCAACGCCGCGCGGCCAAGGCGATCAACTTCGGAGTGATCTACGGCATGAGTGCCTTCGGCCTGGCCAAGCAACTCGGCATCAATCGGCGCGAAGCCCAGCAGTTCATCGATACCTACTTCGAACGCTACCCCGGGATTCGCACCTTCATGGACCGCTGTATTGCCGAAGCGCGCGACAAGCAGTACGTGACGACCCTGCTTGGCCGGCGCTGCGCCATTCCCGAGATCAACAGCAAGAACGGCGCGGTGCGCGGTTATGCAGAGCGCAACGCAATCAACTACCCGGTGCAGGGCTCGGCCGCCGACATTATCAAGGTGGCCATGGTGCATATCGACCGGCGACTCGCAGCGGAAAGCCTGAAAACGCGTCTGCTGCTGCAGGTCCACGACGAACTGGTGTTCGATGTTCCCGAGGGGGAGCTGCAGAAGGCCAAGGCGCTGGTCAGAGAGGAAATGGAAGGTGCCGTCGAGTTGACAGTGCCCCTGCTGGTCGAGGTCGGCAGCGGTCGAAACTGGCGCGAGGCGCACTGAAAGCGGCGGAAGCTTGACAAATTAATCAAGAATGGCGATGCTTTGCGGCATATCTTGTTTTGACGATGATGTTTGATGACTCAAATTTAGGGAGGTAGAACGATGAAGAACTTGCGGACTGCTCTGGGTGTTCTGGTTGTCCTCTTGATGCTGTCATCCGGGGCGGCATTTGCTCTGGGCCAGCCGAATGTGAATCTCGGCTTCACCAGTTTCCTCGATGGTGCTCCTCCGGCAGGGCCTGGCCTCTACCTGTCCGAGTACCTGCAGTATTACACGGCGGACCGGATCAATGATGAGAATGGTTCCAAGAGCCTTGATGTCGATATTGATGTCTGGGTGCTGATGAACCAGCTGATCTACCAGTCTGATCAGGCGGTCCTGTTTGGCGGCAAATGGGGCCTCAACGTCATGCTGCCGATCGTCAGCCTCGACATGGGGAGCAACCCTCCCGGTTTCGAAGACAATGGCACCGGACTGGGCGACCTGCTGATCGGCCCTTACCTCCAGTGGGACCCGATCATGGGTGCCAACGGGCCCTTGATGGTCAACCGCATCGAACTGCAGACGATCTGGCCGACCGGCAAGTATGACAGTGACAAGCTGCTCAACCCGGGCAGCAATCACTTCTCCTTCAATCCCTACTGGGCGGCCACGGTCTTCCTCGGGCCCAAGGCGACCGTGTCCTGGCGACTGCACTATCTCTGGAACGACAAGAATGACGAATTCTCCTTTGGCGGGATGATGCCGGAAGAGGTCGACCTGGAGCCGGGACAGGCTGTGCACGCCAACTTCACGGCGGCCTACGAAGTCCTGCCGAAACAGCTGCGACTCGGCATCAACGGCTACTGGTTCGACCAGATCACCGATACCAAGGTGGACGGTCACAAGGACAAGTCCCTCGAGGAAAAGGTATTTGCCATCGGCCCCGGCGCCGTCTGGCACTTCTCCCAGGACACCCACCTGTTCATGAACGTTTACGTCGAGACCACGGCGGAAAGCCGTCCGGAAGGGGAGCGCTACAACATGCGCCTCGTCCACCATTTCTGAGCCGGGCGACAGCGCGGCGAGTTGTGAAAGGCCACCTGTATGCGGGGTGGCCTTTCCTGTTCATCGCGGTCGTCCGGCGAGAGCCGACTATTTGCAGCGGCGAGCCTTGCCATGCCGGATGAAACGTGGCATGATGCCCGCCCCTTCAGAACGAGGATGTTCGGATGGTTAAAGAAAACGACCACGTTGCCATATTCCACTCGATCCACAGGGTCCTCAAGGCGGAGAAAATCCTCAAGGAGGCCGGGGTCGATTTTCTGCTGATCCCGGTCCCCAGGCAGCTGACGGCGGACTGCGGGCTTGCCCTGCGGTTCTCTCCGCAAGTCAGGCCTCATTTGCTGGAGGTTCTGGCCGATGCCGACCTGACGCCGGCAGAAATCTATCAGCGCAGCGGCGATGCTTATCGAGAGGCCTCTGTCGAGTCATGAGCCGATGCCGGGCAAGGCCGGCTAAGTCCTGATTTCACTTGACAAACTCAGCGCTGGTTCACTAAAGTGCATCCTTTGCCTTTCGGCAGTGAACCGATAAACGTATGTTTGATACCCTGACAGAGAAATTCGACGCTGTATTCAAGCAGTTGCGCGGCCGTGGACGCCTGACGGAGGAGAATATCCAGCAGGCCCTGCGCGAAGTCCGGCTGGCCCTGCTGGAAGCGGATGTCAACTTCAAGGTCGTCAAGGATTTTGTCGCCGCGGTGCGCGAACGCGCCGTCGGCCATGATGTCCTGCAAAGCCTGACTCCCGGGCAGCAGGTCGTGCAGATCGTCCGTGATGAACTCGGCCGCCTGATGGGCGGGACCGAGGACAACCGGCTCGACCTGGCCGCCCGGCCACCGGTACCGATCATGCTCTGCGGCCTGCAGGGAGCCGGTAAAACCACGACCTGCGGCAAACTGGCGCTCAAGTTGCGGCGCGACAAGCGCAACCCGCTGCTGGTCCCGGCCGATGTCTACCGCCCGGCCGCCATCGAGCAGCTGAAAACCCTCGGCCGCCAGATCGGCGTCCCGGTATTTGACAGCCGGGCCGATCAGGACCCGGTGGATATCTGCCGCCAGGCGCATGAATTTGCCGACCGGCAGGGTTACGATACACTGATACTCGATACCGCGGGGCGTCTGCATGTCGACGACACCCTGATGCAGGAACTGGAGAGGATCTGCACGCACTTGGAGCCCCGGGAAATCCTGCTGGTTGCCGACGCCATGACCGGCCAGGACGCGGTCAATGTGGCCAGCGCCTTCAATGAGCGCCTCAACCTGACCGGTGTCGTGCTGACCAAGCTGGACGGTGACGCCCGCGGCGGTGCGGCCCTGTCGATCCGGGCGGTCACCGGCAAGCCGATCAAACTGGTCGGTATGGGCGAAAAGCTCGATGCCCTGGAAAGCTTCCATCCCGAACGGATGGCCCAGCGAATCCTGGGAATGGGCGACGTGCTCTCGCTGATCGAAAAGGCCGAGGCGGCGATCGACCAGAAGGATGCTGCCGGCATGGAGAAGCGCCTCCGCGAGGAGGGCTTCACCCTGGACACCTTCAAGGAACAGCTCCAGTCGATCAAGAAGATGGGGTCGATGGAGTCGATGCTGTCGCTGATCCCGGGAGCGGGCAAGGCGCTCAAGCAGATGAAGGGTGCGCAGCTCCCCGATGATGAACTGAAGAGGATCGAGGCGATCATCAACTCGATGACGCGCAGGGAGCGCCAGGACCACAAGATCATCAACGGATCGCGGCGTTTGCGCATTGCCAAGGGCAGCGGCACGCGGGTGCAGGATGTCAACCAGCTGCTCAAGCGCTTCACCGAGGCCCAGAAGATGATGAAGAAGATGCAGAAGCTGGGCCCCAAGGGGCTGCGCGGCCTGATGGGCCGCGGCGGCCTGCCGATGTGACGTTTTGCCTGGCTCGGTGCCGGGTTACATGATAAACAGGTAAAGATCAACAACACAGGGGTTATCCCCATATTCAAAAGAGTTGCAAGCTCAGGAGGAAAGAAGTCGATGGCTGTAAAAATCAGACTGGCCCGTGGCGGCGCCAAGAAGAAACCGTTCTATCAAGTTGTCGTAGCCGACGAGCGCTACCCCCGTGACGGCCGTTTTATCGAAAAACTTGGACAATACGATCCGAAGCAGGATCCTCCAGTGTTCAGTATCGTTGAAGACCGGACCCTCGAGTGGCTGAACAAGGGTGCTCAGCCGACCGATACGGTTCGTCA
>JAHEEU010000042.1 GCA_024640545.1 Geobacteraceae bacterium
AGCAGGGTTTATGCTTGAGTTGCAGCGGCACTTTCCCTATACTGTAGTGGCATTGAGTTATCTGTTCAGCTCTCTGCCCTGTAGGTGAGGTCGCTATGCCCACGCGGAATATTTTTTCATCGGGCAGGTAACTTCTGAGCGTGGTGAGCAGGCCCGCCTCTGAGCGGGAAGCCTAAAGCGCTCACAACCAGCCCACTTAGTTGGCCGTCGTCGTGAGGCCACGGACCCACGGCAGGTGTGGAGAGCTAAAGAGAAGACGTCGGGAGACCCGGCGTCTTTTTCTTTCTCATGGAGTGGCCCGCAGCGGACGGTCCCTTGCCTTTTCATGGTGGGTACGGGATACGGGAGGCCCTCTTCATTATCAAATCGGCCTGTGCTATCGTTACCTGATTTTTCGGAAGGTCAAGAATGAGTATCCCAGAGAATGCCGACACAAAGCGCTTGGTTATCGACAACCGGGAGTACATCCTGGTCGGCACCGCACATATTTCCCAGGATTCTGTCGAGACCGTCCAGGCGGTCATCCGGGAGGAAAATCCGGATACCGTCTGCGTTGAGTTGGACGAGCTCCGCCATCGCGCGTTGCGCAACCCCCGGCACTGGGAATCACTCAACCTCGTCCAGGTCCTCAAGCAGGGACAGGCCCCCTTTCTGCTGACCAACCTGGCCCTAGCCTCGTTCCAAAAACGCATGGGACTGCAGACCGGGGTCAAGCCCGGGGCCGAATTGGCGGCAGCGGCTCAAACCGCCGAAGAGCTCGGCAAATGTGTTCGGCTGGTTGATCGCGAGATTCGCACAACCTTGCTGCGCGCCTGGCGCAAGGCCAGTTTCTGGAAGAAGATGAATCTGTTCTCCGCCCTGCTGGTCAGCATGTTCGAATCCCAGAAACTAGATGAAGAGGAACTCGCCAGGCTGCGCCAGACTGACACCCTGACTGTCATGTTGGACGAAATGGCGGAGATCCTGCCGACGGTCAAAAACATCCTGGTTGACGAACGTGACACCTACATGGCCCACTACATCCGCCAGGCCCCCGGCGAGAAGATCGTCGCAATCGTCGGCGCAGCTCACATCCCTGGAATCCTCAAGAAACTGGGACATGCTTTCTCCAGCGAAGAGATCGAGGAACTGTCCGTTGTCCCGGAAAAGAGCGGCGTCTCAAAAATCTTGCCGTGGCTGATACCGGCCATCGTGGTCGGCCTGTTCATCGTCGGCTTCATGGCCGGAAACACCCAGCAGCTGGCAGATGCGGCCGTCGCCTGGGTCCTTGCCAACGGCTTGCTCTCCGCCCTTGGAGCATTGATAGCCCTGGGGCACCCGTTGACAATCCTGTCCGCCTTCATAGCCGCACCGATCACTTCGCTCAACCCGACCATTGGTGCCGGATTCGTTACCGGGCTGGTCCAGGCGTTCATCGTGCCTCCCCAGGTCAAGGATATGGAGTACGTCTCCGAAGACATTGCCAGGTTGCGCGGCTGGTGGCGCAACCGCCTCACCAGGGTCCTGCTGGTCTTCTTCCTCTCTTCTCTGGGCTCCGCCATCGGCACCATGGTTGCCTTCGGCTGGCTCAAAGACCTGTTCTGAACGAGGGATAAGGGTCAGGTCTACACATTTCACAAAATCTGCAATTCATGCAAAAAAAGTGAAATGTGTAGACCTGACCCCTAAGGTGTAGCAAACCGGTCAAGTAAAGTTATTCCTGCTCAGGAGTGGCTTCCAACTGGTCCATGACGCGATAGGCCGGCTCGGTCAGGGCGACGTCCAAATCAAGATCCCGGAAATAGACATCAGGGCGGAAGTTCACCCTGCCATCCCGGTCAACCCACGCGGTCCAATATTGAATGTGAACCGGCAGAGGGTCGATGGGGACCTGTTCGGGTGTTGTTGCGTTGAAAAGCTCCTGCACCCTTTCTCGGCCGAGGTCCTTTTCAAGCAGGTAGTTGGCAAGGTCTAGAGGGCGTTCGATCCGGATGCAGCCCGAACTGAAGGGTCGCACATTTTTGTCGAACAGATAAGCCTCGTTGGTATCGTGAAGGTAGATATTGAACTGGTTGGGAAACATGAACTTGACATGGCCCAAAGGGTTCCAAGGGCCGGGATCCATGCGCAACCAGCCGGGAAAATTGGAGGCATGGACTTTCGTCCAATCAATTTCCAGCGGGTTGATGATCGTTTGTCCATCCGTCCTGGAGATGATATGAAAGTGTTTCTCTTCCAAGTATGCAAGGTTTGACTTGATCTGCGGCAGCTTGTCTTCCCTGAGAATCGTCGGCGGGACGGTCCAATAGGGAGCGAATTCCAGGTAAGTCATCTGCGCAGAGAAAACCGGGGTCTTGCGATATTGGGTGCCGACGATCACCGGCATCTGCATGATAAGCTTGCCGGCTTCGACAACTTCAAGGGAAAATCCGGCAACATTGACCAGGATATATCGCTTGCCGAAACTTTTCGGCATCCACCGCCAACGTTCGAGATTCAATTCGATCTGGCGAATGCGCTCTTCGACAGTCACATTCAAAGCGGCGAGAGTTTTCGACCCAATGACGCCGTCAGCCTGAAGGCCATGCCTGGTCTGGAAAATTTTAACCGCACCGAAGGTCCCCGGATCATAGGTATCGTCTGCTTCGACGGCCAGTTCAAGATCACCGGTTTTCAGCAGAAGATTTCTCAGCAACGACAGCCTTTCGTCTTGATCACCAGGCCTGATCGTCGGCCCGGGAGGGATCTGCGGCCAGCCGCCGTACGCGGAGATTTCCTGGTAGCGACCAAGCACGGCAACCAGCTGCCGGTACTCTTCGTGAGGTGGCAGCAGACCATCAAGAACTTGTGCCAGCCGATGGTTGCTCATGGCGTATTCGAGAAGTTTGACCGGATCAGCCTTACGGCGCCGGGACTTCCAGTCGACATGCGCCAGCGAGGGGTCAACCTGTCCTTCGATCATCTGCGTAGCATAGGTCAGGAAGGCCTGGGACAGGTAGAGGTCTAGAGTCGCACGGTTGTCAGGTGCCAGCGGTAGATTGTGGCGGGCAAAAACCGATTGGAGGCGAAGCAGCCCCTCCAGTTCAGCCAGCAGATAATCATCACCGCACAGGCCATGTGCGCCGGCGTTGCGGAGAGTCTCCATCAGTGTCTCCACTTCCGGCGGCAATTGCCAGCCATCGAGCCAGATCGGCCGGAACTCCCGCTGCTGGTAGAGCTTGAAAATCTGCTCCTCCGACAGCACCCGCACGACGTTGGGTAGCGGCGGTTGCAGGGAGGCGCCGCTCTCCAGCAGGTTCTCTATGGACACGCCGGTTTCCTGGTCGAGAAGTGCAGGAACACCCGAAGCCTGCTCGGCGCAGACCGGGGCTGCGATGAACAGGAGGATAACCACTAGATTGGTAAAAACATTCGACATGACGGCCCCTGGACACCGTTTATTCATAAGGGCATGAACGGTAGAACCTAAGAACTTTCTACAACGGCTTTGTTCATTATACATCTGTTTTGAGGACCATAACGGTTGGCATGTTCAACCCCGTCACAAAGTCGCTGTTTCTTGCCATCACAGCCCAGCAGCGCTATGATGGCATGCGCAGCATTACCCGGCAACAAAAGAGCTGCGGCCCGGAACCAGGTTGAAACCGGCCAAGCGCACAACGAGGACCAGTTCAGGGAGTGGGTGCGCAAGCGATACCCTAAATCGAGGCGAAAGTCCACCTTTCAGACACAGGTTTTTCTTCCCTTTGGCATTTCCTGGAACAACTCGAATTTAAAGATCCAACAGGACTGCAGACATGGATTTCTGGCAGGGCTTTACCATCGTTACCTGTGTCCACTTGCTGGCGGCAGCCTCCCCCGGCCCTGACTTTGCCCTGGTGACCAGGCAGTCAATCCTTTACGGGCGCAGGGCAGGCATCCTGACCAGTCTCGGCATTTCCCTCGGGTTGTCCATCCATATTCTATACTCTACAGCAGGCCTGGCCGCCGTGGTTGCACATTCGCCCCAGGGGATGGCCTTCATTAAATTGGCCGGAGGAACATACCTGGTTTATCTTGGCATCAAAGGGCTGCGCGCCAAGCCTCGGCAGGAGGCCGAAACAACACCAGGCCAAACGCAAAGAACTGCCTCTCCTCACCATCTAATAGCCAGCGGCTTCTTATGCAATGCTCTCAATCCAAAGGCACCGATCTATTTCCTATCGCTGTTTACTGTGGTACTCTCTGCCGATATGCCACTGTTGACCTTGGCAGTCTATGGCGGATGGATCATGCTACTGCAGATGTTCTGGTTTACCAGCATGGCCTTTTTCTTTACAAAAGTGGCCATTCGAAGCAGGTTGTTCATCATCGGGCATTGGATCGACCGAGCATTCGGAGTGGCTATGCTGACCCTTGGGCTGAAGGTCCTTAACTCGTACTTCTGATATGTTCTGGCGATCATGCTTTCCATAGAAACTGTGAGTGCTTTCTTTCTGGCCTCGACATTGCTGGCTCTGGCTCCGGGACCGGACAACGTTTTTGTCCTGACCCAATCGGCCCTGCATGGCAAAATCTGCGGCCTGGTCGTGGTGCTTGGCTTGTGCACCGGGTTGCTGGTCCATACCAGTGCGGTCGCTTTCGGCGTCGCGGTCGTCTTCCAGACCTCGGCGGTTGCGTTTACCCTGCTGAAGGCGATCGGCGCCGGATACCTGCTTTACCTGGCCTGGCAGGTTCTGAGAGCTTCTCCGGAACAGATCCGCATGCAGGGGAATTCGCCGAAGAGCCTGGGTAAACTCTACCGGCGCGGCATCATCATGAATGTCACCAACCCGAAGGTCTCGATCTTCTTTCTTGCCTTCCTGCCGCAATTCGCCGATCCGGCACGCGGTTCCATCAGTTTGCAGATGGTGACCCTCGGTGGTATCTTCATCGTGGCAACAGTCCTGGTGTTCGGTGCAGTGGCCCTGCTCGGCGGGACCCTGGGCGACTGGCTGAACAGGTCGATGCGTGCCCAGAGAATCGTCAATTGGGTTGCCGGAACCGTTTTTGTCGGCCTGGCTTTAAAACTGGTGTCAACAGGGAAATAAATTAACGCGGCTTGCCTCCAAACCGGCACGACATTCATTTGATTGGCCGGACATAACCAGCGGCCCTATTACCGGGAGCCCCTGACTGAGACGATGCATGGACTGGAAAACATTTTTTGACCGGCTGGGTATGAACGGGACGCGCTGGCAATGGCGCATGATGAGATGGGAGCGCAGCCTGCATGCCATGCTGCAAGGAAACCCCATCGGCGGCAACTGGTCGGCAACCAGGGTCCTCATTGGAGTCAACCTGCTGCTGTACGGCCTGATGGTCGTCCAGGGGATCGGCGGCGGCCTGGGCCCATCCACTTTACTCAACCCCGGCGGCTACCTGCTGATACATTCCGGAGCCCAGTACTGGCCGCTGGTCCTCAGCGAAGGAGAATGGTGGCGTTGCATCACCTACGCTTTTGCCCACGGCGGGCTCATTCATCTCGCTTTCAACATGGTTGTTCTCTACCAGGTCGGCCCCATGATCGAGGAGGAGATAGGTACGATTCGCTTCGTCACCCTCTATGTTCTGACTGCCCTGACTGCAACCTTTGCCGGTTTTGGCTGGCAGATTCTCTACATCGGGCAGTGGGTCCCGGTCGTCGGCGCATCAGGTTCTCTGTTCGGACTGATCGGCTTCGCCATTTCCTACTACCATCGGGTCGGTGGGGGCGTGGCCCACAATGTCCGGAACTTCATGCTGCGCTGGGCGGCCATAGCGTTCGTCTTTGGCCTGCTGGTCGGGGCCGACAATGCCGGGCACCTCGGCGGAGCCATCGGCGGGGCGCTGTTCGGCCTGGTGCTGCCGACCGGGATACGCGGGCGGCAGGTACTGCGTCATTTCTTCAATGGCCTGGGGGGCTTCTGCATACTATTGACCGTCGTCAGCCTGCTGCTGATGATGTTCTCATGGATCCGTTGATGTTTATCCCGAGCAGAACAGCACCAGGGCTCCCAGAGTCCCGGCTCTGCAAAGAGGCGGACCAATCCATATCAGTTGAATTTCATCCAAGGTCTCATAATATTACCTGTAACGGCTGTACCTGATTATATTTTATTCCATCACCGGCGTGCTAAAATGGCTAAAGACAAAACACCCGTCACCCCGGCGACCCGCCTGCTCAAACTCGCTGGAATCAAGTTCACTGCGCACCTTTACCACTACGAGGAACGCGGCGGAACGGCTGTGTCGGCTCGGGAGCTTGGGATCGATGAACACCTCGTCATCAAGACCCTGGTCATGGAGGACGAGCAGCTGCAGCCTCTGATCGTCCTGATGCATGGCGACCGGGCAGTCTCCACCAAGGAACTTGCCAGGAGAGTCGGCGTCAAGACCATCGTTCCGTGCAACCCTGAGACGGCACTCAGACATACCGGGTACCAGGTCGGCGGCACCTCGCCTTTCGCCACCCGCAAAGCTTTGCCAGTCTACATGGAAACTTCGATTGCCGCCCTGCCTGTCATATATCTCAATGGCGGCAAACGCGGATTCCTGGTCAGCCTGACGCCACAGGTGGTCATCGAGTTGCTGAAACCGTCAATGGTTGAGGTCGGGATAAGGGCAAAGTGAGGTTTTTCTCGTTTCAGCCCCCGCACTTAACGCCTTGACAATGGAGGATGCCATGAGCCTAGCTGAACGTTACGAAAAAGCCGCCGAGGCAATTCGCTGCGCACAAGCCATGATCGTCACCGCCGGCGCCGGCATGGGGGTCGATTCAGGCCTGCCCGATTTTCGTGGAGATCAGGGGTTCTGGAACGCCTACCCGATGTATGAACGCCTCGGCATCAATTTCGTCGGCGCGGCCAATCCAGCCAATTTCGAAGGAGACCCGGCTTTCGGCTGGGGCTTCTACGGTCATCGCACCAACCTTTATCGGCAAACGGAACCGCATCGCGGCTTCCAGGTGCTGCAGGATTGGGCCGCTGAATTCAGCCAGGACAGTTTCGTCGTCACCTCGAACGTCGACGGCCAGTTCCAGAAGGCCGGCTACCGCGAGGATCAGGTCCTCGAGGTTCACGGTTCGATCCACCATCTGCAATGTCTCTCGCCCTGCTGCAATGCCATTTGGAACAATGACGAGACAATCCCGGTCGATTTTGCCTCCATGCGCGCCGAGCATGTCCCCCAATGCCGGCACTGCAGCCGGCCGGCCCGACCGAACATCCTGATGTTTGGCGACTACTCCTGGCTTTCCGACCGGACCCGAGGCCAGGAGATGCGCTTCGAGAGATTCCTTGCTCAACACCATCAGGAGCCCCTCGTGGTCATAGAGATGGGAGCCGGCACGGCTATTCCGACCATTCGTTACATGAGCGAACGAATCGGGCAGCGTCACGGAGCCACCGTGATCCGGATCAACCCCAGGGAGGCCCACATCAGCGGCGGCCATGTTTCCCTGCCCTGCGGCGCGCTGGAGGGCCTCGAAGGGATCGAAGCCCGTCTCGACTGAAGTGAACGACCTCGCAGCAAACGGCAATGAACCTGGCCGATGGTCAGCCGCCATGCTGGCAATTTCACCCTGCCGGCAGATTCCGGGATTCGCGGAGCACCAATAGAGAGGCTCACCAGGTACGCATTTTTTGCATACACGCTGGGCGTATAGCGTTCCTGAAGCCTCTACGAAGTCAGAGATCTGCTCCGGCTGCCATTTCTCATGGCGGACCTTAACCTACTGATATTTATAGTTATCTCACATTTATTCCAGTTCACCCGCGAAGCCCTCTCCCGGTTAGGAACAACTTTTGCTTTTACTCCTTTTACATTGAACAGTTCAGGAACCGCTGACTCTTCAACAGATTCAAGGACGCAACCGGGAGAGTGGAATGAACAAGATATTCATTGACGCAGCCGACCTGCAGGTCCTGCTCTTCGAACGCCGGCAGGTCGTCGCCCTGCTGGAAAACACTGAACTCTGGCGGCAGATTCCTCTGGCCCAGCGCTTCGCCATTATCGATTCCAGCGAGTTCATCGCCCTGATGGGTGAATCATTCACTGAACACGCCCGACGCATGCTGGAGCATGAAATGGAAGCCATGGTATCCACGATCCACTAGGCTGAGAAGCACTTAACATGTCACAGCGCGGGTCCTGCCTGGCGACATTCCTGAAAGCCGCGGTTCGATCAGCCATCCCTGGCTTGCAGAATTCTATTCAATCGGTATATTTTCCTCTTCAGTTTTCCATAGCAATACAACACAATGAAGTCGTGCCAAGTCTGGACACAGGCTGTTTTCCAGTCCGCGATTTTAATTAATCCAGCAATTTCAAGACCATTTCAGGGGACTAAAAAGCGCCGAATGCTCTGGCTCTGGCAACTTTGATGCGCAATGAACGCAGCTTTGCTTTCTCACCTTGCATTTGCAGGGGGGTTTGTCAAAATTAAAAATCAGCTCAATTCGAAAGCAGTTTATTCAAGGAGACCAGCCTATGTATTCCATGGACAGTGTCGGCAGAGACACCATTGCAATGGTTCTGGCCGGCGGTAAAGGTGAACGGCTCAGCCCCCTCACTCTGCGGCGGGCCAAACCGAGCGTGGCTTTCGGCGGCAAGTACAAGATCATCGACTTTGTCCTTTCAAACCTGTTTAACTCGGGCATCAAGAAAGTCTACATCCTCACCCAGTACCGGGCCTACTCGCTGAACAAGCATATCCGTGAATCCTGGGGAAAATGGACCGGGCTGGGGGAGTTTTACGTCGACATCTCCCCTGAAACCAGCAGCGAAAGCGAAGAGTGGTTCAAGGGTACGGCGGATGCAATCCTACAATACCTGCGCTTCGTCGAATCTTCGGATGCTAACTTCGTGGCCATTTTCGGCGGTGACCACATTTACAAGATGGATGTGACCCAGATGATCAATTATCACCGGATGAACCGAGCCGACATCACCATCGCCGCCCTGGAGGTGCCCGTAGAAGAAGCAAGCCGGTTTGGAATTTTTTCCGTGGACGAGGATTTCAGAGTCACCGGTTTTTCCGAAAAGCCCAAAGTGCCCCAACGGATCCCGGGGCGGGATACCTGTTTCGCCTCTATGGGTAACTACATATTCCCCACCAGGAAGCTGATCGAGGTCCTCCTGGAGGGCAAGAAACATCATGCGGACCTGGATTTCGGCAAGCACGTTATCCCGATGATGCTGGCTGGCGGCGACCGGGTGTTTGCCTACAACTTCAACGACAATGTGATCCCCGGCATGAAAGCCGAGGAGCGGGGCTACTGGCGGGACGTGGGCACCATTGACTCCTACTACGAGGCGAACATGGACCTCGTCAACGTATCTCCGCAGTTGAACCTTTACAACTACAAGTGGCCCATTCTGACCAACCAGGGCAATCTGCCCCCGGCCAAGACCGTTTTCGATAATGATGACCGCCGCGGCCAGAACATCGATTCCTACGTGTGCGCCGGCTGTATCACCAGCGGCAGCACGGTCAGGCGCTCCATTCTTGGCCCGCGCTGCAAAATCAACAGTTACAGCCTGGTCGAAGAGTCCATCCTCTTCGAAAACGTCACCGTCGGCCGGCATACGAAGATCAAAAAAGCGATCATCGACAAGAATGTTGTCGTTGCCGACGGCTCGATCATCGGCTATGACCCGGATACGGACCGACGCAACGGATACACGGTGACCGAATCAGGAATAGTCGTGGTTCCCCGCATGGACAAGTAAGCCGCGGTGGCTTCGATACAGGGCATTATGACGCTGAATCGCCGTAATCCAGAGAGAACTTAAAAGGGTCTCTTTTCTATATCAGTCAATAAAGGCCCTTTTATCGGCGACCCTACCCGTAATCTCCGGATGATCATTGTGGTGTTGAAGGAAAACCACAGGGTGGTCATTCAGCAAGCGCGGCCGAGCCCTGCTAGAAGGCCTCCTCTCCAGGGAAGAAGCCCATCGGCCTGACCCGCTCGCAAGACAAATCCTTCACCTGGAGCACAATTCACCCGCCAGTTTGAGGTATACTCATCTGGTATTCGCAAGCCGCTTGTCATGTTTTGTCCGGCAAAGGATTTTGGTCCATGAAGCTTGTTACGTTGAAGTTGCTGCTGGGGCTTTACCTGGGAATCTGCCTGCTGCCGGAATCGGGATTGGCGGTTCAAGAGGAGATCGTCGGTCCATATCTGCGGAGTGCACTGGTCAAGGCGGGAGCGGATGAAAGATTGCCGGTTATCGTTCGGATGAAGAGCCAGGTGGCGGTTGACACTTTTGCCTCGCCATTCCGCAAACGGGGGCCGGCCCGGGCGCTAGCCAGGGCGAATCTAATCCGTGCTCTGAGAGCGCGGGCCGAGCAGAGTCGGCAGCCCCTGCAAAAAGTGCTTGACCGTCATGGGATCACCGAACCTCGCCAGCTCTGGCTGATTAATGGCATGGCGCTCAAGGCTTCCAGGGCTCAGATCGAGGAAATGGCCGGCATGCCGGAGGTGGCGTCGATTGTCCTTGATCAGGTCATCAAACTCCCGGGGGATGTAACCACCCAGGCCACCGGCGCTGCCGAACCGAATATCGCCCTGGTCAAGGCACCGGAGCTTTGGGCGCTAGGCTATGCCGGTCAAGGGATAACGGTGGCCATTGTCGATACCGGCGTCGATATCGATCATCCTGACCTCGGGGCAAGTTGGCGCGGCGGCACCAACAGCTGGTTCGATCCCAACAATGAACATCCATTGGTACCAATTGACAGTGACGGGCACGGAACCCAGGCGGCAGGGCTGCTGCTCGGAGGCAACCACAGCGGAGCCTTTATCGGCGTTGCGCCAGAAGCCGAATGGATCGGGGTTAAAATATTCGCGGATGACGACACGGCACTGAGCAGCGCCATCCATGCCGGGTTCCAGTGGCTGCTCGACCCGGATGGCAATCCTGGCACCGACGACGCACCGGATATCGTTAACAACTCGTGGGGCTTCGATGGTTATCCTGATGTTTGCAGCACTTTGACTAGCGAGTTCAGAAGCGACGTTCAGGCCTTGAAAGCAGCGAACATTGCCGTTGTTTTTGCGGCCGGGAATACCGGTCCGGAAGACAGCAGCAGCATTACACCGGCCAATTACCCGGAAAGCTTTGCAGTCGGTGCGGTGGGGACGTTCACATCTGCCACCCAGGTCAGCTCTTTCAGCGCGCACGGCCCTTCAGCCTGCGACGACACAATCTACCCTGAACTTGTGGCGCCAGGGTTCCAGCTCCTGACGAGCGACCTGACGGACGGCGGGATGAGCCCCGACGCATACAGCCTGGTCTCTGGCACCTCTTTTTCGACTGCGCATGTCAGTGGCGTGATGGCCCTGCTGCTCAGCGCCTATCCTGATACACCTGTCACGACGCTCGAAACAGCCCTCAAGCAATCTGCTTCCGACCTCGGCCCGCTTGACGCTGACAATACCTATGGCTACGGCCTGATTGACTCCCTCGCGGCCTTCAACTACCTCACTGGCAGTCCGGATATCGACGTGACCGATTCAATCAGCCCGGAAAGAGACCATGTTGTTGCATTCGGCAGCGTTGCTCCGGGCGGCGGCGCTTCGGCCAGTGTAAGGGTTCGGAATACCGGCAGTGCGTCCTTGTCTCTGGGAGCTGCGGAAGTCAGCCAAATCGAAGAGCCGTTCAGCGTCAGCAGCGACACCTGCAGCAACAGGCTCCTGCTTGCTGGAGAAACCTGCTCGATCGCTCTGCGGTTCGCCCCGGCCTCGCCTGGCAGTTTCGACGGGAGCCTGACCATCCTCTCCAACGCCGTTAATGAAGAGAGGGTGACCGTCACCATCTCCGGTACCGGCAATGCGCCGCCGGTTGCGCCACGGCCGCTGGACCCAGCCGATGGGGCAACCGTCGGCACCAGCGTAACCTTCCGTTGGCTGCCGGCCAGTGATGCGGACGGGGATAGCGTTGCGCAATTTTTAGTCTACTCGCCCCATGCCGATTTTTCTTTCTCGACCACACGCGAGGTCGATACGGTTCCGGCAGTCATGCTGGCGACCGGAGGCTGCCTGCTTGCAGTGCTGCTGGTGATGCTTGCCCGCCGCCGCGGCTTGACCAGCGGCCTGGTGGTAATGGCCCTGTTACTGTTGATGGTCGCCTGCGGCGGAGGCGGAGGGGGTTCTGAGTCGCCGGCGGAGAGCCAGTCGACAACGGTCAGCGGGCTGGTTTCAGGAGCAACCTATTACTGGAAGATGGTTGCCAGGGACAGTCACGGAGCGGAGACGCAAAGCGTGACCAGAATCATCCATGTGCAATAACCCTTAGACCAGCGAAAGCCCGGGGGCTTGCGTCGGCATCAGAGTGACTGCTGACCGGCGGCAATCAAGCCTAAATCAGGCCATCCTGCCGCAGCTTGGCAAGGTGAGCCCTGATGTTCTCCATTGCGAAGGGCAGTAGCTGCCGTTCGACTTCCGGATAAATAATCCCCAGCATTTCCGATTGCGATTTACCTTTGGCATGCAACTCATGGATCACCCGTTCCCGTTCGCGACGGTGCTGCAAAGCGGCACCCAGGCGGTAGGTGCCGCGCATCGGCATACCATGTGATGGAACGATCACTGCGGGGCAAAGACGAATCACCTTCTCCAGGGTTTGAAAATACGCAGCCATGTCGCCTTCAGGGGCCGAGATGACCACCGTCCCCACATTCTGGATGAGGTCGCCGACGATGAACCAGCGAAGCGATACGGGCGCGAGGGCCAGCTGTCCAGCGTCATGTCCGGGGACCTCGTGAACCCGAACGGCCTCGCCCTTCCAGTTCGTCAAGCTGTCACCTTCCCGCTTGATTTCGACTTGAACCCCTGAAAAATAAACCGAGCCCTGTTTCTGAACGATGCGGGCCCTGGTGTCCTCGCTCATCCAAACCGGCACGTTCAGACGTTTTGCAAGCTCGGGAGCGTGTTGATGGTGATCGGCATGATGATGCGTCAGGAATAATGCGCTGACAGGCTCCTGACCGAGGGTGCGCAGTAATTTATCAAGGACATCGGGCGATTCGGGCGATGGATCGACCAGGACCTTCGGAGAGTCGTCATCTCCAAGTAAAAAGGCGTTGGTGCGGTTTGCCGGGGGCAGGGTCCTGCACGGGACAGGCAGGATTCGCAACCCGCTGAGTGGTTCCAATACGGGGACGAAATTATCTTCATCAAACTGCGGTGAAAGGTCACCCAAATCGCTACCCAGCGGAGTTCGACACAGCTTTTCGAGAACCCAGCGCAGCGGCGGGACCATCAGGGCATCCCCCCGGTGGAACCGGTCGAGAAACTGCCGGGGAGTTGCCCAGAAGGTCTCGGCAATCTCGCCGGGGTCCGGCTTGAAGACCGGAAGGGTTTGCAGGTCAATCCGGAAGAAATGCAGGCGAAAACGGACCGGGACCATGGCTGGCGCAACTGCGCTGGCGAGCAACTTTACCGAGGTGACCTGGCCAGAAGCTATCCCTGCAGGCAGGTCATAACCGAGTTCCTCCTTAATTTCCCGTACCAGCGCATGCATTTTTTGACCTTCCCAGTCGAGCAGGAACCGGGCCGGGTGCTGCGACAAGGAGTCTTCAGCATCGATTTTACCGCCGGGAAAGGCGTCGTAGCCCGGGAAAGCATGCAGATGCGGTTGACGGCGCACCATGAAGAGCTGGTCTTCAAAGCAGAAAACAGCGGCGACGGAATCTATGACATGCACAGGTTAGTCCTATGTGGTTGAAGGGCGCATGGTTACATGGGCACTGGCTTCACTCAACCATGGCGCGAGCCAGCTACCAGAAAATCCATCTGCGGCAAACCGGCAGGGACAAACCCTCTGGTCGAGTGACAATCGCGTTGGCAGCGGCTTAGGGAATTCAAAAGCCCCTCCCCGACCGTTCAGGACAGAGAGAGGCTCCGGGTTGACAACCAGCGCAGCGTACATGCCAGCCGACCACAGCAAGAACCGAAGCTGGGGCACAGTATACTTGAGAGCGTGCTGCTATCTGTCCTTTAACTTGGCCAACAATCTCAAGAGCTCCAGGTACAGCCAGACCAGGGTCACGATCAGGCCGAATGCCGCGTACCACTCCATGTAACGCGGGGCAACGCCATCGCCGCGCTCGATGAAATCAAAATCCAGCACCAGGTTCAGGGCCGCAATGACCACAACAAACAGGCTGAAAAGGATGCCGACAGGACCCGATTCATGAATCAGCGGCATTTGCCAGCCGAACATGCCGCCCACGATGCTGACCAGGTACACCAGGGCGATCCCGCCGGTCGCAGCGACAACCCCCAGCTTGAAATTCTCCGTCGCCCTGATCAGCCTTGATTTGTAGGCAAACAGCAGGGCAAAAAGCGTCCCGAAAGTCAGGCCGACGGCCTGAATGACAATCCCGGGATAGCGCGCCTCGAAAAATGCGGAGATGCCGCCCAAGGCAAGGCCCTCCAGAACAGCATAGATCGGGGCGGTTTTCGGCGCCCATTGGGCCTTGAAGATAGTGATCATGGCGAAGATCACGCCACCGATCAAGCCACCCAGCAACCACGGCTGGACTGCCGCCGGACCCTGGTTGTAGAAAAGATTCCAGGTATAGGCGGCCCCAATGACGACCAGCGCCAGCAGGGCCACGGTTTTATTCACTGCGCCCTGCAGGGTCATCGTCTCGACGCCTGGGATGGACGTGGTGTAAAGACTTTCTTTCATCATCGGGTTGGATGTCCGCATCGTGTTTCCTTTTCAGTCTCTCTTTATAGTGTTTCCCGTACAGTTTTCGCAAGCGGCAGGCCATACCCCCCATGGGCGTGGCGCCTCTTTCAGTTTAAGACGGGTCAGGCTCAGCTTACAAGCCCAGTTCGTCGGCAATCCCCTGCATTGCCTGCAACGCGAGGTCACAGAATTCATCGAGGGGGATGCCAGCGATCTCGCATTCGCGAATAATGTCGCGGTTGGCTCCGGCGGCGAACGCCCTTTCCTTGATACGCTTGCGAACCGATTTCGGTTTGACACTCGCCAGCTTTTTGTCCGGATAGACCAGGGCGGTGGCGACGATCAATCCGGTGATCGTCTCTCCGGCCGCGAGCAGGTGCTGAAATTGCGTCACGCGGCGCTCTCCAGAGTGCGCCTGCTCGTTATGGAGGCGAATAGCTTGAACAATCTCCTCGTCAACCCCCTGTTCGTGGAGGATTCTGGCCGTCTCACGGGTATGGACATCGAGATCAGTGTGAGTTTCGGCATCGAGATCGTGCAGCAACCCGGCCAACCCCCATTTTTCAGGGTCCTCGCCGAGCCGTCCGGCCAAAGCCCTCAAGACGGCTTCTGAGGCCAGGCAGTGGTTGAGCATGTTCCGGGTTTTGATATGCCGGCCGACCAGTTCCAAAGCTTGCGGACGGGTGATACCGTAGTTCATAAAGACCCCATAGTGCGTCTCGAGTTGCGGATTAAGATTTTATCCGCCTATGTTTAGACTTTGTTTGCCTTTTGGATCGCCTCGTAGGCTTCGTTGATCTCGCGGAATTTTTGCTCGGCAAACTTGATGAAATCCTCGGGCAAGCCCTTGGCGATGATCTTGTCGGGATGATACTCGCTGACCAGCTTGCGATAGGCTTTCTTGACTTCGCTCAGGTCAGCGTCGTTCTCCAGGCCGAGCATGGCATAGTGGTGCGACAAGTCGCTGACGAACTGGCGCCTGACGTTGGCAAATGCGTCGCCGGGCAACCCAAGCAACGGGGGTGCCGCGCGCAGGATCTGCTCTTCTGCAGGATGCAGGACTCCATCAGCCAGAGCCACGGAAAAAAGCATCTCGAAAAACATCATGCGCAGCTGCGGTTCCCTCTGGAAGACCTGGCCAAACTGGCTGGCATAATCCTCGAAGGGGGTGCTGTTATTCTTCGCTTCGTTAAAAATGCCCATGGCGAACTGCTGCGCAGCCGTATCAAGACGCAGCTTATCACGCATAAAACTGCGCACAACGTTGATTTCGTTCTCGCAAACGCGGCCGTCGGCCTTGGCCATCTTACCGAACATGGCAAAAATTGCCGTAAAAAACACCGCCTGGCGCTGTTCCTGTCCGGTCGGGCTCCCCAATTCAGCATGATCGGCGCGAAACTTGTCGTCGATCAAAGCGTGTCCAAGCGATACCCCGATCAGGGCACCGATCGGACCGCCCAGCATGAAACCGACACTGCCTCCCATGATCTTGCCAAACCATGACATGGGCTAAACCTCCTGTCTTATTCTGTTGCTTCCTGAATGTCGCTTACATCGACGACCCGGGCACCGCTCAGTTCCAGGAGCCTGGAGAAACTCAAGCCAACGGCTGAGCTGCAGGTTCCGGCTGCGGGAAAAACTTTTTCGAAACGCTGCAGGGAACGATCAAGAAAAACCGGCAGTTCTTCCGGCAGCAGGAACGGGCTGACTGCCCCTGGCGGATATCCGGTACAACGCACGACCTCGTTTGGGTCAGGCAAGGTGACCTTACCGCTCAGGTTGCTGGCTTGCTTGAGACGGCCGCTTTTCACCCGGGTGTCGCCACTGGTGACCACCAGAACAGGCTGTTTGCCAACCAGCAGCAGAATACTCTTGGCAATTTCCCCGACAGTACAACCGACAGCTTCTGCCGCAGCAGCGCTGGTCGGCGTCAGCCGGGAGAAGTTGTCAACGGCGTGCCCGGCCTGTTCAAGGTAGGCTTGCACCTGTTGCGCCCTGGAATCCATGTCAGCCATGCATTTCCCGTTTTCCGGTTTCGCTGCAAGCTTGGCATGTTAACATGCCATCGTCTTATCTACCAGATCATCGAATCCCTCACTACAAAATATTTCACGAACAGCTGACTCGATGCCGCCATTTGACGCCATGCCATGTGACGTTTTTGCCGCAACTGTGGACAGGTTGCCTCAATCTAAGGCAAGTGAACGTCATGAACATGCCCAGATATAGATAAATCCTTTGTAGATCCTATGGTTGGATTTATTTTCTCATATGGTTTCTGCCTCAACAAACACTTGGAATAACAGCATTTAAAAGCTAAGGGCCGCTGGTCGAGATACACATAACGTATTCAATACGAGCTAATGCGCCTTATTGGCGCTTTATTTGCATTTGTAAGATTAATCCCCATCAAAAATCTAAGGAGTCCGGATGTACCGAAAGCTGTTCATCGTCTTGCTGCTTACCACCTTCACCAGCGCCTGCGCACAACAGGCCGCCTTCATTTCGACCCCTCCCGGCGCCCAGGTTTTTGTTGATGGCCAGGAAATCGGGGTGACTCCCTGTGCTTTCGACTACCAGCTCAGCCAAGATGGCCGCCATGAGATCACCATTGCCAAAGAGGGTTATGAGCCGGTTGATTTTGTCGTCAAGGCGGATGAAGTCGATACTGAGGCGCGCAATCGCTGGCTGGTTGCCGGTGCAGTCTGGAGCCCGCTTTGGATTGGGACTCTCTTCACGAAAAAGCTCAAGGACACCTATGATTTTGCACTGCAAGCCGAACCGCCGAACCTGACTGCAACGGCCAAGCAGGTTGCCAGCGACCAGAACATGTAACCTGACCGCGGCACCACATCCACCCTAAAGACTAAAGGCCGGCTTCCTAATGAAGCCGGCCTTTTTGTTGTGACCAAGCCTTGAAGACCTTGTCGTCATCAATGCAGTTCGGCGAATTGCTGCTGGATCTGTTCGATTTCAACGGGGCACTCAACCAGGGCGTCGACACAGTGCCTGTCGAGTTTGTCGATCGACAAAAGCTGCAGCAGAGCAAAGGCATGCGCATTGGACCAGGGTTGTTTGTACGGGCGCC
>JAHEEU010000192.1 GCA_024640545.1 Geobacteraceae bacterium
ATGCCAAGCGCTTCACCCTGATCGACACCGGCGGTTTCGAGCCGGCCAGCAACGAACGCCTGCTCGCCCAGATGCGCGAGCAGTCGCAGCTGGCGATCGAGGAGGCCGACATCATCATCTTCCTGATGGACGGCCGCGAGGGATTGAACCCCGCTGACGAAGAGGTCGCCCACATGCTGCGCCAGGTCGACAAGCCGGTGCTGTTCGTGGTCAACAAGGTCGACGGTCCCACCCAGGAGGCCGCGCTCGGCGAGTTCTACGCCCTCGGCGTCGGCGAGCTGCACGCTGTGTCCGCCGAACACCGCGTCGGAATTCACGATCTGGTCGATGAAATCATGGCCCTGCTGCCCGACCAGGCTGGGACCGAAGAAGAGACCACGGAGACCCGCCTGGCGATCATCGGCCGGCCCAACGTCGGCAAATCGTCGCTGGTCAACCGCATGCTCGGTTACGAGCGGGTGGTGGCCAACCCGACCGCCGGCACCACCCGCGACAGCGTCGACACGCCATTTATCTACAACCAGCGGCGCTACGTGCTGATCGACACGGCCGGCATCCGTCGCAAGGGGAAGGTCTCGCAAAAGCTGGAGAAGTACTCGGTGATCCAGGCGCTCAAGGCACTGGAGCGGACCCACATCGCCCTGGTGGTGATCGATGCGGTCGAGGGGATCACCGACCAGGACCTGACCATTGCCGGCTACGCCCACGAGCGCGGGCGGGCGGTGATCCTGGTGGTCAACAAGTGGGACCTGGTCGAAAAAGACAACTCGACCATGAACAAATACGTCCAGAAGGTGCGCGATGCCTTTCGCTTCCTCCCCGACAGCCCGGTGCACTTCGTCTCGGCGTTGAGCGGCCAGCGCGTCAGCAAGATCATGGCGGACGTGGAGATGGTCAGCGACGAGTTCAACCGCAAGGTCTCGACCCCCGCTCTGAACAACATGCTCAAGGACGCCGAGATGAACCACCAGCCGCCCGTCTACCAGGGCAAGCGGCTCAAGTTCTTCTACATCACCCAGACCGCGGTGCGCCCGCCGACCTTCATCATCTTCGTCAACAAGGCCGAGGGGGTGCATTTCTCCTACGAGCGTTACCTGATGAACTGCCTGCGCCAGACCTTCGGCTTTACCGCCTGCCCGATCCGCCTCAAGTTCTCCGACCGGGAAAGATCGTAAAACTGAAGTGAGAGGTGCGAGGTGCGAAAAACAGAATACTGAATACTGAAGTGTCCAGTCTCTAACCTCGGGCCTCCAACCTTGATCCTTTTTCTATCTGATTCTTGAACTGGTTGAGCGGCTTAAGGGTCAGGTCTACACATTTCAAAAAAACAGTAAAGCGAAGTGTGAAGCGCGAGGTGCGAACTACCCAAAACAAAAGCCTTCAAAGCTTTTTTGCACTTCGCGCTCCGCGCTTCGCACCTCTGATTTTAACCGAAAAGCTGCTTTACTTGACGGCGTTCAATGCAGTATATTTATTTCTATTTAATTTCAAATTGTTACGTGATGTCACATGATTGTGGCACAGATATTTTGGCGAAGAACTTATGAGTCTTGTTGGCAACCTTGAAGATCTCGGTCTGGGCGAAATCCTGCAGATCGTCAGCCTGAGCCGCAAGTCCGGGGTGCTGCAGTTGAACAGCCGTGGCCGTGAAGGGTGGGTCCACTTCGAGGACGGCCAGGTCATTCGTGCCACGGCCTCGACCTTCCCGGAGCACCTCGGCGATCTGGTCCTGCGCGCCGGTCTGACCGATCGGGCCACACTCAAGCAGGCGCTGCAGCTCCAGCAGGCGAGCAGCGGCGAACGGCGCATCGGCGACATCCTGGCCAGCAATTTCGGCCTGGAGCGCGAGGCGATTGAAACCGCCATGCGCCAGCAGATCGAGAAAGTGATCTACAGCTTCTTCAGCTGGGACGAAGGGGCCTTTTCCTTCGATCTGGGTGAGCCTTCCGAGCTGGCCTCCACCAACCTCAACCCGCTGCAGTTCATGCTCGACCAGGGACTCAACCCCCAGTGGCTGGCCATTGAAGGCAGCAGGATCCTCGATGAAAAACGCCACCGCGGTGAAGAGGTCGATATGTACGGCGAATCGCTGGTCGACCTCGACGAGCTGCTCGCCGAAGTCCGGGGAGAGAACCTCGATGAGCGGACCGGGGCCATGGCGGCTGCGGCAGCGGCGGCCGCCGAGCTGAAGCCCGCGGCCCGGGTGCACCGCTTCCTCGTGGTCGATGACGACTCCGAAACCGCCCTGAAGATTGCCAATCTGCTCCAGGAGCGCAGGGTGCAGGTTCACGCCTTCACCGATGGCAGCGCGTTCCTGGAGGCCGTTGGCCAGGCCGATCCCCAGACCACGACCCTGGTCATCGACCTGATCATGCCGTACCGCGACGGCAGCGGCGTGCCTGGCGGCCTCGAGCTGCTCAGGGAAGTGCGCAGCAGCCACCCCGAATTCCAGGTCATGGTCATGTCGGACCAGCCCGGCCAGGAGGAGGAACAGAGCGTGCGCGAATCTGGCATAGCGCAGCTTCTGCAAAAACCGACCCGGGCCGAGATCCTCGCCGACCGTGGCCGGGATATCCTGGAAGCCCTGGGCGATTCGATCGTCGCTCATGCCGGGAGCCCGGTCGAGCCTCCCGCCAGGGCGCCTGCCAGGGAGAAGCTCTACAACCTCGGCGCGGAACTGCTCCGCGAGATGGGCGAGACTCCGGCGGATGCTCCGCCACAACCGGTGCAGCAGACCCCGGGACTGCACCTGTTGCGCGGCATGCTCCAGGAACTGAACAACCCATCCCTTGGCGGCGGCATCATCCTGCTGATCCTGCGCTTCGCCAGCGAGCTGATGAACCGGGCCGTGATCCTGCTGGTCAAGGACGAGGAAATCGTCGGCCTGGGCCAGTTCGGCATCGAACTGGAAGGCGAGTCGGCGGATGTCCGGGTGCGCAACACTCGCATACCGAAAGCCGCAGAGCATGTTTTTGCCGAGGCCCTGGCCTCCTTTGCTCCCAGCTGCCGCAAGCCGCTGCAGACCGACTGGAACGATTACCTCTTCAACCAGCTTGGTGGCCAGCGTCCCGAGGAAGTCTTCGTCGGACCACTGATCAGCGAGGGGCGCGTGGTCGCCGTCCTGTACGGGGACAACCTGCCCGAGGCCAAGGCCATCGGCGATACCGAATCTCTGGAGATCTTCCTTTCCCAGGCCGGGATGGCGATGGAAAAAGCCCTGCTCGAACGGCGCATGACGAGTAATCGCAACCCCCTTTAGCAAACCAAGGAGCCGCCTGCAGTGGCCAAGAAAATTCTCATAGCCGAAGACTCACTGACCATGCGCTCGCTGATCGTTTCGACCATCGCGGCGATGGGCGACTACGAGACCGTTGAAGCGGCCAACGGCTTCGAGGCCCTGCGCCTTTTGCCGCGTGAAAAGGTCGACCTGATCATCACCGATATCAACATGCCGGACATCAACGGCCTCGAACTGGTCAGCTTCATCCGCACCAATGAAAATTACCGGGAGACCCCCCTCTTGATTATTAGCACCGAGGGGAGCGAGCGCGATCGGGAGAAGGGGATGGCCCTCGGCGCCAACGCCTATCTGGTCAAGCCCTTCGCTCCCGATCAGCTGCAGCAGCTGATTCGCGAATACCTCGACTGATACGGAGGCGGTTCTTGTCCGACCAGAGTTCTTCCCAAGCCCTCAAGGATTTTATCAGCGAAACCGAAGAAATCATCGGTTCGCTCAACCTCGACCTGGTCAGGCTGGCCGATTCCCTCGACAGCGGTGACTGCGACCCTGACGTGCTCAACGGTATCTTCCGCGGGGCTCATTCGATCAAGGGGCTGGCCGGCATGTTCGGCTTCGAAGACCTGTCGCGGCTGGCCCACTCCATGGAAAACCTGCTCGACGGCCTGCGCCTCGGCAAGGTCCCCCTCACACAGGCACTGGTCGACACCCTGTTCAGCTCCCTGGATACCCTGATCCGACTGATCGACGGCAAAAGCAGCGACGAGCATTTCACTCTCGATCTCACCGGCCTCCTGGCGCAGATCAGCCAGGCCGCCGAAGGCAAGGCCCCGGGAGACGGCGGGCCCCTGGCCGCTCTGGAGATCGACCCGGGCATCCTCAACGTGCTGACCGAGTATGAAGAGCACCGCCTGGTGGAAAACGTCCGCAAGGGGCGGAGCATTTACCTGCTGCGCATGAGTTTTGACCTGGCCAGCTTCGACCAGGAGCTCGCCGAAATCACCCAGCAGCTCAAGAAGCAGGGCGAGGTGATCAGCACCCTGCCGTCGGCGGGCGAGATCGGCGCGCGGATCGCTTTCCAGATCCTGTTCGGCAGCGACCTCGACCAGGCAGAGATCGCCCTGCTGCTCGAGCGCGATGACCTCGACATCCGCACCTGCGGCGTTGCGGCCGACCAACCGGAGCCGGTGGCGTTGACCGATTCTGAGCCGGCGGCGGAGTTCGCCGCTGCCCAGGAACTGTCCCCTGCGGTGAATGCCGACAACGGCGACGGCGGCAGCTCGTTGCGCTCCATCAGCCGTACGGTCAGGGTCGACATCGACAAGCTCGACCTGCTGATGAACATCGTCGGCGAGCTGGTCCTGTCGAAAAGCTCGATCGCCGACATCAACGACCGCCTCAAGGCCACCGGCGACAAGGCCCTGGCGACCGACCTGGGCAAGGCGACCCGCATCCTCGAGCGCCGCCTGCAGGAGCTGCAGAAAAGCGTCATGGACGTGCGCATGGTCCCGGTGGGCCAGCTGTTTGAGAAGATGACCCGGATCGTGCGACGCGTCGCCAACGAGCAGGGGAAGAAGGTCGACCTGGATATCCGCGGCGCCGACACCGAGCTCGACAAGCTGATCATCGAGGACGTCTCCGACCCGCTCATGCACATCATCCGCAATGCCATCGACCATGGCCTTGAGCTGCCCGAAGAGCGGTG
>JAHEEU010000193.1 GCA_024640545.1 Geobacteraceae bacterium
CACTCAATCTCCGCGTTGATCCAAAGGCTCTGCAGCAGGCAATCGCCACCGAAGCAGGATGGAACACCCTGATCACCCTCAAGGGGGACGGTCCGTTTGACGGCAAAGTCGTCATCCTCAAAGACCTGCAGATCGATGCGATCCGGCGTGATACCCAGCATGTCGATTTCCTGGCGATCAACCTGAAAAACAAGATCAACGTCATGGTTCCTGTCCATCCGGTTGGCAAGTCCCTGGGTGAAAAAGAAGGCGGCACTCTGCAGCTGGTCCGTCATGAGCTGGAAGTCCTCTGCCTGCCGACCGATATCCCAACGGCAATTGGGATCGATGTAACGGCGTTGAATGTCGGGGACGTGGTCCATCTCTCAGATATTACCCTGCCGGAAGGGGTGGAAGTCCCTCAAGACGTCAACTTCACGGTCTTGACCATCATGGCCCGCAAGGTGGAAGAGGTCGAGCCCGGCGAAGAGGCTGAAGAGGCTGAAGAGACTGACGAGTCTGAAGAGTCTGAAGAGTCCTCGGAAGAAGACTAGGCAGGGCGCGTTTGAAGCTCATCGTCGGTTTGGGCAATCCCGGAGTGGAGTATGCCGAAACCCGCCACAACATAGGTTCCATGGTCGCCACCCGGCTGGCGGAGCGGTCCGGGATCGCCCTGAAGCGCAAGGGCTACCAGGGGAGCTACGGTGTCGGGCGGGTGGCCGGCGCGGAAGCGACGATTCTCCTGCCGCAGACATATATGAACCGCAGCGGCGCCAGTGTTGCCCCTGCCTGTCAATCCCTCGGTGTCGAACCGGGGGATTTGATTGTGATTCACGACGAAATCGACCTGGCCTTCGGTTGTCTGCGTATCAAGGTGGACGGTGGTCACGGAGGCCACAACGGCCTGCGCAGCATCGTTGCGGCGCTCGGCGAGACAGGCTTCAACCGGTTGCGCATGGGGGTCGGCCGGCCTCCGTTCGGCGGCGACGTCTCCGGGCATGTGCTGAGCCGGTTCAGCGCCGGGGAACGGACCCAGTTGGAAAAATACCTAGAAGCGGCGGCCGATGCCCTGGAGCTGCTCGTCGAGCGGGGGGCGCCGGAAGCCATGAACAGTTACAACAATCGTGAAGTGTTGAGCTGAGTACGACCATATTTAAATCAGCAACAAAACTTAGGGAGGAAAGAAAAAGATGGAACTTCAGATGTTTGCACCAATTCTTGGTGTGATCGGCTTTGTGATCGCCATCGTGCTTTACAACGTGATCAAGTCACAGCCGGTCGGTAACGAGAAGATGCACGAGATTGCCGATGCCATCCGCGGCGGCGCCATGACCTTTCTGAAGCGCGAGTATTCGGTTCTCGCGATCTTCATCGTGCTGGTCTTTTTCCTGATCAGCCTGGCCCCGAGCCTGGGCTTCAACACCGCGCTGGCTTTTGTCGGCGGTGCCGCCTGCTCGATGCTTTGTGGATTCATCGGCATGAAGGCTGCAACCCACGCCAACGTCCGCACTGCCGAAGCGGCTCGCGTCAGCGGGCAGGGAAAAGCCCTGATGGTCTCCTTCAATGGCGGCGCGGTCATGGGCCTGTCGGTTGCTTCCCTCGGCCTGATTGGGGTCGGCATTGCCTATATCGTCTTTGGCGGTGACCCCCAAACCTCGGTTTACATCAACGGCTTTGCCATGGGCGCTTCTTCGATCGCGCTTTTCGCACGTGTCGGTGGCGGTATCTACACGAAAGCCGCCGACGTCGGTTCCGACCTGGTGGGCAAGGTCGAGGCCGGCATCCCCGAAGACGATCCACGGAACCCTGGCGTCATTGCCGACAACGTCGGTGACTGCGTCGGTGATACCGCCGGCATGGGCGCGGACATCTTCGAGTCCTACGTTGGCTCGATCATTGCCACCATAGCCATCGCTGCCGCAGCTGGCAGCGGTCTGATGAGCACCCTTGCCGGTGAAACGGTCGCGGTCGGCTCCGATTTGTTCCGGCTGACCCAGGCCAACGCCATGCTGCTGCCGCTGGTGCTGGCCATGGCCGGACTGATCTTCTCCCTGATCGGCGTCGGCTCCATGAAGTTCCTCAAGAACATTGATCCGGCTGCCGCTCTGCGCTACACCACCTTTGTTGCCGCTGGCGGCTTCCTGGTGGCGACTTTCTTCATCACCCGGGCCATGCATATCAGCAACGGCGTTTTCTGGGCGGTCCTTGCCGGGACCCTGGCCGGCGTGACCATCGGCCTGATTACCGAGTACTACACGGCCTCGGCGCCAGTCAACCGGATCGCCGAAGCCAGCAAGACCGGTCCGGCGACCAACATCATCCACGGCCTCGCCATCGGCCTTGAGAGCTGCGTTCTGCCGGTCCTGGTGATCTGTGTCGGTATCTTTGTTGCCAATCACTTCGCTGGTCTGTACGGCATCGGTATCGCTGCGGTCGGCATGCTCGCCACCGTCGGCGTCACCATGACCGTCGACGCTTACGGCCCGATTGCCGACAACGCCGGCGGCATCTCGGAGATGGCTGGTCTCGGCCCTGAAGTGCGCAAGATTACCGACGGTCTCGATGCCATCGGCAACACCACTGCGGCGGTTGGCAAGGGCTTTGCCATTGGCTCTGCTGCCCTGACTGCACTGGCCCTCTTTTCCGCCTATGCCACGGCGGTCAAACTCGAGGCGATCAACCTGATTGAGCCGTTGACCGTTATCGGCCTGTTGATCGGCGGCGCCCTGCCGTTCTTTATCGGCGCGCTGACCATGACTTCGGTCGGGCGTGCCGCCGGCAAGATGGTCGACGAAATCCGCCGCCAGTTCCGCGAGATTCCGGGCCTGCTTGAAGGTAAGCCTGATGCCAAGCCCGAGCCGGAGAAGTGCGTCGACATCTCGGCACGCGCAGCGTTGCGCGAGATGGTGCTGCCTGGCGTGGTCGCTGTTATCGCGCCGGTGCTGGTTGGGCTTCTCCTCGGCAAACAGGCCCTCGGCGGCATGCTGGCCGGCGCCACCCTGACCGGGGTTCTCCTCGCTCTGTTCATGTCCAATGCGGGCGGTGCCTGGGACAACGCCAAGAAGTTCATCGAGAAGGGTGAACTGGCCGGCGAGAAGAAGGGTGGCGCTGCGCATGCTGCAGCGGTTATCGGCGACACCGTCGGCGACCCCTTCAAGGACACTTCCGGTCCGGCCATGAACATCCTCATCAAGCTGATGAGCGTTGTTTCGCTGGTTATCGCACCGCTGCTGATCTGACCGGCAGCGGCAGAAAATAGTGCAGAAACCGATAGCCGGGATTATTCCCGGCTATCGCTTTTATGAATTGCAGCAGAAACATGGTCAAACATTCGCGGCCGACGGGTCAGCAATAAGCCGCTGCCTGCACGTCACGACCTTCACTCATCACGGAACTCAGCATGGGATTCAAATGCGGTATCGTCGGTCTGCCCAACGTCGGCAAATCGACCATCTTCAACGCGATCACCTCCGCCGGCGCGGAGTCGGCCAATTACCCTTTCTGTACCATCGAACCGAATGTCGGCATTGTCTCGGTTCCGGACCAGCGTCTTTCGGTGCTTGCCGGGATTGTCAGGCCTCAGCAGGTCCTGCCGACAACCATGGAGTTTGTCGACATCGCCGGGCTGGTCAAAGGCGCCAGCCGCGGAGAGGGGCTGGGCAACCAGTTTCTCGGTCACATTCGACAGGTGGACGCCATCGCCCATATCGTGCGCTGCTTCGAAGATGACAACGTCATCCATGTCGACGGCAGCATTGATCCGCTGCGCGATGTCGAGGTGATCCAGACCGAACTCAACCTGGCCGATCTGGACACGGTTGAGAAACGCATCAACCGTGTGGCCAAGCAGGCGAAGAGCGGCGATAAGCAGATGCAGGAAGAACTGGCTCTGCTGGACAAGGTCAAGACTTGTCTAAACAGCGGCCAGCCTGCCCGCTGTGCCGAGCTGACCGCCGGGCAGTGGCGGCTGCTGCGCGAGCTCTGCCTGATCACCGCCAAGCCGGTTCTCTACGTCGCCAACGTCGCCGAAGACGACCTGGCAGGCAGTCACCCGTTTGTTGCCCAGCTCAGGGGGCATGCGGCCGCGGAAAATTCGGAGCTGGTGCTGATCTGCGGCAAGATCGAAGCCGAGATCGCTGAACTCCCGGACAGTGAGAAAGCCGAATTTCTCGACGAACTCGGCCTCGACGAGGCCGGGCTCGACCGGTTGATTCATGCCGGCTATCGACTCCTTGGGCTGAACACCTATTTTACCGCCGGAATCAAGGAGGTCCGGGCCTGGACCGTCAATGCCGGGGCCCGTGCGCCTCAGGCCGCCGGGGCGATTCACACCGATTTCGAAAAGGGCTTTATCCGTGCTGAAGTGATCGGTTACCAGGATTACGTGGTCGCTCAAGGCGAATCCGGTGCCAGGGAAAGGGGCCTGATGCGCCTCGAAGGCAGGGACTACATCGTCAGGGATGGCGACGTTATGCACTTCCGTTTCAACGTCTGAAGGGCCGGCGCCTGAGGCTCAGGGCCCGGGTCGGTTGACGACCTTGCGAACCTTTGCGCTCTTCTGCCTCCGGTAATCCGGGACCTTATGAAAATCATTGCCTCGTGATACGGGGTGTGGTAAAAAACAAAGTTCTTTCGACGGAAGCATGTTGGATGCTTTCGCTCCTTGCTCCGCCCAGGCGGGGCTAACAACTCAAGAGGAGGCTATTAATGCGAACCTACGAAACAATCTTCATCGTACACCCGGAAGTCACCGGGGACGACCAGACCGCGCTGATCGAAAAGTACAAGTCGATCCTGACAGATCAGGGCGCGAATGTCCTCAAGGTGGAAAACTGGGGAACCCGGACCCTGGCCTATACGGTCAAGAAACAGTCCAAGGGCTGTTATGTCATGGTCATCT
>JAHEEU010000194.1 GCA_024640545.1 Geobacteraceae bacterium
ATTCGGAGAAGAGGATGCCGTTGTTGGCAACGATGCCGACCGGGTAGCCGTGAATCCTGGCGAATGCGCAGATCAGGGTGGTGCCGAAGAGTTTCTTGAACTCGTCGAACTCGCTGCCGTCAACGAGCCGTGCGATCACTTCGCGCACATCGTAGGGTTTGCGGATGTCGGCGGAAATCACCCCGTCGATCTCCGCCGGAGCGTAGACCGGTTCCCGCGGTGGCTGCAGGGCCAGGCTGACCGATTTGCGGAGATTGAGGTTGGCGACGATGCGGCGGGCTGTCGCCAGGGCGTGGGCATCGTTCTCCGCGTAGTGGTCGGTCACGCCGGAAGTGCGGCAGTGGACCTCGGCACCGCCGAGATCCTCGGCACTGACCACTTCGCCGGTTGCCGCCTTCACCAGGGGCGGCCCGCCGAGGAAGATGGTGCCGTTCCCCTTGACGATGATGCTTTCATCGGCCATGGCCGGGAGATAGGCCCCGCCGGCAGTGCACGACCCCATGACCACGGCGACCTGCGGAATGCCCTGGGCGGAAAGCCGGGCTTCGTTGTAGAAGATCCGACCGAAATGGTCCCGGTCCGGAAAGACCTGGTCCTGCTCAGGCAGGTTGACACCGCCCGAGTCGACCAGGTAGATGCACGGCAGACGGTTCTCGGCGGCAATTTCCTGGGCACGCAGGTGTTTCTTGACCGTGAGCGGGAAGTAGGTGCCGCCCTTGACCGTGGCGTCGTTGGCGACGATCATGCACTCATGCCCCATGACCCGGCCGATGCCGGTGATAATACCGGCTGCCGGCGCCGCACCAGCGTACATACCGTAGGCGGCAAACTGGGAGAATTCAAGGAAGGGCGAGCCGACGTCGAGCAATCGGCGGATCCGCTCACGGGGGAGCAGTTTACCCCGGCTCTCATGCTTGGCGCGGGCCTGGGCGGGCCCGCCCAGCCGGATCTGCGCGACCTGCTCCTCGAGGTCCCGGTTGAGTTGCCGCATGGCGTCGGCGTTCTTGCGAAACTCCTCGGAACCCGTATTGATGGCGCTCTTGAAGATACTCATTGAGATGTTGCCGTCCTTTGCAGCCACCGTTTTTGCCGGTTGCTGGTGAGTCGCCGCCCCGTTCCCGACGGGGTGGACAGACCTGGAATGAAAAGCTTCTGGGCGGTGCTCTCCTGAGAGGGTTGGCGTCGCCCTCCTCAGGCCGTTTCGTTGAAAAGTTCCCGGCCGATCAGCATACGACGGATTTCGCTGGTCCCGGCCCCGATCTCGTAGAGCTTGGCGTCACGCAGCAGGCGGCCGGTCGGGTATTCGTTGATATAACCGTTGCCGCCAAGACACTGAATCGCCTCCAGGGCCATCCAGGTTGCGCGCTCGGCCGAGTAGAGTATGGCCCCGGCGGCATCCTTGCGGTTTGATCCACCATCGCCCAGGGCCTTGGCCACGGCATAGACGTAGGCCCGACAGGCGTTCAGCGTGGTGTACATGTCGGCCATCTTTCCCTGCATCAGCTGGAACTCGCCGATGGCGTAGCCGAACTGCTTGCGCTCGTGCAGGTAGGGAAGCACCACGTCCATACAGGCCGCCATGATGCCGAGGGGCCCGCCGGAAAGCACCACGCGTTCATAATCGAGTCCGCTCATCAACACCCTGACGCCCTTGCCGACATCACCGAGAACGTTCTCTTCGGGGACTTCGCAGTTCTTGAAAACCAGTTCACAGGTGTTGCTGCCGCGCATCCCCAACTTGTCGAGCTTTGGCGACGTGGAGAAACCCGGGAAACCCTTCTCGATGATGAACGCCGTGATGCCGTGCGGCCCCGCGTCCATATCGGTTTTGGCGTAGACCACGAGGGTGTCGGCGTCGGGTCCGTTGGTAATCCACATCTTGTGGCCATTGAGCAGGTAACGGTCGCCCCGCTTGTCGGCCCGCAGCTTCATGCTGACAACATCGGAGCCCGACCCGACCTCGCTCATGGCCAGGGCGCCGACGTGCTCGCCGCTCACCAGCTTGGGCAGGTAGCGCCGCTTCTGCTCGGCATTGCCGTTGCGGTGGATCTGGTTGACGCAGAGGTTGGAATGCGCCCCGTAGGACAAGGCAACCGATGCGGAAGCCCGGCTGATCTCCTCCATGACCACGACATGTTCCAGGTACCCCATCTCGGCGCCGCCGTATTCCTCCCCAACGGTGATACCCAGCAGGCCCAGGCTGCCCATCTTCTCCCACAAGTCCGGGGGGAACGCATTGTTCTGGTCGATTTCGGTCGCCCGCGGGGCGATCTCCGCGAGAGCGAAGTCACGCACCGTGTCGCGGATCAGGTCTACCGTGTCACCCAACTGGAAATTCAAACTGGGATAGGTCTCCATCACTCTCTCCATTACTCGATAGCGCTGATGCTGCCTGTCTGCCCTACCAGTTCTGCAAGGCCGATACCAAGCCCTGCCTTTCGGCAAGGATATCGACACCTAACCCGCAACCTATTGTAATTACGGTTGTTCTGCATTGGCCACGCAAACATGGCAGCCGGCCATATGGTCAGCGGTGTAAACAATGGCAACGCTCAGGTGTCAACGGCGACGGGCGATGAGCGGCACTGCAAGATATCTTGCCGCTCCTCCCACTGCCTGCGGCACTCAGGGGCGCAGGACAAATTCCCAGGCACACCAGAACCCCTCCGGGTGGGCGTCCGGCGGGCAGGCAAGACAACGGGTCTCGATGCGCGGGTCGATGGTCCTGGCAAATCCGGTATATTCGACCAGGCCGACGCTCTTACACGGAAAATCCGGCAACCCCTTGCGCTTGCGGGCCGACTGTACGCGGCAGTCGACCATGCGAAAGACGGCTCGTGCGGCGCTGACCTCGATCGACTCCTGCAGGTTGAGGCGTGCATACAGGCGATGCTTGAGGCACTCGACCAGCGCCGGGATGCCTCCCCCGGGCTCAATCCCGAGTCGGGCCATGATCCGCTTGGCTTCGACCACGGTGAACTTTTCCCAGGCAGCCCGATCAACCTCGATCGCCGTCTCCATGCCGTATCTCTCCTCGACAGCCTGGAACCAGAGCCCGTCATGGGCGAGCCAGTTCTTGGCATCGTCGACGATGATGGCGATCAACTCCTCTTTGCTCAAGTCCTGCAGGAGAGCAACCCCCACATCCAGCTCCTTGTTCATGTCATCTCGTCCTTTCGCAAGGCATTGCAGATCAGCACCCGGGCAGTGAATTCCGACATCAGACTATCTCTGGTTCTCATGATTATCCCGGCCTCCTCGGGGGAAACCTTTATCCACGGGTAATGGCCGCGCCGATCACCAGCCTCTGCACTTCGCTGGTCCCTTCGTAGATTTCCGTGATCTTGGCGTCGCGCATCATTCTCTCGACCGGGAATTCTCTGGTATAGCCGTACCCCCCATGGACCTGGACCGCCTTGGTGGTGACCCACATGGCCGTTTCCGAAGCGCTCAGCTTGGCCATGGCCGATTCCTTGCCATAGGAGAGCCCGGCACTCGCCCGCCAGGCCGACTGGTAGACCAGCAGGCGCGACGCTTCAATGCGCAGCGCCATGTCAGCCAGCAGGAACTGTACCGCCTGGAAGCCGGCGATCGGCTGATCGAACTGCTTGCGCTCGCGGGCGTAGTTCAGGGCGGCCTCGTAAGCGCCCTGGGCGATCCCCAGGGCCTGTGCGGCAATGCCGATGCGCCCGCCGTCCAGGGTCTTCATCGCGATCTTGAACCCCTCGCCTTCTTTGCCGAGCAGGCGGTCCGCCGGGATTCTGCAGTTTTCGAACACCAACTCAATGGTCGGCGAGGAACGGATGCCCATCTTTTTTTCCTTCTTGCCGAAGTTGAAACCGGGGGTGCCCTTGTCGATTATGAAGGCACTGATGCCATGGTGTTTCTGCGCATTCTTGTCGGTTCGGGCAAAGACGATATAGGTTTCCGCATCGCCACCGTTGGTGATGAAGATCTTGCTGCCATTGATGACCCACTCTTCGCCATCCCGTGCCGCGAAGGTCTTGGTGCCGCCGGCATCAGAGCCGGCTCCGGTCTCAGTCAGGCCGAAAGCCCCAAGCTTGCTGCCTTCTGCCATGGGCGTCAGGAACTTCTGCTTCTGTTCCTCTGTGCCGAACAGCCAGACCGGGTTGGCGCCCAGGGAGAGGTGCGCCGACAGGGTCACACCGGTTGAGGCGCAGACCCTGGAAAGTTCTTCCACGGCGATCGCATAGCTGATGTAGTCGGCGCCGGCACCACCATATTCCTCGGGGAAAACGATCCCGGCCAGGCCCAGTTCGGCAAGCTTGTCAAACATCAACTCGCGGTCGAAGCGCTCGTTCTCGTCGCGCTCGGCAGTCGACGGCGCCAGCTCGTTTTCTGCAAAACTGCGCACCGTTTCACGGATCAGGCTCTGCTCTTCAGTCAACTGGAAATACATGTGGCGGCCTCCTTGGCTGGTCTCCTGCAACCCAATTCATAGATAAATATTTTAAGGTCCTATCTCTTACGCATAGCCGCGGAGCACTTCGCGGGCGATGATCAGGCGCTGTATTTCACTGGTGCCTTCATAAATTGTGGTAATCCGCGCATCGCGGCAGTAACGTTCGGCCGGGAAGTCGGTGGTATAGCCGTAACCACCGAAAATCTGCAAGGCCTCGTAACAGGCCCGGTTGGCGGCTTCGGTGGCAAACAGCTTGGCCATGGAGGCTTCCTTGGCAAATGACCGGCCCTGCTCCTTGCGGAATGCGGCATTCATCAGGAGCAGGCGGGCCGCATCCAGCTCGGTCGCGGCGTCGGCGATTTTCCATTGAATCGCCTGGAAATCGCTGATCGACCGGCCGAACTGTTTGCGCTCGAGCGCGTAGCGGCCCGCAGCTTCCATGGCCGCCTGGCCGAT
>JAHEEU010000043.1:0-450 GCA_024640545.1 Geobacteraceae bacterium
AAGCCCGCACCAGGGCGACGTCGGCCGACAGCGCTTCCTGGAACAGGTAGCTTCTGCCGTTGAGCTCGCGCACTTCCCGGCCTTCGGCAAGCAGCGTCCCCACCCCGGTCGGCGTATAAAAGCCGCCGAGGCCGGCACCCGCGGCCCGGATCGCCTCGGCCAAAGTCCCCTGGGGGAGGAGCGTGATCTCGATCTCCCCCCGGGCGTAGCCATCGGCCACTTCCGGGTTGCTGGTGAAGTAGGAACCAACCGCCCGCTTGACCTTGCCCAGCCGATAGGTCTGGCCGAGCGCCCTGCCCGGTTCGCCGAGGTTATTGCTGATGACGGTCAGGTCCTTGCGGTCGCTGTCGTTGATGGCCTGGATCAGGGTCAAGGGGGCACCGACCAGCCCGAAGCCGCCGACCATGAGGGTCATGCCGCTCTGCACGAAAAGCTCGATCGCCTGTTGCG